>NZ_JBKJUM010000119.1:0-25597 GCF_046590655.1 Daejeonella sp.
TATGTATCCGGGTATGTTAAACAGCTTAAATAAAGAAGAATTAAAAGACCTGATGGCTTACCTGATTTCGGGATCGAATAAAGATCATCAGATCTACAAGCCAAAAAGCAAGCAACCTATCACCAATAATTAGGAGATAATAATTTTGACACCTCAGGCCTGGCATAATAAAATATCAAATCCCGCACAATTGGGCGGGATTGAAACCTCTGTTATAGATAATGGTGCAGGGCGTGGAACCAGAATTGCATGGATTAATACCGGAACGGGTCTGCGTTACAAAGTGGTAATCGACCGGGCGATGGATATTGCAGATGCATTTTACAACCAGCATAGCTTAGCCTGGCTTAGTCATTTGGGAATTACGGCTCCGCAACCATTCTCTGATAAGGGCATTGATTGGATCCGGACGTTTGGTGGCGGTTTGTTAGTTACCTGCGGTTTAACCCATATTGGGGGTCCCGAAACTGATGAATTTGGGGAACGTGGCCTTCACGGACAAATCAGCAATATCCCGGCAGAAATAGAATCCATCATCCAGCCGGATCCTGTGGCCGGTAAAATGGAAATGAGTATCACCGGATTAATCCGGCAAACACATCCACTCGGTATCAGATTAGAACTGCGGAGAACCATTTCCGCAACACTAGGAAAAGCTTCCATTCGAATTCACGATGAAGTGATCAACAAAGGCAATACCACAGCTCCGCACATGCTGTTGTATCATTGCAATTTTGGTTGGCCCTTAGTGGATGAAGGTGCTGAGATTATTTGGGAAGGATTCTGGAAATCCCGCGAAAGCGGGGAAAGTAATAAAATCTTTCGCGAAGGGAATAGCTTTCGTAAGTGTGTTGCTCCATTAGATGATCATAGCGGTGGTGGCGAAGAAGCTGCCTTTATTGATATAGCACCGAATAGTTCCGGCCAATGTACCAGCGGAATTTACAACGCAGCAATTGGTATTGCTCTTGCTTTGCGATTTAAAAAAGAACAACTGCCCTGGCTAACCAACTGGCTGCATTTCGGAAAAGGAGAATATGTAATTGGATTAGAGCCTGGAACAAATCCACCCATCGGACAAGCAAAAGCTCGGGAACTGAATCAATTGATCTATCTTTTACCGGGAGAAAGCAGGGTATATGATCTGGAAATTGAAGTGCTGGATCAGGAAACAACTATCAATGAGTTTTTAAATAATCGAATTAGTCGAAACTAAATTATTCATTATAAACTATAAAAAATGAGTTTAGCAGAAAAAGCATTAGAACAAGGCAAAGGAATTTTGCGTTTGGCTCCAACATGGGTGCCACGATCTTTTTGTGTACCAGGCAGAAGAATTAAACTACACCCGGATGATTATTACCTACTCGGAGGGCAAAGGGGAGGTATCGATGAACGATGGTTGTCTTCTACCACACCGGCTAAAAATGGCCCACTGACGGGCGAAAATGAGGGTTTAAGCGCGGTAATATTTAATGATGGGATTAAAGAGAATCAAATTTTATTAAAAGACGTCATTGATGAGCTTAAAGGCGCTTTAATTGGATCCCGGCTCTGGGACGAGCATGGCAGCTGGCCAATGTATTCTAAATTTTTTGACAATATGGGACCTCTTCCCCATCACATTCATCACAACGATGAGCATGCTGCTAAAATTGGTCAGAAAGGTAAACCTGAAGCGTATTATTTCCCACCGCAATTAAATAATCACGGAGGAGATTTTCCATATACATTTTTTGGGATCGCACCCGGTACAACAAGAGAACAGATTCGGGAGTGCCTGGTTAACTTTACCAAAGGCGACAATAAGCTAACCAATTATTCGCAGGCGTTTAGACTGGAGCCTGGTACGGGCTGGGATGTACCACCAGGAATGCTCCATGCACCCGGAAGTATGTGTACTTACGAGCCTCAAAAAGCATCCGATGTTTTTGCAATGTACCAATCATTGGTTAATGAAGCGATAATTCCCGAAGAATTGTTGTGGAATGGTACTCCCGAAGATAGAAAAGGAGATTTTGACCAATTGATGGAAGTTATTGATTGGGATTTAAACGTTAATCCCAATATTCTGGAAACCCGTTTTATGAGACCTTTGCCTGTAAGAGCTTTGGAAGAAATGCATTCACAAGGGTATGTTGAAAATTGGGTTTGCTATAAATCAGACGCATTTAGCGCGAAGGAACTCACCATTTTCCCGGGCGCAACCGCCACAATTAAAGATAGCGCTGCGTATGGTTTGATCATGATGCAGGGGCATGGTAAAATGGGAGTTTGGGATATTGAAACGCCTGCCCTGATCCGTTACGGACAATTAACAAACGATGAATTTTTTGTCAGCGAAAAAGCGGCCCTGGAAGGGATTAAAATTGTGAACCATTCCACGTCCGATCCAATAGTAATGCTTAAACACTTTGGTCCGGGTAATCCGGATCTGGTTTTGTAATAAATGTGAATTGAATATCCTGAATAATTTTTGACTTATGACTGAGAATAATTATCCCAAACTTCACAACGCAACATGGCCCGGTATGGTGGGCAAAGGGCCTGATTCAGAGCTACCGATTTCATTTGATACTATGCTTGAGATGACCGCCGCTGCTGAGGTGGATGGTGTCAAATTTGATGGTGTAGATATATTCCTTTTCGCTCCTCATTTTGACATCGATAGTACGGATGATGATATCAAACAATTGGCAGATAAGGTTTCCGCACTCAATCTCGAGATTGGGAGTGTTGTAGCACCCGTTTGGCCACCAACAGGAGGAGGTTCGGCTATGGGATCCAAAGAAGAGCGTGCCCAATTCGTAACCCAGGTTCGTAAGGCTTGCCATATTTCCAGCACCTTACGTAGTCTCGGGGTTCGACCCAATGGCGTTATTCGTATTGATTCCGCATGCGATCCCGCGAGTTGGAACCATGACCACGCGGCGAATACAAAACTTATTGCGCAGACATTCCGTGAAGCTTGTGACGTAGCGGCTGGTTATGGAGAAAAATTAGCTGCAGAAGGAGAGATTTGCTGGGGCGGTATGCACAGTTGGAAGGCGATGTTGGATACCCTGGAAGCGGTAGACCGGCCTAATATGGGCTTTCAGGCCGATATGGCACATACATTTTTGTACCTGCTAGGATACAATGCCCCTGAAAGTCGGATTCTGCCTGTTGATTTTGAATGGAATGATCGCGAAGCATTAACAGAGGGTCTTAAAAAATTAACTGCCGCATTGCGTCCATGGACAATTGATTTTCATGTCGCGCAAAATGATGGAACGGTACACGGATCAGGATCACATGATAAAACAGGCAGACATTGTCAGGCCACAGATCCTAATGGTAAATTGGACATTGCAAAGGATGCAGGTCACTGGCTGCGTAATGAAAAAGGAGAAATTACAAAAGCGTTCAATCACATTTGCTGGGATGGATGTATGTTCCCGAATGAAGTTATGATGAAGGGTCAGACATGGAACGATATTCTGGCCACTATGATCAACGTTCGACAGCTGCACGGCTGGTATGAGGCCGTTTAAATTGAGTTTATGGGTTTTTGAAAAGATAAAATGATTGATAAAAAAGAATTAAGAATTGGACTGATCGGATGCGGTCTTATGGGCCGAACGCATTCCAACGGTTATAAACGTGTTGGTGATTTCTTTCCTGAATTGGAGTATCGTCCGGTATTAAAAACGGTTTGTTCACGTAGCAAAGATAAAGTTCAGGCATTTGCCGATCAATGGGGTTATGAGTCGGTTGAAACGGACTGGAAGGCGGTCATCTCCCGTGATGATATAGATGCTGTTGATATCTGTACCCCTAATGATAAGCATGCGGAAATTGCTATTGCAGCGGCAGCCGCAGGTAAAATGATTCTGTGCGAAAAACCCCTTGCCCGAACTTTAGCTGAAGCAAAATCTATGGTGGTGGCTATTGATAAGGCCGGTGTTGCCAACACGGTTTGGTATAACTACCGTCGTATTCCGGCTGTTACTTTAGCCAAACAAATTATTGATTCTGGCAAGCTGGGGAGAATTTTTCATTACCGCTCCAATTTTTTGCAAGACTGGACAATTAATGCCGATTTGCCTCAGGGTGGTGAAGCATTATGGCGGCTGGATATAGATGCGGCGGGTTCGGGTGTAACAGGCGACCTTCTGGCTCATTGTATTGACATGGCCATGTGGATGAATGGTGGTATCAGAGATGTTTCAGCTGTAACAGAAACTTTTATTAAAGAAAGGATGCATCAGTTGACTGGTCAGGTACAGAAGGTAGGTATTGATGATGCCTGTATATTCCATTGTCATTTTGATAACGGATCATTGGGTCTTTTTGAGTCTACCCGTTATGCTCGTGGTCATAAGGCCCTTTATACCTTTGAAATAAACGGAGAGCATGCTTCCATCCGTTGGGACCTGCATGATATGAACCGTCTGGAATACTTTGACCACGCAGATGATTCCGTCGTTCGGGGATGGCGTTCCATACTTGTAACAGATAGCGATCAGCCCTATATGAAAAGATGGTGGATCCCGGGAACTTCTATTGGTTACGAACACTCTTTTGTTCATCAAGTAGCAGATTTCTTGAAAAGTCTGGAAACTGGTGAGCCATGCTCACCTACCTTTAAGGATGCACTTGAAACACAGAAAGTTTGTCAGGCCGTACTCGACTCTGCTGCTTCCAGAAGTTGGAAAGATACAGAAGTAGAGTGGCTTACAACAGCTAGTAATGTTTCTTAATTGAAATAAAACTATGTTATTCCGATAAGTTGCAAAGGAAATAAATTAAATATTAAACCCTCGCATCATTAAATTACTAAGTATATGCATAAAAAAATTAAAATCTCCCTGGGCTTATTCTCGATTTGCGGCCTGCTTCTGTTTCTAATCCTTATAAGTTGTAAAACACACAGTTTAAAGAACCAAAACAAAAGCGGTTTTGTAAAAATATTTGATGGTAAGACACTCAATGGGTGGGAAGGGGATCCAACTTATTGGAGGGTGGAGAATGGCAGTTTAGTAGGTGAAATTACTCCCTCCACTCTTTTGAAACGTAACTCATTCATTATCTGGAAGGGAGGTACGCCTGCAGACTTTGAACTGACTTTGGACTTTAGAATTACTAAAGCAGGAAATAGTGGGATTAATTATCGTAGTGAAGAGTTAAGTGATCTGCCTTATGCTTTAAAGGGATATCAGGCTGATATTGATGGAGCAAATCGGTACACTGGTCAAAATTATGAGGAGCGGGGAAGAACAACACTCGCATATCGTGGCCAAAAAGTAATGATAAAAGCCCAGAATGAAACCACTGTATCAGGATCGCTGCAATCAAAAATCAAAAATAACGCCTGGACTGAAACCACTATAACAGGATCATTGGGTAATTCAGATTCATTAAAAAGCAACATTAAAAGTGAAGATTGGAATGAATGCCGCTTAATTGTTAAGGGCAATCGTTTGCAACACTATATTAACGGGGTTTTGATGAGTGACGTTACGGATAATGACACAGTCAATGGCAAATTGAAAGGACTCTTAGGTGTACAGGTACATGTTGGTCCTCCTATGAAGGTCGAGTATCGCAACATAATGATTAAACAATAAGTTCAAATTCATTTAAGGCATGGATTCTGATAATTTCAAAAAAGATATTCGATTGTGGGAGAGATTGCGTTCTGAAGATGAGAATGCTTTCTCTGAAATCTATCAGCTTTATGCACCTGCTCTTATTGGGTTTGCAAGTTCTAAACTTTATTCCTTAGAAGAAGCCAGAGATTTAATTCATGATATTTTTGTTTATCTATGGACCGAACGTAAAAAAATCCAAATTCATTCTTCCCTTCAGTCCTATCTTTTTGCTATCACCCGCCATCGAATCATCGATCACATTCGTAGAAATGTAACACGTAAAGAATATGTTTCTATGTTACACGGACTGAATTTAGGTCTCGAAACCAATTTAGAAACTAATTTAGAAGTTAAAGATCTGGCTAAGGTTATAGAAAAAGTTGTTAGCAATCTTCCTCCGAGAACGAAACAAATATATCGTTTAAGCCGTAATGAATACAAAAGAGTTTCGGAGATTGCTGAAATGCTTCATCTTTCTGACAGGACAGTAAAAAATCAATTGACCACTGCACTTAAAGTTTTAAGAACCTCATTAGGTAAGTTAAGTGTAACAATGATATTTTATTTTTTCCAATATTGATCTATCTGCTTTTCAGGAGTATTGCTTAAAGATTATTTACCGCTATAATGATTAGAATTATCTTAATTCACATGAACTCAGGCAAAGCTTAAAGCTTATGTTCAAACTTTAATCGAAGAAATAACGCTATTTTTTAATCAGAATGTTAGTTAACATCTTGGCAGCCGGAAGAATAAATTGAACGCATACATGCATGATTAAATAATTGTATTATTGGTTTGTGATAAATGTTTTTGTCAAATCGTTCAGTTAGATTTTAAAGTTTAATCGCACAACACGTTAATCTTGTCATAATGAACTCAATTAATCCAAATCTTTCTAATGATGCAGAATTACTGCAACACATGGAACAAGGCAGTAAACATGCATTTAATGTATTATATGAAAAGTATTGGTCACAAACCTATTCAAATGCATATAAGCGTTTAAAAGACGATGATCAGGCGAAAGATGTAGTCCAGGAGATTTTTACGCACATTTGGCTTAAAAAAGAAACCCTGCATATTGATAATTTACCTGCCTATTTAAATATAGCCGTTCGTAATAGGGTATTTAAGCTGATAGAAAAGCAAAAACTTATCCATCCTTTCTTTGATACCTTAGAAACTATGCCGGCAATGTATCTGCAGGCGGATGCAAATCTGCTTTGGAAGGAATTTTTCAGATCTTATGAAGCACTTTTGACGACTCTGCCGCCCCAAAGACAACTGATTTTTCGCCTTCGCTTTCAAGAAGATTTACCTACCAAAAATATTGCCACACAGTTAGGGCTTTGCAGAAAAACAGTCCAAAATCAGCTTGGTAAAGCAATAGAGCAATTACGCATCTCTTTATTACAGTTGCTTACTGTATTGATTACCCTCCTATCGGCCACTGCCAATTAATTGAGGAATAATAATTTCTCTGATCGGGCATTTCTTTATTTTCTGGTCACATACCAGCAACAATAAATACTGTTATAAAATAAATTTTTATGCCCGATGGGTTATTTCTTTATTTTCTGGTCATACATATAAGTAATAAATAAATTTTACCAACAGCAAACTAAAGTACCAACCTCTTTTAGATGGACAAACATTATTTCCTTGAATTGTTGCATAGATACCTTAAAGATGAAGCAACAAAGGAAGAGCATCAATTTTTATTAAATTATTATAACCTATTTCAATCTGAGCCGGATGTATTGGCATTATTGAGCCAGGAAAAGAAAGAGGAACTCAAAAGCCAGATGCATACCAGTATCTGGCAAAATATCTCCAGCGCTGAACAGCCAGATGAAAATGTAAAACCAATAAAAAGATGGTTAGTAAGAATGGTCGCTGCGGCTATACTACTTGCTATCTGTACCATCGGAGTATTCTTTCTGCGTAATGAGTCTACAAAAAAACAAACTGTTGCCGCCCAAGTTAATCAACAAAAGCTAAATCGTCTGGTTCGACTTCCCGATGGGAGTACAGTCATTGTAAGTTCAGGCAGTAAACTTAATTATCCATCATCTTTTGATGGTTTAGCCAGAAGGGAAGTATATCTTGAAGGTCAGGCCTTTTTCGATATTAAGCATAATGCTTCCAAGCCTTTTATTGTACATACCGGCCAATTAGAAACTACCGTATTGGGTACTGCATTTAATATTAAAGCCTTTCCAGGTGATATAGATATTACTGTAACAGTTACCAGAGGTAAGGTTAAAGTTAGTGATCAAAATAAAACCCTTGGCATAATCTTACCCCGCCAACAGATAACCTGTAATAAGCAAAAAGCTAATTCTACTTTGAAGACAGTAGATGCGGACACTTATCTCGATTGGAAAGCGCAGGATTTATTGTTTGATGATGTTACAGTAGCAGAAGCAGCAGAGCTACTGGAAGAACGATTTAATGTTAATATAACCTTCAGCGACCAGCTAATTAAATCAAACCGCTTTACCACAACTTTCCTGAAGGGTGAAAGCCTCGAACAAGTATTAAAAAGTATTTGCGAATTCAACGATGCTGTTTACCAATATGATAAAGAAAAAGCTACTGTCATTATCAGTAATAGTAAAAATAAATAAATCGATTGACCAAAAAACCTTAAGTAGATGGTTCTTAATTACCCACTAATCCTAAAAACGTTCCCTTCTAAAGAAAGCTTGAATGGGTCTCCCTCATAAAAAACCCTCTGAAATCTGTTTGCTCTAAGGCAAATAAATTCAGAGGGAAGCCTTGTGCCGACGGCCATCGGTGCAACAGCATACGTTTTAAATTATGCCCCGCTTTTGCGGGGATACTATTCACTTAAAACAATATAAAATTATGAATTTTTCTATAATTTCTGCAGGCCTGCGGCATTTTATTAAGTTGCCGCTAAAGTCTAAACTGCCAGAGAACTCAATTATAATACAAATTATGCGTATTGGGATAGTTTCATTAGTTATACTAACTACATCCATTCAGTTGTTTTCTGCTATACCAGTTAAAAGCCAGGCTATTGACCAGGTAGAAATAAGTATTGAACTTAAAAACGAATCGCTGGTTAAAGCTTTTCAAAAAATCGAAGCGCAAAGCCCTTTCCATTTCATGTACCGCAGTGAAGACGTAAAAAATATCCGTAACCTGCATATCCCTTCCGGTAAGCAGTCTGTAGCAGCATTGTTAAAAACCATATTATCTAATACGTCGCTTAATTTCAGGCAAATTGATAAGCGGATCCTGATTACAACATCCAGGCAAGAAAGCATCGAATCAACAGAACCTCCGAATGTACTTATCAATGCCCTTAAAGATGTTGTAGTGAGGGGTCAGGTTACCGATGCGAAGGGAGAACCCCTAATAGGAGTAAGCGTGAAGCTGAAAGGGACAAATAACGGGGTAAGTACAGATATTAATGGTCAGTATTCTCTAACTCTGCCAGATGGAAACGGCATTCTGGTTTTTACCTATATTGGCTTTGTAATGCAGGAAGTTCCCATTAGTGGACGTAATACTATTGATGTTCAACTAAAGGCAGAAGCAACTTCATTAAATGAAGTGGTAGTAGTGGGGTTTGGAGAGCAGAAAAAGGTAAATCTGACTGGGGCGGTTTCCACCGTGGAAGCGGCTGCACTAATGGCTATAACCACCGGTGATATTAGTAATGCCCTGACCGGCAAGCTGCCTGGGTTAAGAGTTATGCAGGTAGGCGGCGAGCCGGGCATTTACGACAACCGCATGGATATCAGAGGCTGGGGTAATATGCTGGTGGTGATAGATGGCATACCCCGGGATGATTTTCAACGGTTAGACCCGGCTTCGGTTGCCAGTGTTACCATTCTGAAAGATGCTGCTGCGGCAGTTTATGGAGTAAAGGCGGCCAATGGTGTAATGCTAATCACCACTAATCAAGGGAAGTCTGGAAAATCGGAAATTATATTCAACTCCACCTATGGTTGGGAAAAGATGACCGAATTTCCCAAACCCATCCGCAATTCTATCGATAACCTGATCCTCAAAAATGAAGCCGCGTTGGTAGCCGGGCAACCGCTGCCCTACCCCGACTGGAAAAAATATAACGGAGAAGATCCCAATTACCCCAATGTAGATTGGTGGGGTCTGACCGTTAGGGAAACAATGCCTATCTCTAAAAATAACATTTCTTTCGGTGGCGGAAACGATAAAGTCACTTATTTCTTGTCTGGGGGGAACCTGAAGCAGGAAGGTCTCTACAAGTCGAGGGCCTTAACCTACGACCGTTATAATTTTCAGTCCAGCCTCTCAGCCCAGATCACTGAAAAGCTGAAAGCCAATGTGATATTCGGAGGATTTGTTGATGAAAGAAACAGTCCGTTCGGCGGTTCCTCCTTTGATTTCTTTAAGCAAGTATGGATGCAACCGGGCTACGAGCCTATCTACGCCAACAACACTGCTCCCTACTTTTACGATGGTCAGGCCGACCGGAATCCCTTGGCCATTACTAACCCGGATTTGACTGGTTATAGAAAGTACAATGAAATACGGTACAATACCACCATGTCTTTAACGTATAATCTGCCTTTTATTGAAGGTCTGCAGGTGAAAGGATTATTTGCCTACGACTTGAATTATAATAAAGAGAAGCTGTGGCGGAAGGCGTATGATGAGTATAAGTATAACTCTATTACCAAGGAATACATTACAACCGGATTACATAATCCCACCAGGTTGCAGCAGATTTTCGATGAAACAGGCTATACGCATTCGCAACTGTCGTTAAATTACAAAAAATCTTTCTTTGGGGGTAGACACGGCATTCAGGCTTTGTTGCTGGGCGAACGCCGAAATGGTACCGGAACAAGATTTATCGCCCAGCGAAATTTTGCCATCAACTCTCTGGAACAACTGGATGCAGGTCAAACTGCCAACCAACAGGCTTTAGGCAGAGATAAGGTGCTCAATGCCAACATGGGATTAGTAGGCCGGCTAAACTATGACTTGGACGGAAAATACCTGGCTGAATTCAGCTTTCGTTACGATGGATCCTCTTTGTTCCCCGAAAATAGCCGATGGGGATTATTCCCGGCATTCTCTGCGGGCTGGCGAATAAGTGAAGAATCATTCTTTAAGGACAACATCAATTTATTCGATAATCTAAAGATCCGCTTTTCTCATGGGGTAATGGGTGACGATACAGGGGTCAGTGCCTTCCAGTATCTGGAAGGTTACTCCTATCCTAATAACTCTTATATCTTTGACGGCAAATCCCTGACAGTAGGTTCTGTCTCCCGGGGACTCAGTAACCCCAATATCACATGGTTTACGGCTACTACTACTAATGCCGGCATCGACGCTAGTGTACGGAATGGACTGTTCGATTTTCAACTGGAGCTTTTTCAAAGAAATCGGGAAGGCCTGATGGCCCGGCGGGCGATAGCCATACCAGTAGAATTTGGTGCCGTTCTGCCTCAGGAAAATCTGGAAAGTGATTTAAGCCGGGGCATGGAAATTGTTCTGGGGCATACGAATAAAATTAGGGACTTATCCTACAGTATCCGCACTAACTTTACCTTTGCCCGGTCTAAATGGCTAACCCGGGAAGCTTCCCCGGCGGGAAACAGCTATATTAATTGGCGCAGCAGGTCGGCCAACCGCTGGAAAAACATCCGGTGGGGCTATGAAACTGTCGGGCAGTTTCAATCTCAGGAAGAAATCAATACTGCGCCAGTACAAAATTCCGTCGGGCATGCGGCCTTGTTTCCGGGTGATATCCGTTACAAAGACTGGAACGAAGACGGCATGATCGATGGGTTAGACGAACTCCCCATAGGCCGCAATGTAGAACCGGAAATATTTTATGGACTGGATCTTTCTGGTGGCTGGAAAGGAGTCACTCTGAGTTTGTTCTTCCAGGGTGCTTCTAACTACACCATGCAGCCTAGTGAACAATTGCAGGGCCCCCTGCCCTGGGGAAGAAATTCTTCGGCGATTTTCCTGGACCGGTGGCGTCACCAAGACCCCCTGGATTTTAATACTCCCTGGGTACCTGGCAGATATCCTATTACCCGGGATGGTTTTGGGTTCGGCCCCAACAAACTTTCTTCCACCTACTGGGCTGAGGATGTGGTCTACCTGCGTTTAAAAAGCATGGAGCTTGCCTATTCCCTGCCTATCAAATGGGCCGACAAAATTAAAGCCAAGCAGATGCGGATATTTGCCAACGCCTTCAACGTGCATACCTGGAAAAGCAAAAACCTTATCTCCGACCCCGAGCACAGACTCGATGGCGATGGAGCCGATGGCGGCTATAGATACCCCTTGATGGCTAATTATAATTTGGGTTTGAGTGTCACCTTTTAATAATAGAAAGCATGAATTACATATATAACTATTTAGGTAAAGCACTGCTGGTCTGCCTGGTATCACTGGGTTTGAGTTGCAACAAAGATATTCTGGATACAATCCCAAATGATCTTTTAACCGAAAAGATGATCTTCGATGATAAAGAGGCCTTTAATACACACCTGGCTTACCTGTATTCGCAGATGCCATTTGATGATTTTAATCCCTGGCTCTCGCGAAGTACAGACGAAATGGTGAATGCCGCCCAGGATCAAAACTCCTCCGTTAATGTAAACCTGAATTGGTGGCAAACCGGCTACAATTTGATACGAGCTTTAAATAATGCGATAGAAAAACTTCCTTCATCTCCCGCTTTTACGGATAAAGGAAAAGCAGAAGTGTTGGGGGAATTAAAGTTTATGCGGGCTTACGCTTATTTCAGCCTGGTTCAGCGGTACGGTGGGGTACCGATTATAACCAAGGTAAAACCCTTTCCCACCTCTGGCGACCCCTCCGAACTACGGGCACCCCGCAATAAGGAGGCCGATGTATATAAGTTCATCGAAAAGGAGATGACAGATGCCATTGCGGTGATGGCTGTTGCTCCTACAGAATACCGGCTCAACAAGTGGTCGGCTCTAGCCTTTAAATCACGCGCCATGTTACATGCGGCGGCAATAGCCAGATATAGCGAAGTGCAGCTGGGTGGTTTAGTGGGTATAGCCAGCGCGGAAGCTGATTATTATTGGAAATCGGCTCGAGAAGCGGCAAAGCAGCTAATAGCTAGCGGCACGTATGAGCTTTATAATAAAAATGCCGATAAGGTTGCCAATTATCGTAGTATGTTTTTTGATGAATCAGCTGCCAATAAAGAACGCATTTTTGTAAAGGCCTATGTGTGGCCGGATCGAGGACATTCCTTTGACCGGGAGTCGGCTCCTTTTAATCACCGGAGTGGTGAAGGGTATGGTGGCCGCTATAGCCCCTTGTTCGATATGGTGGAAAGTTACGAATATGTGAATGACCGGAATGGTTCTTTGAAATTAAACCATCCGGATGGCAAGCCGATATATTATGCCAACCCTGCAGATCTGTTCCAGGGTAAAGACCCACGGTTTTTCGCCTCTATCTTATTCCCGGGCTCCCCCTGGAAAGGTACCACCCTGCAGATATATGCCAAAGTGATAGAAGGAGGGGTGGAAAAGGCCGGTAATGGAGTAGATGGCATCACCCAGCCCGAAGCTACCTCCACCGGGTTTTATCTCTCCAAATGGGCAGATCCCGCTCCTCCCCGTCCCATTAATGGAATCTCCTCCGAAGTAGACAGAATGAGTATCAGATATGCCGAAGTACTCCTTAATTGTGCAGAGGCGGAATTGGAATTGAATAACGAACCAGAGTCCAGAAAATATGTAAACATGATTCGTCAGCGGGCCGGTATCCAGGAACTGACTGGTACCCTAACTATGGATGACTACCGGCGTGAACGTAAAATTGAACTGGCATTTGAGGGCAATCGCTACTGGGACATGAAAAGGTGGCGGATATACCATCAGGTCATTTTCAACAGCGATTCCTATGCCCTATGGCCCGTATACAATAAAAATAATGGTGTGTATATATTTAGAAAGCAGAAGCTGCCAACAGACAAGTTTACCCGCACCTTTAACCCCAATTTGTATTACTACATCATTGGTAGCGGAATAATAGGCTCCAACCCACTGTTGGTTGAAAATCCGGGTTATTAGACAATTTGTACAATTAAAAAGAAATAAATCATGAAAAGAACTATAGTTTTAAACTTAACAGTGGGGATACTTTTTCTATGCTCCTGCGAGTTAGATAATTATGCAACGCCGGACATAGTCCTAGAAGGAAAAGTCATTGATGTAAGTACCGGCGAGGCCATTCAAACCCGCCAACCGGATGGTATAAAAATAAGGCTGATAGATGAGGGCATTATAAGCCCAGTTCCTTATGATTTCTGGGCTCAATCAGATGGTACCTTTAGAAATACCAAGATTTTTGCAGCCAAATATAAAGTATCGGCCCTGCAGGGGCCATTTGAAGAGTCAAGTGTAACAGAAGTGTCTTTAGACCTTACTAAAAACCAGACTATTACAATTAAGGCGGAGCCTTTTGTGCGATTAACCAACGTAAATATTACTAAGTCTGGAAACGGGATTAAAGCTACTTATAAAATTTCGCCGACTACGAGTCCGAAAAAAATACAAAGAAGTATGCTTATTTGCTATACTTCACCCATTCTACACGAGAACACCAACGGTAAGCTATCGTCTGCCACTAATATTTTAAGCGGTATGACGAACGGAGATATTGCCGCCAGAGAGTTTGTGGATGAAATTAAAAATTTGCAGGCCGGGGAAACGTACTATGCCCGGGTAGCCGTGCTGGCCGCAAACTCTCTTAACCGCTATAACTATTCGGCAATAATTAAAATTATCTTATAAGCCAAGAACTCAGGAAAAACTTAAAAATATATCGGAAGTAACGTGTTGTGCGATTGAATAGCGACATTGAAAATTAAAGATAAAAAATGAAAAAAAACTATCTCATTCGGTCAGGATTATTCATGCTGTTCATTATTTTTTTAGTTAGCAATGATATATATGCTAAGCCAAAGAAAGTACTAGTATTCAGTAAAACCGCAGGATTTAGACATGGTTCAGCTATTTCAGCTGGCAAGAAAGTTATTGAACAGCTGGGTAAAGAAAATAGCTTTGAAGTTGATACCACAGAAGATGCCAGTGTGTTTACATCTGAGAATTTACAACAGTACGCTGCAATTATTTTCTTATGCACTACCGGTGACGTATTGAATGTTCAGCAACAGCAGGCATTTGAGCGCTATATAAGTTCCGGCGGCGGATTTGTAGGTACACATTCTGCCACAGATACCGAATATTACTGGCCATGGTACGGAGAGCTTGTAGGTGCATATTTTAAAAGCCATCCTCCAAAACAACAAGGGGCTGTGCTAAACGTTGTTGACCCCGGCAATATTGCAACTGCACATTTACCGCGGGTATGGAAAAAAACGGATGAACTATATAATTTTAAGTGGATTGGCCAAGGTCTGAATATATTGATCACTCTGGATGAGAACAGTTACAAGGGTGGCGAAAACGGGGAATTTCATCCGATGAGCTGGTATCATGAATACAGTGGCGGAAGAGCATTCTATACCGCATTTGGCCACGACAAAAAATCTTTTGAAGACCCGCTATACGTTAAACATCTTCTTGGCGGAATAAAATATGCTATGGGTGCAAAACTTAAGCAGATGTCAGCCTCTAACTAATAATCAATAAACCTTTATATAATGAAACATTCATGATCGTTTTAAAAACACAAAGGAGCATGAAATTTTTAAATCTCAAATCTGTTCTCAAATGAAAAATAGATTAGGAGTATTAGGTTCACTGGCGGTTTCTATGCTTGTTTATACCTGTACTATATCCAAAGACGCAAATCAGGCAGGAAGTCCATATCCTAAACGCGTGTTCAATCCTAAGCCGAGTTCAGAGTACCTATCTCCGGAAGAAAGTATGAAAACATTCAATCTTCCCAAAGGCTATCATTTAGAACTGGTTGCAAGTGAGCCTATGATCAAGGAGCCAGTTGCCATCGCATGGGATGGTAACGCGAAAATGTATGTAGCAGAAATGCTCACTTATATGCAGGATGCAGATGCTACTGGTGAACGTGTGCCAAGAAGCCGTATTTCACTGCTTGAGGATACAAATAACGACGGTAAAATGGATAAGAGTACGGTTTTTATAGATAACCTTCTGTTACCCCGAATGATTCTGTGCGTAAATCATGAGTTATTAGTGAATGAAACTAACACCATAACCATTACAGCCTATAAAGACACTAACGGTGATGGTAAAGCAGATGCAAAACGGGTAGTGTATGAGAAGCCAGGATACTCAGCAAACGATGTTAATATGGAACATCAGAGAAGCGGATTAGACTGGAACCTGGATAACTGGATATACATGACCTATGAGCCAATACGGTTTAGGTATACAAATGGCATACTCAGGGCAGACTCTATCGCTAGCGGATCCCCGGGTCAGTGGGGAATCACTCATGACAATTACGGAAGGCTATTTTATTCTTCAGCAGGCGGAGAAGTTCCTATCCAAAGATTTCAGATCAACCCGGTTTATGGATCACTTAATTTAAAAGACCAGTACAGTAATGAATTTGCAGCAGTTTGGCCTATTATTTCAACCCCTGATGTTCAGGGAGGATTGCCCAGGTTACGCCCCGATAGCACCCTTAATCGTTTTACGGCTTCTTGCGGGCAATCCATTTTTCGGGGTGATGCATTGCCTAAAGATCTGGTAGGAGATTATATAGTGTGCGAACCCGTGGGGCGTTTAATACGTCGTGCCAAACTGATCAATATCAAAGGTAAATCTATTGTACAGAATGCTTATTATCAGCAAGAATTTATAGCCTCTTCTGATATGAATTTTCGTCCTGTGAACAGTTATACCGGACCCGATGGCACCCTGTATATAGTTGATATGCATCGTGGTATCATTCAGCAGGGTAACTGGACTAAACCCGGATCTTTTCTCAGGAATGTGATCGACCGAATGGGATTTGCAAAAAACATCGGGCACGGGCGTATTTACCGTCTGGTCCATGATGGATTTAAATCTGATCCAAAACCGCGTATACTTGACGAATCTCCAGCTCAATTGGTTACTTATTTAGATCATCCTAATGGTTGGTGGAGAGATAATGCACAAAAACAACTCATTATTCTCGGAGACAGGTCTGTTGTGCCGGCTTTGAAACAGATAGTTGTAGGTAAGCAAGCTACGCTATCTGCTAAATCGTCTCACTTAGGCAGGATACATGCACTTTGGACATTAGAAGGTTTAAATGCCATTGATAAAGGTGTTTTATTAACGGCAATGAATGATCAGGATGCACAAGTGAGAAGAGCTTCTATTTGGATCAGTGAGCCTTATATCAAGAAAAATGATGCGCAAATAATAAATAAGCTTGCTGAGCTTAAGGTAGATTCGAGCTATGATGTTCGTACACAACTTTTATTATCCCTTTCTTATAATAAAGGAGATAAGGCTCAATCCATCGTCAAAGATCTGATGGCTCAAAATCAGGATATGGAAATGCTGGTAGCCACTGCTGCTGCTCTGGAAATGAACGAAAACGTAAAAACGTATGGAATCAGACTGGGTAACCTTGCCGCAGCCAATAGAAATCTGGTATTGCAGGGCGCCTCTATTTTCAGGTCACTTTGTGCCAGCTGTCATGGTGCTGATGCCAAAGGATTGGCTACCGAAGTAGCACCGCCACTTGTAGGTTCTAAAAGGTTAGCTGGCGATAAAAATACAGCGATCAAAATATTGCTTCATGGCTTAACAGGACCGATTGAAGGGAAAACATATCCAGGTGACCTAATGCCATCTTTTGGAGCCAATAGCGATAAATGGGTTGCTGCTGTATTAAGTTATGCACGTTTTGAATTTGGCCGTGGACCCAGAAATGATCCTAAAGCAGTTTCTCCCTTTATAACATCAGCTGAGGTGAAAACGGTAAGAGACGAATCTGGTAGAAGAACAAAATCATGGACAGTTGCCGAACTTGAAAAGGCAGAATCTTTGAAAACAATTTCTCGATAATGGGAGCAGATCTCCGATCGTGTTTTCGTGGGGGATAAAATATACCACAACAAGGACTATTTCGCTCAACTGCAGACACAAACCAATTCGGTGATGCTTACCCCTGTTAAATCAGTGAAAGATCAGCCTGAAATAATCAAACACAGAAATAAAGCAGCTGACGACTTATTCTCAGTGGCCGTCTCAAAGGTCAGACAGCCTATTGAATCTATTTTTAACTGGATTATTGAAAAAACAGATATTCAAAGAGCCAGCAAAGTCAGATCAACTAATGGTTTATTCGTCCATACTTTTGGGAAAATTGCTACTGCTTTTATTTATCTCATATTTTAACCCTTGATTCGCATAAATTAGTAAATCCTATCCCGGTAAGTCAATTTCAATCAATAAATAAGTTCAAAATTTAAGGTATTGAGCGCCATAAGAGCCGGATGACGGGACTGTCACTGCCGGTTTTTTGAGAGACTTTTGGTCAATTTTCCGGGGGTTACGCTACAAATTAAAAATTCAAACATACTACTATGATAAGGATCATCATTCCCGCTTTACTATTCTTAATTTCATGTTCATGCGTTAATGCAGAGAATAAACCTCCTGATCGTCCCAATATCCTGATAATCATGACAGATCAGCAAAGCGCTTCCATGATGTCGTGTACAGGTAATAAATGGCTTAAAACACCTGCAATGGATGCTATTGCTGCAACAGGTATAAACTTTTCCCGCGCCTATGCTACTAATCCAGTGTGCCTTTCTTCAAGGTTTTCTTTACAAACAGGGCGATTTCCATCAGAAATCGGTATGAGGGAAAATAATATTCCAATGGTTGACAAAGCCAGACTTCAAAGTCTGTATTCCAAATCAATTGGGAGTCTTTTTCAGCAGGCAGGATATCAGACATATTATGGCGGAAAGGTGCAATTGCCTGTAAGCGGATCAAAGATTGAACCTTGGGGATATGAGCTCTTGGCTTCTGATGAGAGGGAAGGTTTATCTATTGCAGCCGCTGATTTTCTTCTGCACCGTAAAAAAGAAGATAAACCCTTTCTGCTTTTTACATCGTTTATCAATCCTCATGATATTTGCTATAATGCCATCAGATCGGCATACCCGGACAGCAAACTTGCCAAAAATACGCCTAAAGAACTTGATGAAGCCCTGCAGTTACCAGATGGAATTTCAGAGGACGAATTTTTCAGAAAAGTCTGTCCTACATTACCTGATAATCATCAGCCTATGATAGGTGAGCTCAGTAGCGTGGATAGTTTGATAAAACTTAGTTCCTTTCGAAACATAGTTCGCGAAAACTGGAGTGAAAGAGATTGGAGGATGCATCGTTGGGCTTATATGCGCCTTACGGAGCGGGTAGATGCCCAGATAGCCGTTGTAATGGATGCCCTGAAAAAGTCCGGGCTGTCTGAAAATACTATTGTGATTTTTACTTCCGATCACGGCGACCACGATGCGTCCCATAAGCTGGAACATAAAACAATGCTTTATGAAGAAGCCGCTAATATACCTTTCCTTATTTCTTATCCATGGATGAAAAAAAAGGGTACAGTTGATAATGAACACCTTGTAAGTAACGGTTTAGATCTTTTACCAACATTGTGTGATTTTGCCGGAATTCAACCTCCTGCCGGTCTGATGGGTAGGTCTGTTGTCCCCCTAACAGAACAGAAAAAAATTACGGACTGGCCCAATCATATTTATTTAGAAACCGAAACCGGTTATATGATTCATACCGGTCGGTATAAATATGAACTTGACGATATAGGGGAAATCCGTGAAATGTTTGTAGATCTTAAAATTGACAAAGGTGAAACAAAAAATTTGATTGAAAGTCCGAGACATAAAAAGATCATTGCCTCTCTCAGGTCAAAATTGACCACGAGCCTGATGAACAGAAGTATACCTTTCAATCCACCCTCTATCACTAAATGAAAACTACCCGATAAGGGTTTAAATTACTCGTTATGAAAAGAAAACAGTTTTTTAGCGTAAAGTTCAGTCTGCTACAGTGTTTATTCCTAATATTCTACGCTAATAGTTTATTTGCGCAAAAAAAGCAAGGCGTAAAACCAAATATTATCTACATTATTGTCGACCAGTGGCGTGCGCAGGCAACCGGATATTCAGGGGACAAGAATGTAATTACCCCCAACCTTGACCGGTTAGCTTCTCAAAGTATGAATGTTAAGAATGCGGTATCCGGCATGCCTGTCTGCACCCCTCACCGGGCATCGTTAATGACTGGTCAGTATCCGCTGACAACGGGTGTTTTCATGAACGATGTGATGCTGGATACTGCAAAAACCACAATTGCTAAACAGTTCATGGAAAATGGATACAATACCGCATTTATCGGCAAGTGGCATATTGACGGCCACGGCAGGAAAAGCTATATCCCTGAAAACAGGCGACAGGGGTTTGAATATTGGAAAGCGCTGGAATGTGCCCATGATTACAATAATTCCAATTATTATGCAGGTAACTCAGATAAAAAATTATTATGGGATGGATACGATGCCATAGCCCAGAGCGATGATGCCTGCCGTTATATCCGTGAGCAATCAACAGCCGGCAAGCCCTTCATCCTGTTTCTTTCCCTGGCGCCTCCGCATGATCCCTATCAAACGGCACCACAAAAATACCGGGCCATGTATGAAAACAAGGATATGCATATAAATGCCAATGTGCCTGCCCAGTTCCGGGAAAAAGTACAAAAAGACCTGAAAGGATATTATTCTCATATTACGGCGTTGGATGATTGTGTTGGGAGGATTTGGCAAACGATTAAAGATGCCGGGATTGAAAAAAATTCGATACTGGTTTTTACCGCCGATCATGGCGACCTGTTGGGCGCACATGGTTCCTGGAATAAACAGCAGCCCTACGAAGAAAGTATCCGTGTCCCTTTCCTGGTACATTACCCTGCTGTTTTGGGCCTCAAGGGCAAAACCAGTTCGGTGCTATTAAACACCCCCGATATTATGCCTACCCTGTTAGGGTTTTCTAATATCCCTGTGCCGGCATCGGTGGAAGGAAAGGACCTGTCACAGATCATGCTGGGAAAAAGAAAAGACAACATCACCGGAACAATGATCTCCTGCATACAGCCTTTCGGCCAGTGGACGCGCAAAGCAGGGGGAAAGGAATACCGCGGCATTGTTACGAAGCAATTTACCTACGCCAGAGACCTGAAAGGGGCGTGGCTGCTGTTTGATAATATAAAAGATCCTTTTCAATTGAATAATTTGGTTGATCAGCCGGGTTCCCAGCAGCTAAAGGAAGACCTTAATACCAGGTTGAATAAAATGCTTCGTGAAAGAAAAGATGAATTACTCCCAGGAATGGAGTATGTTAAAAAATGGAATTACGTGGTGGACGAAACCGAGACGGTGCCATATATCAGGATGAACTATGAAGGCAAAGCAATTATTGAATAAATTAAAAATATTGATGATGTATATAAGCAAATCTGACCGTTTTATGGATACCCGAAAATGCTTCTTAATGATTATGATCATCGGTTTACTGGTTCTTCCGCTCGTTTCTTTTAAAAAAAAGCAGGAGCAAAAGCCAAATATTATTTTCCTGTTAGCCGATGATTTGCGATATAATTCCTTAGGATCCATGGGCAATTCCATAGTCAAAACCCCTAACCTGGACCGACTGGCAAGCCAGGGAACCCTATTTAAAAATGCTTTTGTAACAACCTCTATTTGCAGTATTAGCCGGGCAAGTATTTTTAGCGGCCAAAATGCTGCCAGGCATCGTATTCTTGATTTTAAGACCGATTTCACCGATTCCGTTCGCATGAATAATTTTCCGGCTCTGCTTAAACGCAACGGATATTATACAGGGTTCATCGGGAAATATGGTGTTGGAACCCATCTGCCAGACATTGACTACGACTATTGGAAGGGTTTTCCGGGTCAGGGTGTTTACTTTTATAAAGATGCTGCCGGAAAGTCCATTCATAGTACTGATATGATGGGTGATCAGGCTGTTGAGTTTTTAAAAACAAGGGATAAGTCGAAGCCTTTCTGCCTGCAGGTAAGTTTTAAAGCGCCGCATGTGGAAGATAATAACCCTCTTCATAACGGATATCTGTACAGCCCTTTCTATGAAAATTATTATAATCAAGAAACCATTCCTCCGCCTCCTGCAGGCGACAACAAATTCTACCTTGCATTCCCTGAAACCTTCCGGGTGAATGCAAAGGGTATTCCCAATGAGGCCAGGGTAAGGTGGGAACAAAGATTTTCTACTCCGGGCAAATATCAGGAATCTATTAAATCATATTACAGGTTGGTAACAGGTATTGACGATGCCCTTAAACGAATAGTGGATGAACTGGTGAAAAAAGGACTTGAAAAGAATACGGTGATTATTTTCTCGAGCGACAATGGCTACGCTTTAGGGGATCACGGACTGGAAGGGAAGTGGTTCGGTCAGAATGAATCCATCCGTGTGCCAACCATTATTTACGACGGGAGAAGCCTGCAGGATCAGCATAACAACGATCAGCTCGTGCTAAATATCGACCTGGCTCCGACGATCCTCGACTATGCAGGCGTACCTGTTCCTGCTTCAATGCAAGGCAGCAGCCTGAGGCCGTTGGCGGTAGGAAAGGCCCCTTTCTGGAGGACGGAATTTTATTATGAGCATCAGTACGATACCGAAGGTTCTAAAGTTTACCTGCCCAAATCGGAAGGTTTGGTGAAACTGAAGTATAAATACATGCGATACTTTAATGGGAAGGATCCGGATAATTTTTTTTACGAGGAATTGTATGATCAGCTGCTGGATCCTTTTGAAGTGCATAACTTGTCAAATAGTCCCGGTATGTCAGTGTTAAAAGATCAAATGATCCAAACAATGAAGCGTATGAGAAGAGAATTGAAATAGATCCTTCATTGCCTTGTTATACTATATTTTACGCAAACTGATAATGAACTCAATAGAAAAGATAATTACCCTGTTGCATATATCTCATGGGATGATGCAATTAATATAAAAGAATTTCAAAGATTGCTGTGATGCTTCATCTTTCTGACCAGACAGTAAAAAATCAATTGACCACAGCACCTAAATTTTTGCGGATTTCATTAAGTAATTTAAGTGTAGTAATATTTTTTTTTGAATCGTATAGTACTATTTGCGTTCTCATCCGACTATAGCATGTAATCAATGAAAGAAGATGAGCTTAAACGATATCAATGGTCTTTTAAAACGTTATCTGGACGGTAAATGCTCTGCTGAAGAAAGCCGGCTGGTGGAGATCTGGCTTGAAGAGAACGGAGAAGAGAATGACGAATGGAAGCACATGAATGATACAGCCCGCAAGCAATGGCTTTCATATTTATATGGAGATGTGCAAAAATCTATTCAGTTAAAAGAAGAAGATAAGAAAATTGTAAATATAAGTCCTGCTTCTGGTTTAAGGGTATGGAAGTTAATGACTTCTATTGCTGCAGCGTTTGTAATAATATGCGGATTATATGTTGCGTGGCCAACCTTACAAGACCAGATCAATCCCGTTACATATCATGAACTAAAGGCAGCTTCCGGAATACGTAAGTTATTTGTATTAGATGATGGAACACGCCTCTGGCTGAACTCAGGATCAAGCCTAAAATATCCAAGCCGGTTCAACGGGAAGAAACGTGAGGTTTATTTACAGGGTGAAGCCTATTTTGAAGTAGCTCACAATGCTGAAACCCCATTTATTGTATATGCCGGAAAACTTATCACCCGGGTATTAGGTACCAGTTTTAACATAAAGGCTTATAAAGATGATCCTGATGTGAAGATAACCCTGTTTACAGGAAAAGTCGAAGTAATACGCAAAAGTAACAATAAGGAAAGGAGTAAACTGATCCTGCTACCAAACCAGGAGGCCACCTACCGAAAAGATGCCGGGTCATTGTCAAAAACTACAGTTAATAATAGTATTATCGATTACCATTCTGCCTGGAAAGACGGAAAGCTCATTTTTGATGAAACTCCCGTATCGGAGGTATTAAAACGTCTTAGTCTCGCGTATGACGTAAAATTTATTTTAGCAGATGAAAAAATCAATGGATGCACAATAACAGGCGCATTTAATGTGAATCAAAATATAGAAGAGATATTGAAAAGTATATCTATTTCAATGGACGGAAAATTTGTAAGAGAAGCTAATGAATTTACTCTTACCGGTCAGGGATGCGCAAAATAAATTAAATAAGCTGATTAAATGATTAAGGACAAGCATTTAGAATTTCCTAATAGCCCTCCTTAAGGGCGCATGTAGTCTGCTATAACTGATAGTAAGATGATTTTAAAAAAGGTGCACGGTAATGCACCCTTTTCTTAGTTAAATTTTGACTGAACGGCGGTAACCGTTCAGCAATTATTAAATAAACCTTTAATCATATAAATGTATGAATTTATTCTATTTTCCGAACAAGTCCATTGTACGTATTATGCGATATTCTGCACTGACAATTATTTTACTTATTACTACTTTTCAACTATGTTTTTCTTATAATATAGCTGCTCAGGAGGTCCTGCAAAGGAAAGTGAATCTTTCTGTGCAGAATGAAACCCTGAGAAATGTAATCAAACAGATTAACCAGCAAACGCAGGCTGATTTTGTTTATAGTTCTAAATCTGATTTACGAAAGATTTACATTTCGGTTAAAGCTCAGGACCGCAAACTTGAAAGTGTTTTAAATGAAATCCTTCCGCATAACCTGACTTATGAAGTGATTGGTAATAAAATTATCATAAAAAATAACATATCCGCGCAAGAAGGTATCGAATCAACAGAACCTCTAAATGAACTTAGCAATCCTTCTAAAGATGTTGTAGTGAGGGGCCAGGTTACCGATGTAAAAGGAGAACCCCTAATAGGAGTAAGCGTGAAGGTAAAAGGAACAAATAACGGGGTAAGTACAGATATCAATGGGCAGTATTCTTTAACAATGCCCGATGGGAGCAATATTTTGGTTTTTACCTATGTTGGCTATCTAATGCAGGAAGTTGTCGTGAATAACCGTCAAGCCGTTAACGTGGTGTTAATAGCTGATGAAAAATCTTTGGATGAGGTCGTAGTTGTGGGTTATGGAGTACAACGAAAGTCAGATCTGACAGGTGCGGTTGGATCAGTAAAAGGTGAAACACTTCAGGAACGTCCGGCAGCCTCCTTAAACCAGGCTTTAGCAGGCAGAATAACCGGAGTAAACGTATCTGTAAATTCTGGTCGTCCCGGAGGAAGAGCAAATATAAGGATCCGTGGAAACACTTCCGTTAGCGTAACAAATAACCCTCTTTACGTAATAGATGATGTTATCTTAAATGTGGCTAATCTGGCAAATGGCAGTACACCTATTGATTATATTAATCCTAATGATATATCTTCCATAGAAGTACTTAAAGATGCTTCCGCAACAGCTATTTATGGTGCAAGAGGTGCAAATGGAGTTATTTTGGTAACCACTAAACGAGGAAGTCAGGATGGAGGGAGAATTAATTATGATAGTGATTTTAGTTCAGGCTCACTTACACGTAAACTGGATTTACTAAACTCCAGAGAATTTTTGCTGGTGGAAGATATTGCTTACCAGAATGCTCAAAAGTATGATCCTACAGGTTGGGCTGCCGGCAAATATAAAGACCCAAAGCTGAAAAGAAAAGATCCCCTGCTGTTCGATCCAAGCGGTAATCCATTATATGATACCGACTGGCAGAAAGAAGCAATGCAAAATGCATTTACACAAAATCATCAATTATCGATTGCCGGTGGAAATGTTAATGAAAGCTATGGTGTTTATATGGGATACAGAAATGAAGATGGTCTGGTCAAAGAATCATGGTTAAAGCGTTATTCTGGGCGTTTTGTTTTCGATAGTCAGGTTAAAAATTGGATAAAAGTTGG
>NZ_JBKJUM010000012.1:0-24746 GCF_046590655.1 Daejeonella sp.
ACCCTTCAATATTGAAGTGTTAAGCTTTAAATAGTGAAACTTAAAAATTTAACTGCGGTTAAATCTTTATTGCTCTATGTATAAAGAACGATATTACTTTGAAAAAAAATCAGTTAACAGCTGGTCTAATTCATAAACTTTTTCTGCCACGTCAGTGTCTACATTCATTACCTTTTTCTCGGCTTTCAGCGTAGCTGTTGCATAATGTAATACACACATGGATAACAAATCCTGTTTATCGCGAACCGCATAATTGTCCTGATATTCTTTTATGCGGTCATTTATTATTTTAGCTGCCCTTCTTATTACCTCTTCTTCTTCCATGTTTACCTTTAAGGGGTAAACCCTGTCAGCAATATTTATTTTTATGGAGATTTCTCCCATTTGAGCTTGATTCACTAAGTATTACTTTTTCAGCAATACAATGCACTTATCTATTTCGCGTACAAATTCGGTAATTTTTTGCTTTATGTCAAGACTTTTTTCACTCGTCCCCAATTCATTTGCGGGCATGCCCTCCAGCGAGCGCGCCAGGGTAACAACACGCAATTTTTCTTCAAGATCTTTTACCCGATTGTCTGATGACAAGTAATTTTTCTTTTGAGAGTCATTTTCCTGCTTTAATAGATCATTTTCCTCTTGTAAAGCCACGCAGAGGTCGATAAGTCGACCTGTTTTATCTACTACTTTACTGAGTTGCTCCGCGACAGTCATGAGTTTTACGTTATACGTTGTACGTTATACGTGCAAAACGCATAACCTACCGTACCAGGCTTCTTGGTTAATACTTATAAATTATTATGTATTACTTCTTACTTGCTTACTGCTTATTACTTCTAACTTATCCGTCCAGACGTATAACGTAAAACGTACAACGTATCACTTCCTTATCTCCGCCCCTACCTGCTTTTCGAAATTAAGAATTAATTTTTGCATGATCACTTCAATCTGCTTATCTGCAAGAGTTTTTTCCTCATCCTGCAGCAAAAAACTTAAAGCGTAGGATTTCTTGCCTGCAGGAAGCTTGTCGCCAACATATACGTCGAATACATTTACTTCCTTAAGCAGACCTTTCTCAGTTTTAAGTGCAATCTGCTTTAACTGATCAAATGAAACATCTTTATTTAGAAGCATCGACAGATCACGCCTTACTGATGGGTATTTTGAAACTTCTTTATAGGAGATCTTATTGTTTCTCACTGAACGGATAACAAGGTCCCAATCAAAATCAGCATGAAATACCTGCCCTGAAATGTCAAGCTTTTTTAATCTTGCTTTAGAAACAGTCCCGAATTCCACCAGGGGTTTTTCACCTTTACGATAAACTATACCAGATGAGAAATTAGCATTTGCGGTTTCATCAACAATTAGCCCGTTTATATTCAGACGCAGTATGATTTGGTCAATGGCGGATTTTAAATTATAAAATCCGGCTTCCACCGACTTCGAAGTCCAATTTTCAGTTTCCTTTGCTCCGGTAATAAATATCGAGAGCCGCTGGTTCTCCCTATAATTTTCTCCATCAAGATTATAGATCTTTCCGAATTCATATAGTTTAAGATCAGCATTTCTGCGATTCTGGTTATATGATACGGCTTCAAGTCCTGAGAATAGTAGGCTCTGGCGCATGACATCTAAATCGCTGCTTAGCGGATTCAGGATCTTTACCGCCTGTTCAGGTTGTGAAGAATAGCTCAGCTTGGTAAGCGAGTTGCCCAAAATCTCGTGGAATCCATTGGCCGAAAGCAAATCGGCTATCTGGTTCTGAAGAACCTCCTTATCTGGCTTGGCAACAAAGTTTAAAGAAGCCTTGATCTGGGTAGGAATCTCAATATTATCATAACCATGTATCCTAAGTATCTCCTCAATTACATCAACCTCACGTGTTACGTCGACCTTAAAAGCCGGAACCTGCAGTGACATTCCTTCACTCGTTTCAGCGATGATATTAATGCCCAATCCTTCTAAGGTAGTTCTGACTTCATCAGGGGAAATCTCTTTACCTATCAATCTATTTATATTCTTAAAAGAGATCTCTATCTCAAAAGGACTGGCTGGAGCAGGATAGAAATCTGAAACTTCAGAAGAAATGTATCCTCCTGTCAATTCACTGATCATGATTGCAGCTTTTTTAAGCGCTAAAACTGTCATCTCGGGATCTGTACCCCTCTCAAAGCGAAAAGAAGCATCGGTCTTTAGCCCATGACGTTTAGCAGTTTTACGGATAGAGACGGCGTTGAACCATGCACTCTCCAGAAAAATCTTGGTTGTTCCGGAACTAACCCCGGACGATATGCCGCCGAACACTCCAGCAATGCACATCGGATCGTCCCCGCTGCAGATCATCAGGTCATCAGCCGATAACTTACGCTCTGCCTCATCAAGCGTTTTAAAAGTGGTATTTTCAGGACAGGTTTTGACAATTACCTTTTTACCTTTAATGGCATCCGCATCAAAAGCATGCAAAGGCTGGCCAAGATCGTGCAGAATATAATTTGTTGCGTCGACTACATTGTTTATAGGACGAACCCCGATGGCGTTCAGTTTCTCTATGAGCCATTTGGGTGATTGATCGACTTTAATACCACTGATAGTGAGTGATGAATATCGCGGACATGCATTTATCTCTTCCACGCTCACGGGAATATTCAAAGAATTATCCTGAATGAAAAAGACTGAAAGGTCAGGCATTTTTAAAGGGATCTGAAGATAAGCAGACAGATCACGCGCCACTCCAAGATGCGAGGCTGCATCAGCACGATTGGGAGTCAAGCCAATCTCGAAAACAAAATCATCTTCAAGATTAAAATATTCCTTCGCAGACGAACCGATTTCAGCTTCGGCATCAAGAACCAGAATTCCGTCATGGTCATGGCCAAGGCCAATTTCATCTTCCGCACAAATCATTCCTTCAGAAATCTCTCCCCTAATTTTCGACTTAGTGATTTTAAAAGGTTCGCCGGTAGTTGGATAAATAGTTGTATTTGCAGTTGCTACTACGACTTTCTGACCTGCTGCAACATTATTAGCACCACAAACGATCTGGAGATATTCAACCCCGCCGACATCAACTTTAGTGACCTTTAAACGATCGGCATTGGGATGCTGGCTGCATTCCTTTACAAAGCCGATCACCAATCCTTCCAAACCACCCGGTACACCCTGAACCTTATCAAGACTCTCTACCTCCAAACCAATATTGGTCAGGATCAGAGAAAGCTCCTCTGGTGTTTTATCCGTTTGGATGTATTGCTGCAGCCACTTATACGAGATCTTCATGTTCTAATAATGATGAACGACAAAGATAGAAAGAGATGTGAGATTTGAGACGCTGAGAGCAAGATTTCCCCTGACTTACTCAATTCTCAATCTGGAGAATACGGGTAAATGATCGGATGGATATCGCTGATCCTTTGAATCAGATAGTATCCCAAATTTAAGCACCTTAAAATTCTTATTGGTAAAAATATAGTCGATCCGGTTTTTAAGGGGAGCTGTGAAGTTAAACCCATTAAACGATCCATCAGGTCCATAAGGGGGCTCCACGCTAACTTCACGGGCATCGCTAAGAAAGGTCTTTATGGTGGATACCGATTCAGTTTGAGGTGTTACATTAAGATCCCCGGTGAGGATTACAGGAAGATTACCTGCTATAATAGGAATCTGTTGTTGAAGGAGTTCTGATGACTTGTTCCTCGCAATCACTCCCATATGATCGTAATGGGTATTGAATACATAAAACTCCTGCTTCCTGATTTTATCATAAAGTCTGACCCAACTGCAAAGTCTTACGATAGCTGCATCCCATCCTTTTGAAGGCATCTCTGGTGTTTCAGATAACCAAAAATGTCCCGACAATCTTTTTACGAAGCGATCTGGATTATAATAAATTGCTACAAACTCGCCAGCCTTCTTACCATCGTCGCGGCCAACACCTTCAACTGTAAAACCGGTTGCTTTTTGCAGATAATCTACCTGATCACTTAAACCCTCCTGTATACAGAGTATGTCTGTATCATAAAATTTTACAAGTGATTTAATCCATTCTTTGCGATTTGGCCATGCGTTAATACTGTCGCCCGGATTATTATACCGGATATTATATGACAGGATATTTAAAGAACCATAAGGATTTTGCTGAGCATTTAAACCGGAATAGAGAAGTGTAAGTGTAAATAAGAAAAGTAATTTTTTCATGTGAGATGGTTAATTTAGTATGCCTTCGTCCGCGAAACTCAAAAAGCCCTGGTCAGTAATTATCAAGTGGTCCAGCACAGGAAGATCTAAAAACTGACCTGCAGACCTTAGTTTCTTCGTTAATTCAATATCAGAATGACTTGGCTTCAAATTTCCGGACGGATGATTGTGGGCTAAGATAATGGAAGATGCGTGATTTTCAAGTGCTATATTAAAAATGATCTTGGGGTCTGCAATGGTGCCGGCCTGGCCTCCTTTGCTTATCAGGTGCTTTGAAGTGACCCGGTTCGCTCTATTCATCAAAAGGATCCAGAATTCCTCATGATTCAAATCTTTGAACTGCGAAGCTATTAATTCGTAAACATCTATACTGGTACTTATCTGTACGAGTTCAGCCGATACGAGCTCCTTTCTACGCCTTCCCAACTCTAAAGCAGCAATAATACTGATGGCTTTTGCCACACCAATACCCTTGAACTTTGATAGTTCAGATATGCTAAGCCTTGCTAATTGATTTAGATCCTTCTGGCATGCGTAAAGTATTCGCTTGCATAATTCTACTGCACTCTCTGCTCTGCTTCCCGATCCAATGAGTATGGCGAGCAGTTCTGCATCGCTCAGACTTCTTCTTCCCTGGAGACTAAGTTTCTCGCGAGGGCGATCTTCTTCAGCCCATCGTTTGATGGTAATTTTTTCATCATATACCTGCATAAAATAAATGTAGGCAGAATCATAGGAAAATAAATAAGGGGTACCGATATGCTCGGAACCCCTTATTTAAAGGTAATTATTTAAGCTATTATTTTAAACCGTTAACAAACTTGGTAAGTTTTGATTTATTATTGGAAGCTTTATTCTTATGGATGATGTTCTTTTTAGCCAAACGATCAAGCATCGAGATCACCTTACTCAAAAGCGGAGCTGCTTCTGTTTTATCTGTTGTAGTACGTAATCTTTTGATAGCACTTCTTGTAGTTTTAGCCTGGTAGCGATTACGTAAACGCTTAGCTGCGTTTGATCTTATTCTTTTTATCGATGATTTATGATTTGCCATTTGTTAAGCTTGTTTTTTCCGTCCTTCTTTTAAGGACTGCAAATATATGCTGATTTATTTAAAATACAAAGCTAAAGTTAAAAAAAACCAGCTATGAATTTTGCGCCATATCGCTAATCAAAACACTCATTTTGGATTTTGCAACCATTAACTAATCAATGTGTGCTTTTAACTTAAAAGGGGTGCAAAGCTAATTAATTTTGGGCTATGCGCCATATTAGCCTTTTTCTTACCTTACTCCTGCCATTCCTAATAAATTTTACATGGGGATTCTTCGCCCATCAACATATCAACAGGCTTGCTGTATATACTCTTCCTACCCCTATGATACGGTTTTACAAGAATAACATCCTCTTTGTAACAGAACACGCCGTTGATCCCGACAAACGCCGTTATGCGGATACTGCTGAGGCCTCCAGGCATTTTATAGATGCGGACCGTTATGGCAATGCTCCTTTTGATAGCATCCCTCAAAAGTGGAAAGATGCACTAAAAAAATACGGTGATCGGGTTCTACACGATAATGGAATAGTTCCCTGGCAAATAGAACGGACTTATCATTCATTGACCAATGCGTTCAAAACGCGCGATTCTTTGCAGATTCTCAAATTGTCCGCAGATCTGGGTCATTATATTTCGGATGCTCATGTTCCATTACATACCACAGAAAATTATAACGGACAATTGACGGGTCAGATTGGGATTCATGGTTTTTGGGAAAGCCGGCTTCCTGAATTATTCCATAAAGAGTATGATTTTTTAGTGGGCCGGGCCAGGTATATCGCGGATCCGTTGAAAGAAGCATGGGCTATAGTAAAAAAGGCTCAAAGTCAGAAAGATTCTGTTTTGCTGATAGAAGCACGTTTAAGTAGAGTTTTTCCATATCAAAAATTCACTTTTAGTCAACGAAACGGACGGGTAGAACGGCAATATTCCGAATCTTATTCCAGAGCATATCATGATAGAATGAATGGAATGGTTGAAGAGCAAATGCGATCCTCTATTCTCCAGACTGGAAGTTACTGGTATTCTGCATGGATTGATGCAGGGCAACCCAATCTCAAAGAACTTATAAAAATTGAGCCGGATGATCAGGAAAAGTTGAATCAGGAAAAGGAAAGGCAGTCATTTGAAAAAGGCAGCATAATCGGACGAACGGAAAATTAAATCTCTTGCTGATTCATAGTCCGCCGCGCCTTGACTGCTGCAAAAATAGCCGGTAGAATTGTCAGGATTATGATTACCAACATAACATATGTAAAGTTGTCTTTGATAATTGGTATATTTCCAAAGATGAAGCCAATACCTAAAAAGCTAACGATCCAGAATATTCCGCCCACGACGTTATAATAAGTGAATTGGCCAAAATTCATTTTACCAACGCCTGCTACAAACGGTGCTACTGTTCTAAAAATTGGCATAAATCGGCTAATAATTAACATGCTGCCGCCTTTTTTATCAAAATAGTCCTGAGTTTTATTATAATAATCAACCTTGAGAATTCGGTTTTCGGGCTTGAACACTTTTGGTCCGAAATAATTTCCCAGAAAATAGTTTACCGTATTTCCAAATATGGCTGCAGCAATTAATAGCAAACCCATTATATAGATATCAAGACCTGTATCTCCTTTTGCAATTAGAGCTCCGACAGCAAACAGTAAAGAATCACCGGGAAGGAAAGGGGTCACTACGAAACCTGTTTCTGCGAAGATCACCAGAAAGATAATAAGATAAGTCCAGGTGCGGTAATCGCTAACTATTTTAACAAGATATTTATCGATATGCAGAATAAAATCAAGGATTTCAGATATAAGTTCCAATGGTTAGTTCTAAATTGATTAGTATAAAAGGATTTTGGGGAACTATTGTTTTGCAGGGACTTTACGTCTCTCGCGAATCAGTTCGATAATTGGAGGCAGAATGGAGAGTACTATTATTCCAAAAATTACATACGTGAAATTATCCTTGATAACAGGCAGTCCGCCAAAGAAGTATCCGATAAAAAGAAACGATACTACCCATAAAACACCGCCTACAATATTATAAGAAGCAAAGCGGGAGTAACTCATTGTGCCTATGCCGGCTACAAAAGGCGCAAACGTTCTCACTATCGGAATAAATCGCGCGTAAATGATCGTTTTTCCACCATGCTTAATATAAAATTGCTGCGTTTTTTCCAGATATTCCGTCTTAAGCCACTTGTATTTACCACTAAAGGCTTTAGGGCCTATATAGTTTCCGATGTGATAGTTAACCAGGTCGCCTAATATAGCGGCCCCAATAAGCAGAGCACACATCAGGAAAATGTTAAGTCCGCTTTCAGGTTTGGCGATAATTGCTCCTGCAGCGAACAACAGGGAGTCGCCTGGCAAGAATGGAGTTACAACAAAGCCGGTCTCGGCAAAAATGATCAAAAATAGAATGAGGTACGTCCAGGTTTGGTATTCCTGTACTATTTCAATTAAATGCTTGTCGATATGGAGAATAAAATCGAGCAGCTGCTGTATAAGTTCCAAAAGTATGATTTTCCACAAAAATAGAAAACTCAGAGTAAAAGACCTGAGTTTTCTGTTTTATTGCAAATAAATTATATTAAACCAGCTTACGGTTTATGCACAGCAAACTTATCAGGCATATGTATTTAACATAACCGGCATTACTAGCATAAGCACATCTTCCTGGTCATCGTGTGTTTGTGGCATTAATAATCCTGCACGGTTAGGGGTGCTCATTTCCAAAAGTACTTCTTCTCCACCGAGATTATTGAGCATCTCAATAAGGAATTTTGCATTAAATCCAATTTCCATATCCTCCCCTTCATACTGGCAGGAAAGTCGCTCGTGTGCTTCGTTCGCGAAATCAATATCTTCTGATGATATATTCAGCTCGCTGCCACTTATTTTAAGTCGTACCTGGTGAGTAGTTTTATTAGCGAAGATAACGACCCGTCTTAGGCAGTTTAGAAAGAGTGAGCGATCAATAACCAGTTTGTTGGGATTGTCTTTTGGTATAACCGCTTCATAATCCGGATACCGTTCGTCGATCAGGCGGCAAATTAAATTTATATTACCAAATCTAAAAAATGCGCTTGTGTTGTTATATTCAACTGCAACGTGAACATTATCTGAAGGGAGGGACGATTTAAGTAACGTCAATGCCTTTTTAGGCAAGATGAAAGTCGTTGCCGAATCAGATTTTGTGTCAAGCCTGCGATATCTTACCAATTTATGTGCGTCGGTAGCTACAAATGTTATGTGCTCGGGGCTTAATTGACAATAAACGCCTGTCATTGCCGGACGAAGTTCATCGCTGCTTACAGCAAAAAGGGTTTTATTAATAGCTTCAGCAAGTACTGATGCAGGCATTGATACGGAAGAGCCATTCTCAACTACAGGTATTTTGGGAAAATCTTCGCCATTCTCACCACTCAGCTTGTATTTCCCGTCGCCGGCGCTTATTTCAATTGAAAAGGTTTTGTCATCTACTGAAAACGAGATTGGCTGATCGGGTAAAGTTTTTAAAGTTTCCAGTAGAATTTTAGAAGGAATAGCAACTTTTCCATCTTCTTTTGATTCTACAGCCAATGAAGTAGTCATACTGGTTTGGAGGTCAGTAGCAGAAACTGTTAATATTCCATTCTTAATCTCAAATAGAAAATTTTCGAGAATTGGCAGAACTGTACTGCTGCTGGACGCGCCGTTAACTGCAAGCAGTTGTTTTAATAATGTAGATGTAGAAACTATAAATCTCATATTCAAAAATATCTGAAAAACAATAATGATAAAGCTTTTCGGTTTTCCTAATAAGCCATTTAACGATAATAATCAGGTAATTTATTAATAATCTCCGTAAAAATATACAATTTAACGAGCATACTTCCCAATACGGAAGTAATGTTGAAAAATACCACAGGCTATCAACATTATTAGAGGCAAACCCAAATTAATCGCTTGCCATAAGGTTTTTTCGCTTCTTATTTTTGCTTTATCCAAGAGGCGCAGTTTGATTTCTTTATTCCTCAATCCTATTATCCCTGAATCATCCATCAGATAATCTGCTGCGTTGAGAAGTAAGCTCTTATTTGCATACTGTTCTTGTGTGTATCGATCGAAACCTAGCGGGTAATGGGAACCATCTGAGACGTTAACCTGGTTCTTAAAAACGTCGCCATCGGCTATTACAATCATTTTCCCTGGTTTGCTTTTTTCAGGTAAAACTGATGGAGCAGTAATCCCTGACGGAATTGGTCTGTTCCTAAAAACAGACGGAAACTCTCCTTCCAAAAGTACTCCGGCTGCTTTTACAGTACCCTGGAATAGCTTTCGATCTGGTTCTTGTTCTACCATCTGAAGAGAGAGCATCGTCGGTACGTCAAATTTCCGGTTATATGGAGATGAGGATAAAATCACTTCTCCTACGACACCATCAACCTTGATAAGGTCGATAGTTGAAGGAAATTCAGAACGGATTCCGTCCAGATTTTTAACTAATGGATGGCTCGAAACAGGAATAAATACTGGGTAGAACAGCCATGGTAAAAGCTGGATCTGCGGCTGCCCTGCCACATCACCAGTGTTTAACGGGATACGAGAACTGTTTAAATCCGCAATGAGGTCGTAATTTACTCTGGCGCCATATCGGAAAAGCATATCATCCAGATTTAGCTTCTTTGGGAATGCCAAGTGCTCCACCACCCCGCGTAAACTATCCAACTCTGCATTCACCTGATCAATCGCCCACAAGATCCGTCCTCCGTTCATAACAAAATAATCGATCTTATATTTCTCACCTTCAGAAAATTCCTTCTCGGGTTTTGCGATAACAAGCAGTTTTAATTTATCCAACCCATCGAAAGTAATAGTAGCAAGATCAACACGTCCAACTTCTGACCAGTCTGCAAGTGAATTCATTGCATCGTTCAACTGTAAATCAGTCAGTTCCCCATGCCCTTCGGTAAATCCTATACGTTGCCGCCCGCCTGTTGTGGCCCGTTTTATAGTACTTGAAAAGGCATATTCCAAATTCTGAATCGAATTATTTAATACCTGCTGAGGGTCTACGCCGTTCTGTGTCTGTAATAATTTTACTGGAATCTGAATACCCTTATAAGTTACTAGTGCGGCAGGAAAGATAATCTTTTGAGAATTTCCGTTTTCTGTTGTGACATTCAAATTGGTGGGTTCAATGCCTTTTTCCATAAGCATCTGATAGTTTTCCTGCTGGGTTTGTTCATTACCCGCCATAGGATTTACAAAGTCGAAGTCCAGTCTGTTACTGGAATATGCTTCAAAATCACTCAGTATATCAAAAGTTGAGCTTCTTAATCTCTTGAATCCAGCCGGAAAATCATCACCTTCAAGATAAACAGTAACCTGAACTCTATCATCCAGATTATTGAGTATGTTCCTGGTCACTGGCGAAAGTGTATACTTCTTCTCGCTTGTAAAATCAAAGCGCGTGAAGAAATGACTCGAAAGAATATTCACAGCGAATATCACCGCTAAAAATGTGATAATATATATCAGGTCCTTTTTACGCTGTCCTACCATTTCCTGGCCCCCAACATAGTTTTGGTCAACAAAAGAAATGAAAAGCAAAAGCTCAAAAAGTATGTCAGGTCCCGGGTATCCAATACTCCCCTGCTGATAGACTGATAGTGTTGATTAATACCTAATCCGCTTAGATAACTGCTGAATTTTTGGAGAGAATCAAGTTGGCTGAACGAATCGAAGCCGCTAAAAAACAGAAAGCATAAAAAAACTGCTAGTGTAAATGCAATGATTTGATTTTTCCCAAAGGATGAAGCGAAAAGGCCCAAACTTACAAATGCCGAACCCAATAAAACCAAACCAATATATGACCCGATTACAGCTCCTGTATCCACATTACCCTTTACGACCCCCAACTGGTAAACTGTGAAGTAATAGATCAGTGTTGGGAATAGAGTAAGAACAACAATGACAAGGGCAGCACCAAATTTCCCAAAAACAATATCCCAATCTGTTAATGGTCTGGTTGCCAAAAGCTCAAATGTTCCATCTTTTTGCTCTTCCGCAAGGGAACGCATAGTAATCGCCGGAATGAGAAACATGAAAATGAACGGAGCTATATTAAAAAAACTTTCTAAACCGGCATAGCCATATTCGAGAATACTAGATTCGGGGAAAACCCAAAGAAATAGTCCGGTGACAATTAGAAAAGCGGCTATAGTAATATATGCCACCAGAGAGCTAAAAAAACCTGATATTTCCTTAAATAATATAGCCAGCACCTTATTCTATCTCTAAATTAGATTTTGCTCTGCTCATCCCGCTTTCATTAGTTAAGCTTATAAATATCTCTTCTAAACTCTTCCCGGGATTTTCCTTTTTCAATTCCCCAAGTTCCTTGTCGGCAACTATTTTTCCTTTGCTGATGATGATAACCCGGTCGCAAACTGCCTCAACTTCCTGCATTATATGCGTTGAAATTATAACCGTTTTAGTTTTTCCTAAATCGCGGATCAGGCTCCTGATACCTACCACCTGATTAGGATCCAATCCCGAAGTTGGTTCATCCAAAATCAAAACTTTAGGATCGGGTAAAATAGCCTGGGCTAAACCAACACGCTGCCGGTAACCTTTTGATAAGGCACCGATCTTTTTGAATTGCTCTTCTTTAAGACCTGTAAGATCGATGACCTCTTTGATCCGAGCCTGTTTATTTTGTATCCTGTGGATATCGCATATAAATGCAAGAGCCTCCCTGACGTACATTTCCAGGTATAGGGGATTATGCTCCGGGAGATACCCGACAATCTTCCTCACTTCAATGGATGCTTCATTTACATCAAAACCGCAAACTTTTACATTGCCTGATGTTTGAGGAATAAAACCGGTAAGGATTTTCATCGTGGTCGACTTTCCTGCTCCATTAGGACCCAAAAATCCCAGGATTTTTCCGGGATAAGCTTCAAAAGAAATCTCATTTACAGCCCTTTGCTGTCCATAATCCTTACTGAGATTAGTTACTGAAATGCTCATGGTTCAAAGTTAGTATTTGAATGGAGAATTGAGAGTGGAGAATAGAGTTAATTTGAATTGCAGTATTATCTTTGTCCCGTTATGAGCAAAAACAACGACGAACTTTTTAAAAATGTTATATCTCACTCAAAGGAATATGGTTTCGTATTCCCTTCGAGTGAAATTTATGATGGCTTAAGTGCGGTTTATGATTACGGGCAACTTGGGGCTGAACTAAAGAACAACATCAAAACTTATTGGTGGAAAAGTATGGTTCAGTTAAATGAAAATATTGTTGGTCTTGATTCGGCCATTTTCATGCACCCTAAAATATGGAAAGCAAGCGGCCATGTCGACGGCTTTGCAGATCCAATGATCGACAACAAAGATTCAAAGAAGAGGTATCGCGCGGATAATCTAATTGAGGATAAGATTACCCGTTATGAAAAAGATGGCAAAAATGAAAAGGCAAATAAGCTGCAGGCTGATATGGATACAGCCTTGTCAGCTGATGACCTTCCGGCTTTAAAGCGACTTATCGAAGAGCATGAAATTGCTTGCCCGGTTTCAGGCACACGGAACTGGACGGAAGTACGCCAGTTCAACCTTATGTTTTCAACCCAAATGGGCGCTATGGCCGAAGATTCTGATCAGGTTTACCTGAGGCCAGAAACGGCACAAGGTATTTTCGTTAATTTTTTAAACGTCCAGAAATCGGGCAGGATGCGAATTCCCTTTGGGATTGCACAAATTGGGAAGGCATTTAGAAATGAAGTAATCGCCCGTCAGTTTATCATGAGGATGAGGGAGTTTGAACAGATGGAAATGCAGTTTTTTGTGAAGCCCGGAACAGAAATGGAATGGTATAAACATTGGAAAGAGTCCAGGCTCAAATGGCATCTCGCAATAGGTACTGCTCCGGAAAAATACCGCTTCCATGATCATGTGAAACTCGCCCATTATGCCAATGCTGCAGTGGATATTGAATTTAATTTTCCCTTTGGATTCAAAGAAGTTGAGGGCATACATAGCCGCACGGACTTCGACCTGAGCCAGCACGAAAAGTTTTCAGGCAAAAAACTTCAATATTTTGACACAGTGGAGAACAAGAACTATGTTCCCTATGTTATCGAAACTTCGATAGGTTTGGATCGTATGTTCTTGTTGACTTTATGTAACGCCTATGAAGAACAGGACCTGAGTACAGAAGAAAAACAGGATTCACGTACCGTATTACATCTACATCCTTGCCTGGCTCCCGTGAAAGCTGCTATTCTGCCCCTTACAAAGAAGGACGGCTTGCCCGAAAAAGCGCGCGAAATCATGGAGGCCTTAAAGCTGGACTTCAATTTGCAATATGATGAAAAGGACTCGATTGGTAAGCGTTATAGAAGGCAGGATGCAATTGGAACTCCATTTTGTATCACCATTGATCATCAAACCCTTGAAGACGGGTCCGTGACAATCAGACATCGGGATAATATGGTTCAGGAACGGGTTGGGTCGGAAAAACTTGAACAAATAATTGGAGACCTCGTAAGCTGGAAAAATTTGCTGAAATAGCAATTGTTCCAATTATCAACCTGTGCCGGATCATCAATCATTTTTAATTAAAACATTCTAATTCGTAAAATGTAATATTAAATGAATGTGGGTATTAATTGCCCTTGACTGAGAATCCATTCTGCTTAATCCAGACATAATCTGTTTCAGAAATTAAGGCGAAAATGAAGATAGCAATCACTGGTGCAAATGGATTTGTTGGCGCGGCACTCTGCAGATATTTTTATAAAAGAGGCCATGAGATTATTGCTATCGGAAATCAGGAGAAGCCCAATCAAAATCTGCTGAAGATTGCCCAATACATCCCCGCTGATATTACTGGCACAATGGATTTAATAGAAGCAGATGTTTGTATTCATGCAGCGGCACTGGCATCTGATACTGATAATTACAAAAATTTAATTCTGAGCAATGTAGAAGGGACACTTAATGTGGTTGAAGCTGCAAAAAATTGTCGACTATTCATTCATATCTCTTCCTCCTCAGTGTACCAGTTCAAAACTCTCCCGGTCAAGGAAGATGAAGCCTGTATTCAATCCGATCTGAGCGATTACGGAGAAACGAAACTTCTCGCTGAGGATATCGTAGAATTGGAAATCCCTGTTCATCAGAAAAGACTTATTCTTCGTCCCAGAGCAATTTATGGTGTTGGTGACCGAGTGCTTCTGCCGCGTTTGCTCAGCCTGGTTAAGGGTAAGTTTCTTTTATGTCCGTTCAAAAGCAATACGCAAGGTTCGCTAACACATGTTGACAATGTTGGTTATGCAATTGAACTGTATATGGAACAAAAAAACCAGCCAAAACTGCAAATCTTCAATATTACTGATGAAAAGCCCTACCTACTTCGAGAACTGGCTTTGGAGTGCATATCCGCTGTAGAAAAAAGAAAATTAGTTCCCCTGTCCTTACCGGAATCTCTGATGAAGGCTTTTCTTTTTTTGAATCCACGAAGTAGAATAGGTGATATGATCAGCAAACCAGTTTTAAAATCCATCGGGAGCAATTCGATCCTGGATATTTCCAGAATAAAAGAGGAATTGAAATATCGTCCACCAAAAAATTTCCACAACTCATGTGAAGATATTGCTGTATGGGTACACAGCTTCGGAAGCTCGAAAAAATATTTGAAAAGGCTCTCAGATGCCCCCTGGAGCATAAATACATAGGTTCAGTTTATACTCTTCTGTGACAATTAGCAGAGCTAAACTTCGTATATTTGGCTATATCAAAACAGAAAATTATAGTAAATCCATACTCAAACTCATTGCAACTTTTAATAAACTATTACGTTTAATAAACAATAATTGAGGAACTTTATGAGGAAACATACCATCTGGGCGATTGGATCACTTTTGCTTATCAGTACACTACCTACCATTAGCTGGGTTTCAGCAAAAAAATCACAATTGCAGTTTTTTGATTCACCTACAGAGCCGGTACTCGAAGAGATTGCTTACAGTTATTCAAATACGCAGTTGTTTGATCAATATGTAGATTCTACTTTTGAAAAAGCCGAACTGGCTGCCAGCGGATTAGATGTGGCAGTTTTCAGGAAGGCATTGGTAGGTTATTATAACCTTAAAAAAACTAACCTGGTTTCCCCGGAACGCCAAATATTAACAATTATAGATTTTAATCGCAAAAGTTCCCAAAAGAGACTTTGGATAGTCGATCTTGCGAGCAACAAACTATTATTTAATACCTTGGTTGCACATGGTCAGGGAAGTGGTGGTGATATGGCCACCAATTTTTCGAATACTGAGAATTCTCATCAGAGCAGTCTTGGTTTTTATATAACAAGTGAAACATATTTTGGAAAACATGGTTTTTCAATGAAACTTGAAGGTATGGATAAGGGATTCAATACGAATGCCAGAGATCGTGCTGTCGTAGTTCATGGAGCTGAATACGTAAGCCAATCGTTCATTGATAGAACTGGACGGCTAGGTAGAAGTCACGGTTGCCCAGCACTTCCTGTAGAATTGACTAACAAGATCATCAATACTATTAAAGGTCAAACATTATTATTTATCGATGGTCCGGCGACTAATTATACTTCCAACTACCTTGATCAGGAAATTGCAGTTTCTAATTTCCTTACTTCAGGAAATACAGTACCGGCTAGCATCTAATAAGAATTAATAATAGTTAAAAGGGAGAACTGGTAATTCAGTTCTCCCTTTTACTTTTATATCTTTGCATAGGTTTATGCAAAAACTTGAAAAATTCCTAACGCTTTACCCTGAAAAGGCATTTTTTATTTTACTCCTCTTTGCCCTGCCCGCTTTCTTCACTAATCTGGGACTTCTGCCGCTATTTGCTGATGAGCCAACAAGGGCTAATGTAGCTCTTGAAATGATTCTTTCCGGAAACTATGCTGTACCCACTATTGGGGGTGAATATTATTACAATAAACCGCCACTCTATAACTGGATTCTGGCTGCATTTTATCAATTAACAGGTAGCTATTCAGAATTTGTTACTCGTTTACCTGCAATCATTCCGATGTTCTTGTTTGCTATAACTATTTTTTACTCCATAAGTTATTTCATAAAAGACAGACAGGTAGCCCTAATTAGCGCGATGCTTTTCCTCCTTAACGGAAGGATGCTGATATATGATTCAATGCTGGGACATATTGACATCTTTTATTCCTGGCTTACGTTCGGATCTTTCATGCTGATCTTTTACTTTTATAAGAGAGAGAAATGGTTTTGGCTTTTTTTTATCTCTTACTTAATTACTGCACTAACGTTTTTATGCAAGGGACTTCCATCACTTGTTTTTCAAGGACTTACTTTAATTGCCCTGCTTGGCTACACCCAAAATTTACTTAAATTATTGAGCTGGCAGCATATCCTTAGCGGGATTTTGTGCGTACTGATTATAGGCGCGTATTTCCTTAACTATTATCAATTCAATCCAAATCTTGAAGGGTATCTGAGCACGATATGGAATCAAAGCAGTAAGAGGACAGCCGCAGAATTTGGACTTGTGCCAACGATTCTCCACATGATTTCTTTTCCCTTTGAACACATAGGTCACCTATTCCCAGCGAGTATACTTTTACTTTTTTGCTTTCATAAGGATTTTATTCCCGGGATTAAAAATAACCCATTTCTTAAGTATGTTGCTATTATATTTCTTGCGAATATCTGGGTTTATTGGTTATCACCACAAACGCGGCCACGGTATTTGCTAATGCTGTACCCCTTACTCTTTATCCTATGGAGCCATGCCTATTCTATTTATAGAGATAGGCTGCCCAAAATCAATAAAGTATTTGGAAATATTCTTTTGGTGCTGTCCATTCTTGTAACTTTTGCTGTCCCTGGAGCTTTGCTTTTTGATCTTTCAATTTATGTACCTTACCTGGAGCTAAAAGCTATTGTTGTCTTTCTGACCTGCATTCTATTTACCTGGCTCATCTATCGCTTCCAAACTCACAAACTTCTCGGGTTTATGGGCTTACTATTAGCGGTAAGGCTGGCTTTCAGTTTTTTCGTATTGCCTCATCGCGCTCATCACAAAATCGAAAATAAATACAAGGATGCTGCAATTGAAATGGGCTCGATCAGCAAGGGAAAGTCGTTTTACTTTTATCAATATCATCCTGACGAAGCAAATATCCCTTTCCACGACAGGCTGATTTTCTATATCGAGCGCACTCGTATGCAGAAGGTGAAATTCACGGAGGATAAGACTAAGCCAGGTTATTATTTTACCTTTGACAGGGATTTGAATGACCCGGATGCACTTTTGATAAAGAATTATCAGAACTTAAAACTTTACGAAGTAAAATGAGAGAACTCTCGGTTGTGATTACTGTTTTAAATGAACGTGATAATATAGAGCCGCTTTTGGCGGAGATCCGGAAAGCTTTAAATAACATCGACTACGAAGTAATCTTCGTGGATGATGGGTCCTCTGACGGCACTCAAAAAAAGATTCGTGAATATGCTGACGAACGGAACAGCCTTGTAGAACTTCGTAAAAACTACGGTCAGAGCACAGCGATGACAGCTGGCATCGACCATGCCAGTGGGAAATATATTGCCCTGATTGACGGCGACTTGCAGAACGACCCGTCTGATATCCCTTTCATGCTTCAGAAGTTAAAGGATGAAGATTGGGATGTGGTTGCTGGTAACAGAGTTAAACGGCAGGATGGAATGTTTTTGAGAAAGGTGCCATCTAAAATCGCGAACGCTATTATCCGGAGAATGACTGGCGTTTACATTAAAGATTATGGATGCACTTTGAAAGTATTTAAGCGGGAGATAGCCGAAGATCTCGGTATTTACGGCGAGCTTCACCGGTTCATTCCGGTTTTAGCCAAACTTCAGGGCGCAAGCATTACTCAGGTTGACGTGAAACATCACGCCCGGATACACGGTACTTCAAAATATGGATTAGGCCGGACGTTTAAGGTAATGGCAGACCTGATAACAATGGTGTTTTTCAGAAAATATATCCAAAAACCCATGCACCTCTTTGGAACCTTAGGGTTTATTTCACTAGGTCTGGGCCTTATGATAAATATTTACCTGCTCATACTTAAGATTATGGGCCAGGATATTTGGGGTAAACCGATCCTGATCCTGGGCCTTATTTTCTTAATTGCTGGGATACAATTGATCACTTTTGGAATATTAGCCGAAATAAACGTTCGGACATATTTCGAAGGAACTAATAGAAAAACTTACCAGGTTAGACGAATCTTTAATGGACAAAACGAAAAGCTGGAAAATAGTTAAGCTTCTTTTAAAAATTTCAATTACTGGGTTATCTTTGTATCTGGTATCCAGGAAAGTTGAAGTTAAAGACTTAAAAGATGCATTCAGTGAATCGAATCCACTTTATCTTTTCTTTGCCTTAATTGCATTTGTGATATCCCAGATCATCTCCGCATCACGGCTTAATACCTTTTTCAAAGGGATTGGCTTAGATATCTCACCTGTATATAATTTCAAAATTTACCTTCTTGGAATGTTTTATAACCTGTTTCTTCCGGGCGGCATTGGGGGTGATGGATACAAAATCTTTCTGTTGAGAAAGAAGTTTTCGATTAAAGGCCGAAGGCTTTTCCAGGCGATATTCTTTGATCGTTTGAGCGGACTTTGGGCATTGGGGCTCATCATCTCAATGCTTGTTATATTCATCCCTTATTTAGGGATACCAAACTGGATTCCGATTGCAACAGTGCTTGCCGGAAGTATAGCATATTATGTGATCATGCGGCACTATTTCCAGGATTATAGTCACAATTTTATCATTACTCATTTTAAGGCGCTCCTTGTGCAGTCGATGCAGATCGTATCGGTGATAATTTTGTTGTACGCCTTAAATCACGAAGGGAAATTTGCTCCTTACCTTTTTATGTTCCTGATATCGTCATTGGTTGCAATCTTCCCATTTACCGTAGGCGGTTTGGGGGCCAGAGAACTAGTCTTTGTTTATGGTGCTCAATTTTTTCAAATAGATCAGCAACTGGCGGTTATAATAAGCCTTTTGTTCTATTGTATCTCCGCTATCCTATCTCTCAGCGGCATTTACTTCGTGTTTTATCCAAAGCAACTTGATGAGAAAAAAATTGAGCTGCCGTAATTAGTATCGGTGATAAGTATTCGTTGATAAGTATGAGTATTCCAACGTAATTTAGTTATCCTGAGTTTTAAGATACCAGGAATAGAAATTATCCAGGCCCGTTTTCAGATCTGTTGAGGGATGGTATTTGAGAAGTTTTTGTGCTTTATGTATATCAGCATACGTTTGGGGCACATCTCCCGGCTGTTCGGGCAGACGGTCAATAGTTGCTTTTCTACCGCAAGACTCTTCTATAGCGAGAATCAACTGGCTAAGGGTGACGGTTCGGTGGTTACCTAAATTAATTATCTCAAAATTTGAAGATTCATAAGAAATGGCAGCCTCGATGCCTTTTACGGTGTCTCCAACGTAGGTATAGTCCCTGCTAGTAGAACCATCTCCAAAAACGGGGATAGGTTGACCATTAATAATTGATTTGAAGAATTTATGAACAGCCAGATCTGGCCTTTGACCCGGCCCGTACACTGTGAAAAAACGCAAGGCTAGAAATCGAATTCCATATATATAACTATAAACGTGTCCCAGCATCTCGCATGAGAGCTTGGTTGATGCATACGGACTGATGGGCATTAGCTTATCCTCTTCCGACCAGGGGACATGTTCATTAATTCCGTATACACTGCTGGAGGACGCGAAAACAAACTGAATAATTCCCCTTCTTCTGGCAAACTCAAGCAAATTCTGAGTACCTCCCACATTCACTTCCTGATATAGGATGGGATTTTTAATACTGGGTCTAACGCCAGCCTTAGCTGCCAGATGTACGATCACATCAATATCATCCAGAGCATCAAGATCAGCCTGGTTCCTGATATCTCCTTCATAAAAACGGAAGTTCTTGTCGTTGGCAAACTCGCTTATATTTTTTTCTTTTTCGGTGCGCGAATAAAAGGCATCGAAGTTATCAAAACCTATAACAATATTGCGGTCATCTTGTAATAAACTGCGGATGAGATTACTTCCGATAAAACCAGCTGCACCAGTAATAAAAATTCGCTTTTTCATAGTAACAAAGTCTCAAAAATACAAAATTATCCATGCTATCCGGGCAAAAAAAGGCCTGGTCAAAAAACCAGAGGACAAATAAATTCTTAACTTTATATCATCTATCTCTGCAAAAAGACACTATGGCGAGTTTCAATGATTTTAATAATCCACAGGTGAAAAAGCTACCAAACCACCTGCGGCAATTTATTGTCGAACAGCACTATGAGCACTATACACCTGTTGATCATGCTGTCTGGCGCTATGTTATGCGCCAGAATTATAGCTATCTCAAGGACATTGCTTACTATCCCTATATACCCGGTTTGGAAGCTGCAGGCTTAACCATCGAAAAAATTCCGGATTTGCAGGAGATGAACGACGCCCTGAAAAAAATAGGCTGGGGAGCCGTAACTGTAGACGGGTTTATTCCGCCCTCCGCTTTCATGGAGTATCAGTCATATAGGGTTCTTGTTATTGCTGCTGATATCCGTCAACTACATCATATTGAATATACTCCTGCTCCGGATATAATACACGAATCGGCAGGACATGCCCCAATTATCGCCGACAAAGATTATCATGAATATTTAAGTTATTTTGGATCAATTGGCGCAAAAGCAATGTTTTCGTCCAAAGACTTTGAACTTTACGAAGCTATCCGTGAACTTTCAATACTCAAAGAGATGCATGATGCAGATCCCACCCTTCTGAGGAAAGCTGAAAAAAAAGTTAATTTCTGCCAGAAAAATCTTGGTGAACCTTCTGAAATGGCTTTATTAAGTCGTCTGCATTGGTGGACCGTGGAATATGGACTAATCGGAACATTGGAAAAGCCGAAAATTTATGGCGCCGGACTGCTTTCTTCCATTGGAGAAAGTACCAGCTGTATGGATTCCGGGATCACAAAATACTGGTATACACTAGGCGCCATTAATTACCCTTTCGACATAACAAAAACACAACCTCAGCTCTTTGTAACATCTGATTTTCAGAACCTGATAAATGTTTTAGAACAGTTTGCAGATACCATGGCTTTTCGGCGGGGCGGATCTGAAAGCGTTCTAAAAGCAGTTGAATGTAAAAATATCTGCACTGCTGTTTATAGTTCAGGCCTCCAGGTAAGCGGAACTTTTACGGATATGAAAATGGACCGTGACGATGTACTCCAATTTATCAAAACTACCGGCGAGAGCGCGTTATCTTTCAAAGGCAAACAACTTAAGGGGCATGGCAAAGAATACCATTCTCACGGCTATTCATCACCTGTTGGTCTCTTAAGTAAGCTCAATTACCCACTTGAAAGAGCGTCGGACGATGCTCTTGTTGCCTTGGGCATAATACCAGATAGAGCAGCCACCCTTAACTTTAGAAGCGGCCTCACAGTTTCGGGAAAGGTTAAATCAGTAGAAAAAAGGGATGGAATGATTATCCTAATCAGTTTCTGCGATTGTACTGTAACAGATGATCAGGAAAATGTACTGTTCGAACCTTCATGGGGGATGTTCGACATGGCGGTCGGAGATAAAATAATATCTGTGTACTGCGGAGCTGCAGATAAAGATTCATTTGAAAAGATTGCACCTGTTTCTAAAACTGCTACTTATCATGCGGAATACAGCCTTGAGAAGAAAAAATACCACGAACTTTTTCGAACGGTCCGATATTGCAGGGAAAACCATTCTTCGCACGATCAATTATTAAGTGTATGGGAAAGCATTCGGAAGAATTTCCGTGAAGATTGGCTATGTTCTATTGAAATACTGGAGATACTGGATCATGAGAATATCTACCCCGAAATGACACGTGAAATAAGGATTTACCTGGAAATGAAAGCTGCCAACGAGCCTGAACTCAACAAGTTGATCCATGATGGTTTTTACCTGATTAAAAATCCGGTAACACAGCTAACAAACTGACCAATGAATATTGTAATAACAGGCGCAAGCAGTGGGGTTGGATTTGAGTCAGTGCTCGAACTGACGGGACTCGGCTCACATAAAGTCGTTGCATTGGCGAGATCGGAAGACAAACTCAGGAAATTACAGGAACTGGCACTTGCATTGAATCCGGAGTGTTTTCTTTATTGCGCCAAGTTCGACATAGTTCACGATGATTATGAAACTAGACTGGTGCCTTTTATAAAAGAAAGGATTGGTACTGTAGATGTTCTTATCAATAATGCGGGATCTTTAATTAGTAAACCCTTTATGGAAATCTCTCAGCTCGATTTTGCCGAGATGCTGCAGAATAACCTTCTCGGTCATGTCAAAATGATTCAGAATATTGTTCCGCTGATGTCCCGCAAGAGCCATATTGTGAATATCGGGAGCATGGGAGCATTTCAGGGGAGCGAAAAATTTCCGGGTCTTGCCGCGTACTCGTCAAGTAAGGCTTCCTTACACATATTAACTGAATGCCTGGCCGTTGAACTTGCGGACCGGGAAATCAGTGTTAATTGTCTCGCACTCGGGTCTGCTCAAACAGAAATGCTCGAGAAAGCTTTCCCAGATTATCAGTCTCCAGTTATGGCTTTTGAAATGGGGAAGTACATTGCTGATTTTGCACTTACAGGCCATAAGTTCTTTAACGGGAAAATCATACCCGTCGCACATAATACTCCTTAACCTATGAAAATCTTCAAATCTTTGATCCCGGCGCTATCTCTTATAGCTTCCTGTCAAAGTGAACCAACCCAAACAGCTTCTTCTATTGAGAAAGCAGAAAATATGGATCATGAAAAAACCTTGGTGCTCCCGTGGAATGCCCAGATAAACGACAGTACTCATAGATTTGAGATAAAACGGGAGCCCGCAGCGAATATGACTAATTTACAGCCTGAAGATATTGTAGACGCAATAAATTTAAAGTATCCTGAAATCAAATTGATATGGGTAAAACTAGAAGGCACTAAAGCTTATGTCAGTATAGTTGACGCTACTTACCTAACCCAACGAGCTGGAAGTGACGGTGCTCAGGCTTACCTGGCTGAAGCTACCTATTCTCTAACCGAACTTGAGGGTATTGTCGAAGTAGAGTTTAGTTTTAAAGAAGGAGACCACGCCCGTCCGGGTATTTATAAAAGATCTAATTTTAAGTTTTAGGATAAACCTTGTTGGTTGGTTGATTGTTGGTTGTGGGTTGTTGTTGTTGTTCGTTGTTCCCCGACTGGTTCGGATCTCCTCATTGGCGCGGGGATTCCGCCGCTGCGCCTATCGGGACATTAACTTTGCATTTTTAACCCAATTTCATCTCTATTGAAACAAGGACAGGAGGATTCCCCTGCCCTTACATCTAAATCTACTCCTACTTTTTGCCCAGCATGAGTAACTCATTCACCACTATTTCGGTGAAATACTTTTTTACACCCTCCTTATCTGTGTAAGATCGACTTGTCAATTTGCCTTCAACACTGACTTCAGAACCTTTGTGAAGATACTTTTCGGCAACTGTGGCGAGTCCATCCCACATAACCAGGTTATGCCATTGCGTTTCCTCCACCTTTTCACCTTTATCGTTTTTATACGAATCATTTGTTGCGATAGCCACTTTTGCAAGTTTTTTTTTCTCACCAAGTGTTTTTACTTCCGGTTCGGTACCCAAAAATCCCATAAGGCGAACGCTGTTTCTTAAATTACTCATTGCTTTAATATTTAAATAATTCTTAAAGAACACTGACCGGCCTTCGGGCAGCGACACAACAAAGATGCTATGGGCAACAAAACTTAACCGGAGAATAAACGGATATACACGCTTATATCCGTTTTTAAACACTTAATACTAAATTCAGCACACATTTCTTGATTATATGGAACGCGAATGTTTAGACTGTGGCTCAGCCCTACGCGGCAGAGCCGATAAAAAATTTTGCGACGATCAATGCCGAAGCAATTTCAACAATCAATTAAAAGCTGGCCCTGATTCCGCACTTCGGCCGGTGAATGCCATACTTAGGAAGAACCATTCCATCCTTACCAAACTCTGCATCGGGACTAAAATTAAACTGAAAAAAGATGACCTGCTGCGTTGCGGCTTTGACCTGACCTACCATACCCATCTTTATCAGACCGAAAGCGGGAATACCTATTTTTTCTGTTATGAATATGGTTACCTCAAACTGGAAAATGAGATGTTTCTAATAGTCAGGCAGAAGGAGAAAGTATGAGAGGTTTAAACAAAGTATCGCTAATTGGTAATTTGGGCAAAGATCCGGGTATACAATATGTGGAAGGAAATGTAGCCGTGGTCAAAATTCGTTAGCAACCACAGAAATCTTTAAAGATAAAACAGGTGGAACACACAGCCAAACCGAGTGGCATTCTGTGGTGCTTTGGCGAGGC
>NZ_JBKJUM010000025.1:0-10357 GCF_046590655.1 Daejeonella sp.
CCTGGAGTAATGGAGCCACTTCAAGGGATCTCAAAGATGTTAGCGCCGGTGTTTATACAGTTACAATTAAAGACTCATTTAATTGCATCAGTACTCAGACCATTAGTATAAGTCAGCCCTCTGTGCCACTGACCATTAATTTTCTTAAAAATGATGTTTCTTGCTTTGGAGCAAGTAATGGATTGATCAACCTTAACGTGAGCGGCGGGAAAGCGCCCTATGTGTATAGCTGGAATAATGGACGTAATACAAAAGATATTACGAACTTGGTGGCAGGTTCGTATACTATTTCAATAACTGACGCGAATGGCTGTTCAGAATCGCAGCAGATAGTCGTCAATCAGCCTGCCCAGATCTTATCAGCCAATGTGGTCAGAACAAACGTCACTTGTTTTAGCTCAAACGACGGGACAATAGCGGTAAATGTCATTGGAGGAACAGCCCCATATACCTATAATTGGTCAAGCGGCCAAAAGACTTCTAAGCTTTCTGGTATGGGCCCGGGATTATACAGCGTCACTATTGTTGATGCAAATGGTTGTTCAGTTAGGGAAACAGTGAGTATCATCCAGCCTTCTACGCCTCTTAGAATGTCATTAACGATAAAAAATACGTTGTGCAAGTCTTCCAGTGATGGGGTTATAACAGCATCAGTAAATGGTGGCATTTCGCCGTACTCAATTTTATGGAACGGCCGCTCGCAAACATCCAATGTAATCACCGGCCTCGCTGCAGGATCATATGAAATAGCTGTAAAGGACGCTACCGGATGTACGTTTGTTGTAAGTGCACAAGTTGTTGCCGGAGTTTGTCCGCCAGTAGCCATTGACGATACTTTCAAAATATATGAGGGGAGTTTCGCTACGGGTAGTACTGCTTTAAACGATTTCGACAGGGAGAACGAGAAACTTACTTTCAATATTGCTGCCCCTGCAAAAAACGGCACTCTTGTATTTAATAGCGATGGATCTTTTACGTATAAACCTAATCCGGGTTTTTTGGGTACGGAAACTGTGCCGTATAAAATTTGTAATATATCCGGAGTATGCAGTTCAGCCAATCTCATAATCCGGGTTGTTCCTTTTTCTACTGTGAATTTAACGCCAACAATTTCTAATGTCAGAGAGGGTAAAAAAGTGACAGTAACGGCGAGATTGGAAAAAGTATTTCCCGACGATGTTATCATAAAAATCGGGTATTCCGGTAGTGCAATAAAAGATCGCGACTATGTTCTGTTAGATCAGTTCATTCAAATAATGATCCCCAAGGGACAGTTAACCACCACCCAGAAAATTACCATCGCCGCCTTAACAGATGATCTGAACGAGGGTGACGAAAGTATTACCATCCAGATATTATCTACTTCCGATCCTGAGGTAAAAATCGGCTCAAGTGCAGTGGTAACTATTGGCGATGTCTATCCTCCGGATCCCGTAGTCGTTGAAAATAAAGAGGTTCCTAAAAATCCAGATATATCCATCGATCCTCTTTTTTCGCCAAACTATGACGGATCAGGGAATGATGTTTTTAATATTGTAAATATTGTTTCTTTTCCCGATAATGAGGTTCTGATTTTCAACCGCTGGGGTAATGAAGTATTTCGTATCAAAGGTTATAACGAAAGCGATAGAGTTTTTAAGGGATTTGCTAATACGGGTTTGCTCACAAATAGGAATACGCCATTAGTAGATGGCGTCTACTATTATCTCATAACAACCCGCAGAACGACAAACGGAAGTCCGGTAACAGCTTTGAACAAAGGCTACCTTATCCTGAGACGATGAGAGACGAAATATTTAATAAAAAAAAGGCTATTGTAGGTTACAATAGCCTTTTCTGATAGTGAGCGACGGTTAAAATAGAGTGGCTTATAAATTAATATTGATATTTATTCCATCTGTTCTTTGTCTGGTCATCGCAAGTTGGTTTTCCAGTGAATTTACATTATTCTGCAAGTCAAGAATTAGCACTTCTTTACGTTGAATTTCTTGCGAACTTAATGTTGGACGCTGAGTCTGGAAAGAACTTCTGATACCTAAAAGCTTATCAGCGGCGAACCTAAGTAATGATTCACTGTAAGACATAGTTTCCCAGGTATTCTGATAATTGTTATATACATTCTCCCTAGTCCTAATATAATTGGCAGGCCACCGGTCAGAATAGTTTGTTGTGCAATTTCCCATTTGGTCTCCATGATTCATATGCGCTTTTACTGCATTTTCAGAGACATTGATCATGACAGGAAAATTACGATCACCAGTATTATGACATATTGTTACTTTTTTATTATCCTTTGGTCGTTTACGGTTTGCGTAATCTTCAAACCCCCAATTAATATTATCATCTTTATCCCATTTCACATTTTCCCAACGTGATTTACCGTTCTCTTTATTTTTGTCGTTTCCTTTTTCACTCTTATCAAAACCTCGGTCGTTGTCTGAACCGTTCATACGGTCGTCGGAATTACTTTTGTTTTTATTATTATTATTTCCCTGGTCATTCTTATTATTTCCCTGACTGTTGTTATCAGAACGTCCTTTGGTAACATCGCGATCATCGGAACGCCCCTGATCATTGTTGTTATTACTCCGTGAAGAATTATCTGACTTATTATTTCCTTTTTGCTGCGGATTCTGATTTCCTTTTTCAGGATTTTCACTCTTGTTCCCTTTTTCCTTTTGCGGCGGAATTCCAGTAAAGGATATAGCCACCAAAAATATTAATGGCAGAATACTAATTTTCAATACGTTGGTTTTCATAATTTTTAGTTTGAAGCGTTAAATTCTTTGTCTACTTTTTCCAGAGAAGCTTCTACTTTTTTAGCTTCGTCTTCAAGTTCTTTGTTTGTTTTTTCAAGTTCCTGCGATACTGAATCCATAGCGCCTACTTCTTGTTTTTCCTCTGTCTTAGTGCTGCTAGAGTTACAGCTTGTTGTGATACCCATAATGGCAATAATGACCATAAAAGAGTACAATTGTAAACTTTTCATAAAGTTGTGAGTTTTAGTTTAAAGTTAATAATGAGCATTTTACGTGCCAAGTATTTGGTAATTAGCTTCAATGTAATTTCGGCAGGGTTATTGGAATATGGGGGGTACACAACTCTAATCTAAAAGGAAATGAAAAAATTATTAACTGTCGCATTTTTAGGTCTTTGTATAGGCCTTAGTGCATGTAATAAAAACGAAAGTGGTTCAGATATGACCAGTGTTAGCGTTAAGTTGACTGACGGCCCAGGCGCTTATGATGCGGTCTTTCTAAGCATTAAAGAGGTTAAAATTCTTTCATCAGCAGGGGAATCTAGCCTGCCGGTTGACACAAAACCTTTTAATATTTTGAGGTTCAGAATGGGAAAAGATACACTGATAGCCTCCAGGGATTTACCAGCCGGCAGGTTGCAGGAAGTTAGGCTTGTTTTAAATGATACCGGCAATAGTGTAGTTATTAATGGAATGAGCTATCCGTTAACTACACCCAGCGGACAAACTTCAGGTGTGAAACTTAAAGTAAACGAAAATCTAGAGTCAGGTGTAGCTTATACTATGCTGCTTGATTTTGATGTTGCGAAATCAATTGTACAAACAGGAAACGGTAAGTATATATTAAAACCGGTAATTCGTGTAATTCCTAACGCTGTTTCCGGATCTATTAGCGGAGTGATCAGTCCGGCAGCTTCTAGTCCTAAAATCTATGCAATAACAGGAACAGACACGTTAGGAACTATTTCTGATGCTACTGGTAAATTCTGGTTTCCCGGTGTAGCCGCCGGTACCTACAAAGTAGACATCATACCGGTTAGTCCGTATGTTAACAAAACTATCAGCAATGTAGTTGTGGTTACGGGGTCTACAAAAGATTTGGGAACAATAACTATCAACTAAATAGCGCTCTTAATTCTTAAAAGGGAGAAGATGATGATCTTCTCCCTTTTTTTTAGTCTAATAAGTTACTCCAAATGCCTTTACAGTCTAATTAGGCTTTAAGAAATAGGTAAAAATCACTCCCTAAACTTCGCTGCTCCCAAATAAACACTGTTGGATCACTCCTTCTTGACCCAGGAAGAGGATGTCGACAAAAACATATAAACGTGTACAGTATCGCCTTTATACCATGTATCCAGTTCGATCTCCATTCCACCATCACCGCGGGTGATTCCGTCAGGGGCGATCTGGTAACAGCCTAACCCCGGCTGATAAATCAAAAGTTCTACTTTATTCGTTGCAGAAGAATAGATATTGCTCTCAACACTCCAGGTCATCTTCAGATTCATTCCGTCTAATTCTTTGGTAATAGTTTCCGGCAGAGACAGTTTGCCTTTTGTGCAAAAAACTACGGAGGAATAATCGATCTCAAAATTTGGATGCATACCCTTTACACAGTTCTGCACTATGTAACTTATCGCCATGTTATAGCCCGTAGCACCTCCCGCATTGATCCGACTGTATCCCAGGTCCACAACCTGTTTTACATATTTTAGGAATCTCACTGCAAATGCAAACTTTTTCTGCTGTTGAATTTGAATAACTGCGTTCTTTCTTGCTCTCTTTCTGCAATCCTTTGATATAATATATCCCCCGCCAGCTGCTGCCAATAACACTTCCGAACTTGCCGGATGGAGGGCCATTTGGCCCCCGGTTAAGTCTTGCCATTTTTTTACTTTGTTTTGTTTAAAAATAAAATGTGCCTATTTTTACTTAACGAAAGTTCCTTCCTGAAAGTTACATTTTCATAAACACTTTTCCAGCTTTTCGCTTCCGGGCCATGGCCTCAAAGGGACCGTACTTTGTCTGTGCTTCCTTCGTAACAGATCAGGTAAAGATGCGTGAAAGATCTGGGGAAGATTTGACATTTCCCGAAGCTGTCCCGAAGCTGTCCCGGAACTGGGACGAAGGAGGTACGGACAATTCTCCTACCGTTTTCAGAGGCGTGGCGGTTATTTTAGAATCTTATTGATTTTGGGTAAGCCTAACAAAATGATATTTCTTTAAAGTTAAAGGGCTTTAAGAAACCTCCTAAACCGGAAGATAAATCCCCGGGATTTTGGCTCATGCAGGCGATTAATCGATCAGGTTTTATACTGATTAATCGCCGTGCGAATGCTCAATTCAATATATGAAGTATCGTCGAGAATTGCAAATAAAATTTTTTAGTTTAATAGCATTTATTTGTAGATCAGAACTTCAATTTTACCATCAGCGGTTATTGTGCCCCGGTACATTCCAGCTGTATTGAAGGGCATGGCCATTTTACCATTTTTATCCAATGCGATGAGTCCCCCATTGCCGCCAAGTTTGGCCATTTTATCCAGAGCTATTTGCGAGGCTTCTGCAACACTCAAACCTTTATATTCCATAAGCGCTGATATGTCGTGGGCAACCACACTTCTGATATAAAATTCTCCCCAGCCCGTGCATGAAATGGCAGCAGTAGCATTATTAGCATAGGTGCCGGATCCAATGATAGGGGCATCGCCGATGCGTCCGAACTTCTTATTAGTCATACCTCCGGTGGAAGTTCCTGCTGCAAGGTTTCCTTTGCTATCAAGTGCCACACATCCTACAGTACCGAATTTATTGTCTACGTTTTGGGATTCGGATTTGTAGGACTTTTTATTTCCGTGATCGAGAACGCTTTTCGTAGAATCGTCTTTAATAGCTCTTTGTAAACCATCCCATCTATCCTGTGTAAAGAAGTAAGCGGGATCCACGATTGTAAGCCCGGCCTGCTTAGCGAATTTTTCTGCACCTGCTCCGGCCATCATCACGTGCTCTGATTTTTCCATTACTGCTCTCGCTGCGCTTATTGGATTTCTAATAATCGTTACTCCTGCCACAGATCCTGCCTTCAAATTGCTTCCATCCATAATGGCGGCGTCCATTTCATTCTTGCCTTCATTTGTGAATACTGCGCCCTTCCCGGCATTAAAAAGAGGAGAATCTTCCAATATATGAATTGTCGCTTCGACTGCATCCAGACTGGATTTGCCTTCCTTGATAGCAGCATAGCCTGTTTCCAATGCTTTGGTTAGAGCTGCGGTGTAAGCCGCTTCTTTTTCAGGTGTCATAGTGCTTTTGAGAATGGTTCCTGCACCGCCGTGAATTACCATCACATATTTCGTTTCAGATTCGTTAGAACTTGTTGTTGAAGATTGGGTTTGGGAGCATGCGCTAATAATTGCGGCTGTAAGAATTAAAGCGAAAATTTGAATAGTCTTAAGCATATGATCTTGATTATTAACACATGTCCAATATTAGTTAAAAGAATTATAACTATTTTAGTTTAGTGAAACACAATATCTCATGTTATATAAAACATGTGCAGATTTCAAGTGTGTTTAATAATTATTTAGTATTCACTTAAATTAATGGTTATGGCTTACTTAAAAACTGTGGCACTGGGCTTTATATTTTTACTGTCAAGTGCATTCACTTTCTTTCATCACGGATGGGCTGAGTACGATCAGGAGAAGGTTCTTGATTACAAAACGACTATAGCAAAGTCGCTCTGGGAAAATCCGCACGCATTGGCTACTGTGAAATATAAAGGTAAAATGACAACAGTTTACCTTGCGCCAACCAGCCGGATGACTTCCCGGGGCTTATCGGAGGAAATGATAAAGAAGGGCACGGCGGTAAGACTCGTAGCTTATCCGCACAAGACTGAAAAAAACGAGATGCGCGCCGAGCGTATCTATGTTGGCGGTAAGAAATACGAACTTCGCTAATTTGCCTTCATTTGTCATACGGTATGCAGACTGGATCGAAAACACATCCTTTGCTGTCGGGATACGTCAATCTTTGTGGTTATATCCCGCGCTTGAAATCGTGCATATTGTGGGAATTGCGCTTCTGGTGGGAGCTGCGTTTATGTTTGATCTACGTCTATTGGGACTTTCCAAAGACCTTCCAGTTTCAGGCTTAGCGCGGCATCTTTTACCCTGGTCGCGAAGAGGTTTGTGGCTTATTATTCCGTCGGGAATATTGCTTTTTAGTACAAATGCAAAATCGCTGATTGCTGATCCTACATTCGGTTTAAAAATGGTATTGCTGATTGTAGCAGCCGTGAATGTGCTTATTTTTCATCGGTTTATTTTTAAAAGTATCCCGGAGGATCAAACCCGCCTTTCTCCTTATGGCAGGCTCTCCGCCGTGGTTTCGATACTTCTTTGGATTTCGATCATTGTCTGCGGCCGATTATTGGCTTATTGATGTTAATATCGAGTTTTAAATTAATCCAACAAGGGGATCATAATTAACTGCCGGATAGCACAGCATAAGATTTGAAAGCACTTCACTCTGCTACTGATAAATAATTGTTAGATTCATGATATGAAAATGGAGACCAGCGACCATTCAGAAAAACGGGGTGATACCGAAAAACCATACGAGTAGGAAGTAAAAAATCAGAATTATGCCAAAATATGTAATTGAAAGAGAAATTCCCGGAGCGGGAAAATTGACGGCCGAACAATTGAAGGGTATTTCACAAACTTCTTGTGGTGTCCTGAGCAATATGGGACCTCAGATTCAGTGGCTTCAAAGTTACGTAACCAGCGATAAAATCTATTGTGTTTATATAGCACCGAATGAAGAAATGGTTCGTGAACATGCAAAACAAGGAGGTTTCCCAGCAAATTCCGTAAGTGAAGTGATGACAATCATTGACCCCACAACTGCGGAATAGCATTATTGGGTAAAGTGTTAAAAGTGGAGCGATTAAGAGCTTAGGCTCACAACGCTGAAAAAAAAATAGAGATTAGATAGATGAATTCGATTTTATCTAATATCTGTCAAGAGGCCCTGGGACGTAAAGAAGGAAAGAAAAAACTTGTGGTCATAGTATCGAGAAAAAAGGAAAGGGTGTTTCCCGCATATATGGAAAAGTAATTGAAAATGATTATTAGTCAATAGCCTAATTCAATGTTTTTAATAATTTGTTATTTTAAATGTCAGCTGTCAGCAGAAAACTTAAATTAGCCTTTACAACCTGATTGACACAATAAAGTATTACATTTCTTAATTTTTTAAGAATCTTTTACAGGGATATTATAAGATGAAAACCCTTTTTCAGAAAATAAAAACTCTAAAACCAACGATCATATGAGGAGATTTTTGCTTTATGTCAGTATGGCCACCATCGCCAGCTTAATTTTTATTTCTTGGAAGAGCAGAATGGGAGAGAAACAATCTTATGCTTTTGCCGGTGAATCTTTTAAGATTTTTAAAGGAACAAATGTTGCCCACTGGCTTTCCCAGAGCCAGAGAAGAGGCGAGGAGAGAGCTGCTTTCTTTACAGAGAAGGATGTGAAATACATCGATTCTCTTGGTTTCGACCATATCCGTTTGCCAATAGATGAAGAGCAGATGTGGGATGTAACCGGGAAAAGAAATGAAGATGCATTTGCTCTTATGAAAAACTGTCTTGACTGGTGCAGCAAGGCAGGTCTGAGGGTTGTGGTTGACCTGCATATACTTCGTTCACATCATTTCAATGAAGGTACGAAACCTCTTTGGACTGTTCCTGCTGAACAGGATAAATTTATAGCCCTTTGGAAAGACCTTTCATCTTTCCTGATCGGGTATCCCAACGGCATGGTTGCATACGAACCAATGAATGAGCCTGTTGCCGATGACCCTGAGCAGTGGAATAACCTGTTGGCAAGATTGATCGACTCAATACGTGTAACGGAACCTGCGAGGGTACTTGTACTTGGATCGAACAGGTGGCAGTCGGCTGCAACCTTCGACACCTTCAGAGTGCCTGAAAACGATCCAAACCTTATTTTAAGCTATCACTTCTATGAACCATTCATTCTGACACATTATAAAGCCGGCTGGACCAAACTTAAAGATTTTACGGGAAAGGTTAATTATCCCGGACAGATTGTGTTAGACGGGAATCTGCCGGAGCATAAGAAAGTATATAATATAGACTCACTTGAGTATATGATGCGGAAACCATTTGCTCTTGCTAAAAAAATGAAACTTCCGCTCTATTGCGGTGAATTCGGGATCTTTATGGAATATTTTCCGGAAGCTAAGCTGGCCTGGTACAGGGATATGATTACCCTATTTGAAAAGCACGGAGTAGCCTATGCAAACTGGAATTACAAATCAGGAGCATTTGGCATTGTTGACGATAAGAATGTTCCGTTCAAGGAGGTCACAAAAATACTTTTGCGAAAGAAATAGGTAACTATTCAAGGAATGCAGAATACACAAACTGGGATACTTTCAGGGCTACGTACAAGAGAATGGACGAACTGGAAAAGGAGCAAACTAAATAAGTAACCGTATCGTGAAAAAATTAAGTGTTTTATCATTTATCTTTCTGGTAATCTTACAAGTCAGCTCTTATGCTGCCTCTGCTCCAGAAATTATAAGATTGAGGCAAAGGTCAGATTCTGTCGGATTATTTGAGAAATTTGAAGTATCCCTCGAACTGAAATGCGATTTTGTTAATCCATTCGACCCTGCTGATATAGATATCCAGGCAGAATTCACTGCACCATCCGGGAAAAAGTGGAAGATCAATGGATTTTATAATTTTTCGAGGTCAACTCTCTGGCAGATAAGGTTCTCACCCGGCGAAACAGGGAAATGGAGCTATTCAGTTACTGTGAAGGATAAAAATGGTTCTGTATCAAGCTCACCGCTGTCTTTTGTTGCCGTTCCTTCAAAACGAAACGGACCTATCAGGGTCGCTGATAATAAAAGGTATCTGACTCATAGTAACGGAAAGGATTTTTTTGGTGTAGGTTTGTGGTACAACGATGGTTATGAGGGTTTCGGAAGCGGTCGTGTTGAAGCTGCCGAGTTGGATCGCCTCAAGTCACTGGGTGTAAACTTCATAAGTACATATATTACTCCGCTAGAAACATGGGGTACAGGAGTTGGCCGTTACGATCAGAATATTGCCGGACGACTCGATGAACTTCTTGAGATGCTCGAAGAAAGGGATATGCTGTTGAGCCTCAATCTCTGGTTTCACTCTTATCTTTCAGAAACTGTATGGGGTGGCGGCAATGTAAGGTGGTATGTAAACCCTTATCAGACGGTAACCGATTCAAAAGACTTTTACAGAAGTGAGGAAGCCTGGAAATACCAGGAAAAACTATACCGCTATTTTATTGCCAGATATGGTTACAGCAGGTCACTTGCACTATGGTTCATTGTTGATGAAGTGAACGGAACGGACGGTTGGGTGAAAGGTGACAGTCTTAAAGCTGCTGAGTGGATAGGAAAGGTGCATAAATATCTGAAAGCCAATGATCCATGGGACAGGCCCACAACCGGGACCAGGAGCGGTGGTATAAATGAATTCTGGCACGAGGCTTACCAGATCACTGATATTGCAGC
>NZ_JBKJUM010000001.1:0-15540 GCF_046590655.1 Daejeonella sp.
TACCCCGCCGAATTTATTTTCTCTTATTAGGCTAAATTTTTATTAATTGTCGAATACAACAATTATATTGTCAGTCGAACCCCTTATAATTGAGTTTGCAAATATAGAGGAAATTACTTTTCTTTAGAAACTAATCATAAAAAAATACGCCTCACCTGTTCAAATAGTTAAAGGATGTCAGAAAAGAAGAAGTTTAATGTTGAGTATGAAGTAAAATCATCTCCTAAGATATTATTTGGTTTTTTGAACGAGCCCAATGGTTTAGCTCAATGGTTTGCTGATGATGTGACGTACCGCGACCAGGTGTATACTTTTACTTGGGACGGGGAGGAGCAGAAAGCCAAATTGCTGTCCATCAAGGAAAATAAGCTGGTTAAATTCAAATGGCTGGACGATGAACCTCATTGTTATTTTGAGATGGAGATTGTTCAGGACGAGCTTACGAATGATGTAGCCCTCTCAGTTACCGACTTCGCTACGGATGATACTGTTCAGGACCGGAGACTAATCTGGGATAATCAGATCCAATACCTGATTAGCGTTTTAGGTGCATAGGGTGTAAAATTTCCTTATTTTTGCTTAATGACTTTCCGCCGGTGCCAAAGCATCCGGTGGGTCTGCATCCTGCATATACGGGATTGAAAAGCAAAACTAATTTGATGAAAAAGATACACCTTTTAGTGTTACAGGCCTTTATCAGGCCTTTCATCATTACGTTTTTCATCGTGATGTTCATTTTGCTGATGTTATTTTTATTTAAATACATCGACGATCTGATTGGAAAAGGATTCGAATGGCACGTGATCCTGCAGCTTCTGATGTTTGCTTCCGCCACTAACGTGGCAATGGCCCTCCCTCTGGCAATTCTCCTTTCTTCTATTATGACATTCGGCAGCCTGGGCGAAAACTACGAGCTTGTAGCTATTAAGTCGGCCGGAATATCCCTGCAAAAGGCCATGTTGCCGCTAATAATTACCGTTGGAATCCTGGGCATAGGAGCCTTCTTCTTTTCTGATTACATGCTCCCGAAAGCGAATTTGAAAATGGGCTCGCTCCTTTATGATGTCAGAAATCAAAAGGCTGCATTCCTGATCAAAGAGGGTATCTTCAATAACAGTATTCCCGGATATGCTATCCGAGTTAAAAGGAAAGATGCGGATCAAACTCTTCACGACGTGCTGATCTATGACCGCAATACCGCAAACGGAAATTTAAATGAATTGATGGCCAAAGAAGGACAGATGTTCATTAGCGATGATAACCAGCTGCTGGTGCTTAAACTTAAGAACGGCAGGCGCTATGAGGAAACACCCAGTACCAGCGGAACCTACAATCCCAGGCAGCGTTTCATGCGGACGGAGTTTAAAGAAACTGAGCAAAAGCTGGATCTTTCCAGTTTCAATCTGAAGCGCACCGATGAGGAACTGTTCAAGTCCAATTATCAGATGATGAGCCTTAAGCAGCTCAAGATGTACCGCGATTCATTTTTGGCCAAGCGGGATAGTAATATCCGTTCAACCTACGCCGACCTGACATTACTGGCCAAAGCCTACCGGACAGATTCTTTAAATCCGAAATCGCCGGTTAAACTTTTAAAGGCTTATAAGGATGTACTCCAACTTATTCCAAATGATAAACGAATGGTGGCCATCCAGGGCGGTAAAGACCAGATAAAGACCATTAAAGATGTTCTGAGCCGTAAAGAATTGTATACTGCCGATAATATAGGCCGGGTCAGGGGCTTTCTGATCGAGCTTAACCGCAAGTTTACACTGGCGGTATCCTGCATGGTGCTGTTCTTTATCGGTGCACCACTCGGCGCGATTATCCGAAAAGGGGGGCTGGGCCTCCCGGTTGTTATGTCTGTACTGTTCTTCCTTGTTTATCATATCATTTCTACTATCGGCGAAAAGTCTGTAAAGGACGGGGCAATAGCTCCTTTTATCGGGATGTGGATAGCTATATTTACTTTGGCACCACTCGGTGCGTTTCTTACGTACAAGGCGACGGTTGATTCGGTATTGTTTGATCTGGATTTTTATAAGAGATGGACGAGGAAGTTGTTTTTGAAGAAGGAAAAGACCGGTTCCGCCTTGCCAATTACTCAATAGCAGCCCCTGGGAACACTGATTAAGATTACTGGTTCCTCTACCAATACGTTGTGTGGAACTGAACATTACTAAATCAGGTTACATCTGCCTGATGGATAATGTAAGTGGCCCCTGGCAGGATGAGGGTTAAATGCCGTTCACGGTGATACTCGTCCAAAATATGCTTCCTATTTGAGGCCCTCCAAGAAACGAATGATACCTTTTGTTTAATATATTTGAGCCTCCCGCCTTAATCATTACCGGAAGTTTACGCAGAGCATAATTTATCTGTGCATCTGTAGTCGAAAAGGCGGACACATTGCCGTTCACCAGGAATGACTGCCAATAGAAACTGCTTTGCCATCTATGAGTGAGGTTAAAACCGAATGATTTTAAAACAGAGGCATTTCCAAGCGATGCGTTAGTAATCCATTTTGGGGTATTAAACCCGTCCTCCAGCCCATCATTGAATGTTTTCTTCTGAAGATTGGCGTAGGTCACATTCCCGTTTAACCTAAATTCATGTGGCAGATTAAATTTCAATCCGGCGCTTCCACCATAGTTATATACCACCGTTTTTGAATTTGTCCACATCCTGTATCTATCTTGTAATTTTCTGTCATTTAAAAAAAACCCGATGGAGTCTGGCAACTGTGTTTTAGGGATATTACCTTCTATCTGACCAACGAACGATGAATACTTATTATAATAAAAGTCAATATCAATTAAAACGGTTTTCTTTAATAATAATCCACGATAACCCCATTCAAAAGATCGCAGCTTTTCAGGTTGCAGGTAGGTGTAATTATTCTTTTGTAATAAAGGCTGATTTTTCTTAATTGCCGCATCCCTTGAAAGACCTGAACTATTTACATCCTTAAGCACCGCAGCCTGAAAAGCATCAATGGAGGTCCTCAGGTACGATTTCTCAAATATCCCGTTCGACATTAAGCGTAAGCCCCCAACCCGTTTAACTCCTCCACTATTCACATTGGAAAACGCTTCGAAAACACTGGGGAAACGAAAACCGTTCTGAAAGGAGGCCCGAAGACTATGTATCTGGTTTATTGTGTATACTCCAGTAATTCGTGGGTTTACTTTTATGTCGAAATAATCATTTTTATCCGCTCTTAAAGTAGCTCCAACTTTAAGTTTTTCATCAAACATGACTTTTGTTGCCTGCAAAAATCCACCCGTCTTAGAATATAAAATATTGTCTGCTTCGTTTCCTTTTTCAGGATTTATGAAGTAATTGCCATCGGGAAAAATACTGTACGTCCGGTGATCAAATCCCATTTGTAAGTTAACATTCCAATTATTCAGTAATTCGGCTGAGAGGAGTTTATTTATATCCACTTGACCTTCCATATGATATAAGGCGGCTTTTACCCTTAGGGCTGCCCCAATGTCCCAATTATTAATGTCTTGAAGCTCTTGTAATTTAGTTTGAAAGGCAGTTGTTCCTGATTGGAGTCTTCCTTTATCAGCAGATTCTCTTGCGTTTCCCAGAGATTGTACTACCGTTTGCTGCAGTCCAAGGGATTGATTAAATGCAGAAGTGAAATCGCTGAACCATGTATCATCATTTTTAAAACTCCTGTCAAGGTTTTCGGCCATAGACCTTAGATTGTAAGATTTGCCCGTATTTTCAGATGTCTGGTAGGCGCGAAACTGTAAGATCGGACTATTGAAATTTATACTGTGCTGCCCTAAATAATAATCCTGAAGCCTGAAACGATTTGAACGCTGATAAACATTATCCAATCTGGCAAAACGGAAGGTATAAGAAATTTGTGTGGAAGATCCGGGCTTGTAATGAACCGACGCATCCGATTTAAGGTTCTGTAATCCGTAATCTACCACATCCTTTTCATTATAGCCCGTTCGTGCGACGACATAATTTTTCCCGTTCAAACTTAATGTTCGCCTATTCGAGGATTCATTGCCGTAACTGTTAACAGGATCATAAGCCGGATTATTAACACCAGTTAACCCGGCTGAAAGATTAATGTTAGGGCTAAGATCGCTTTGATCGTGAGCAACAAAATCGTTCCCTTTGATAAAGCTGCTATTGATTTTAAAAGCCCATTTAGTGGATATTTGATGGGCAAAACGGAATGCGGTCTCCGTAAAAAGCCTTTGATCATTTATTCCAGCCTTCTGCTGAAAACTAACACCCTTAAATTCAAAAGGGTTTTTTGTTTGAAAGTTAGCTAATCCGTTTATCGCATTCATCCCAAATAACGCTGAAGCCGTTCCGGGAATGATTTCAACGCTTTGTAGATCTAAATCATTGGGTCCGATCGCGTTTCCAATAGGGGCACCAATATGAGGAGCCTGATTATCCACTCCATCTACTAACTGTACAAACCTGACGTTTGTTGGATTAGCAAAACCCCGCGTATTAATAACCTTAAATCCGAGGCTTGCGGTTATCATTTGTACTCCCTTGACATTGGCAATTGCGTCAAAGAAAGATGGGGAACCACTCATTAACATTTCCCTGCCAGATACCTTTTCTATACTTACAGGTGATTTCAATAGGCTTTCGGGAACTCTCGAAGCTGTAATTATGATCTGATTTAAGGTCTGAGTTTTTAAAGAATCCTTCGATAAAGTTGATTTGGAATCTCTTTGGGCCAAACAATTGTTTGATATACTAAATGCTACCAATAAAAGAACTTTGATCCGGAACATCGTTATATTTCATTGTGCATACTTTCGAGCTCCATCCATAATGATTCCTGTAATTTAATCTCCTGCGGATTTTTCATAGGATGAAGATAAGATTTTAGTATCAGGGAAATAATACACCCAAACTATTTCCGTAAATTCGCAACAATTTTAGCGGAGGTAAATTGCTCCGCTTTTTACACCCCAGATATGTTTAACACGATTGAAGAAGCGATAAGCGATATAAAAACCGGCAAAGTTATCATTGTTGTAGATGATGAAGATCGCGAGAACGAGGGAGATTTTCTGACTGCGGCTTCTAATGCAACGCCGGAAGTCATCAATTTCATGGCTACACACGGGCGCGGTTTAATATGTGCGCCTCTTACGGAAGAGCGTTGCCAGGAATTGCGATTGGATCTGATGGTTGGAAATAATACAGCCGTATTTGAGACTAACTTTACGGTATCGGTGGATTTGATCGGCCATGGCTGTACTACCGGGATATCGGCTTCCGACCGATCGAAAACGGTTCAGGCGCTTATTGATCCCTCTACAAATCCGGATGAGTTAGGACGCCCCGGACATATTTTCCCGCTTATTGCGAAAAAAGGCGGGGTATTGCGCCGTGCAGGGCATACCGAAGCGGCTGTAGATCTGGCGGAAATGGCTGGTTTCGCTCCGGCCGGACTGCTTGTTGAAATATTAAACGAGGATGGGGAAATGGCACGTCTTCCCGACCTCCTGATCATCGCGAAACAGTTCAATCTTAAAATTATTTGCATAAAAGACCTGATCTCCTACAGGCTAAAAACGGAGTCCTTAATTAAGAAGGAAGTTTCTGTTAAATTGCCTACCCAGTGGGGCGATTTTGAAATGGTCGCATATACCCAGCTGAACTCCGGTGAGCAACACCTTGCCCTTGTGAAGGGGAGCTGGGAAGCGGATGAACCTGTGCTGGTTCGGGTGCATAGCTCATGTATAACGGGCGATATATTTGGCTCATGCCGATGCGATTGCGGGCCTCAGCTTCATAAAGCCATGGAAATGATTGAGCAGGAAGGCAAAGGAGTGGTGATCTATATGAACCAGGAGGGAAGGGGCATTGGTCTGATTAATAAATTACATGCTTATAACCTGCAGGAAAACGGTGTTGACACGGTTGATGCGAATCTCCAGTTAGGCTTCCAGATGGATCAGCGGGATTATGGGATAGGTGCTCAAATACTACGTAGTCTGGGTATCAAAAAGATGAAATTAATGTCGAACAACCCTACTAAACGTTCAGGGCTGATTGGTTACGGACTCGAAGTAGTGTCGAATGTGCCGATAGAAATTGAGTCTAACGAACATAATGAGCTGTATCTAAAAACCAAACGCGATAAGATGGGGCATACCATCATGAAAAACAGCTAGATTATTTCTTCTTCGGCTGTATTTTTTCTTCAGGTTTTATAGCTTCGGTAATCAAAGGGACTGATTCTTCTTTAGGCTTTTCTTCCCTTCTGCTTTTGCCGCGCAGGAATCCCAGCAGCTCATTGAGGTCGTCGAAATCTTTTCTGTATACCAGTCCGATCGCGCTTACATATTCGCTGGCATTATTCGTTATATTCAGGAAGTTCCTGTTGTTTAATTTATTCGATGCCCGCAAAACAAGGCTTCCATCTTTTCTGATCAGGTAAAGCGCTTCAACATCCCGGGCCACAGAGGAATTTCCAAGTATATTAAAATCGGAGAAAGCATCATCCTTGATATTCCGGTCGGTAACTCCGCCCGTTAAAATGAGTCGGTCGTTCAGAAAGCGGAATGTCGCACTCGCATCATTAAACGAACGGATATTGAAATCTACGGTATTAAGATTGAGAGATTGGGTAATAATGGTATTCAATTGATTGAACACAAGCTCCGTTCCGGCCTCAATAAGGGTAGAGGTAGCAGCTTCACGCAAACCGCCTCCAGAACCTTCTGCAAAGGACCTTCTTACTATCAGACTCAAAGCCTGCTGATTCATGTTGTTCACATCGCTCAGGTACGATTGCAGCTCATCTTTAATATAGGCATCTGCAGGGAAGTTCAGATTGAAGGATATTGCAGGGGTTAACAGCGGTCCGCTCAAATCCATGACAGCTTCTACGGGAACGCGCTGTTCGAGCGGCGGCCTTCCTGCGGCAATATAAAGAGGACGCAAACTTGCCCGTACTTCATAAACAGCACTTAAATTGATGGCTGCCTCTACCGGGTTTCCTGTCCAGCGTATGGAACCACCTCCATTAATTTTAAATATTTTGTTGATGAAATCCTGGGCAGTGAAAGCAAACTTTCCGCTTGAAATCAGGTAGGCACCAAACATTTCGAAGTCGCCAAGACTGGTAATGTTTAGCCTCAGGTTTTCAGATTTGCCTCTTCCGGTAAGTTTACCGAGTTCGGTGAAAATATTGACTTCACTTTCTTCATCAACTTGTAGGGATAGGGTCATGACGAGACCTTTAAAAGAAGTGACCTTAGGTTTGTTTAGGGATGAATCCTTTGCCACAAATGTGATAAAATCATTTTTGCTAACGATAGCCGATGAGTTTAGCGGAATATTAAAAACTGTGCCTGACTCCGTCTTCGCATCGATGTTAATCCGCATATCATTGGTTGGTCCGGTAAAGCTGAAGACCCCTGTTCCAAAAGCCGTTCCATAATACAATGGATTGTCCTTGGCTGTGGTATTCAATGCCATAAACGGATCGTTGGCTACAATGTTGATCTGGATATCCGGGTTCAGTGGATTGGCCATATTAACTGTACCATTCACAAGGGCTTCAGTATTATTAATGTCGCGTAATTTGAAGCCGTTTAGTTGTATGACACTATTTTCAACCTTAAACTCATCTGTTATCCGGTATGGCGTCTTCAGGTAGTTAACCGTCATACCGGCATCGTTAAACGAGATAGTACCGTCTATGCGGGGCTGCGTTATTTTGCCCGTAACCTCCAGGTTGGCGGAAACTTTGCCGTTCATGTTTGTCACCAGGGTTTTCAGGAAGGGCTGAAAGATGACAACCTCATTGTTGCTCATCATCACGTTCATGTCAAGGCTATTCTGATCGCTGTTGGCATTATATGTGCCGTCGATTTCGAGTGTTTTGGAGCCCTGATTTTCGATGCCGATGGCTACATTAATTAGCCTGGAGGAATTATCGAAGCCCGCATTCAGGTTCATGTCACCGATTAGTACATTATTATAATGTAAGGTGTCGATCTTAATCTCCGCTTCTACATTTGGTTTGCTTAATATACCTGCAAATTTAGCATCCCCGTTAAGTTCACCTCTTAACGAAATCCCTGACGTTTGTGTTAGCGGGTTAAACGTTGTAAGCTTAAATTTGTTGAATCCGATACGAAGTTCATCGACCGGGTTTTTGGAAATAATGCCGTCTACGGTCAGCATCTGGTTGTCACGGAACAGTTCGAAACCCGTGATTTTAGTTCTGCGGAAAAGACTGAATGCGTCGTTTGGACCGCGCCCTTCGTCAAAGCTAAAACTTACCCTTTCCTGGATCTTCCAGACTTCGTTATTGATAATTACATCTGAAGGAAGTACGCTTAGGCGAATCTTTTCGGTCCCTGTTTCTGTGAACTCAACAAGGGAGTTCAAATCCAGCTGATTCATTGCATTTTTATCTGATAGCTTAATATTCAGATTCAGGCTGTCATTCCTGAGGATATTCGCCATGTTGACATTTTTGATATACAAGCTATCAGTAATATCGATCCTGTCGGATGTGATAAAAATGTTCATCGCATCAGCCGAGGTGCTTTCATCAATGATCAGGTTGTTGACTTTAATTTTATTGAATTGAATAAGCTTGGCAAAGCCATTCAGAGTAGCAATGTTTTCTGATGAAACGAATTTGCCGTTAAAATTAGCCCCGTCGGGGATCTTAAGCTCTGGCATGAGGAGCATGCTTAGTGGTTCAAAGTATTTTATCTTGAGGCTGAACTCAAAATTTTGCTTGCCTGGCTTGAGGTATTTCAGTCTTAAGGAAGGAATATATTGATTTGCCACCGACTTAAAGTAATCGGGTAAAGTTTTGAGGTCATATTCACCCTTGATGCCTGCGTCAAGAATATCGGAATTGATCTTTAGTTCCCGGTTTGAGCCGATGCCTATAGCGGTAAGATTTAAGGAATCAACAATAAATGAGTTCTCCGTGTTAGTAAGGCGAATGCTGTTCACAGCAAATTCACCCTGGATATTTTCAAGATTGGAGCCTGTAAAGTTTGTCTTCAGGTCAGCATCTATCTGCACGGTATCTTTGGTAAAATTTAATTTATGAAGATTTGCACCGCGAACTGATGCATTGAAATTAAAGATCGGAAGCTGAGGTTTCAGATCGATGCTTCCGTTAAAATCAAGTTGTATATTCCGGTCATTTATTTTAATGAGACCCTGGAAAAGCTTGTTTATAAAGCTGCCATTAATATTGATGTTGCTGTAGCGATAACCGTTATAGTCGAAATATCTGATATCGCCCTTAACACGCTCTTGGAGCATGTTGAAATTAAACCCGCTGCCATTAATATTTGCAGTCAGGGTGGTTCTGCCAAGGTCCTTTCTGTCCAGTAGTTCGCCAAGATTAAAATCATAAGCTTTGACAATGCCATTGTATGTGGGATATCCTTTGCTGTCAATTTTCATGTTCAGGTCAGTAACCAAGCGCCCAAGTTTTGTCTTGATTTCCCCGAAGGCTATGAAATCATTCGTAAAGCCGGTGAAACGTCCTTTAAAACTTATGTTTCCAAATTTCGTGGCTATTGCGGGTATGAGAGATTTTTTAGACCCTGTTGCCCTGGCGATAATAAGGTCGAGATCCCTTTTATTGGTGGTGAACTGATCGACTTTCAGGTCGAGCATTGTGTTTTTGAGGGAAGGAAGTCCTTTTATATTAAAGTCTCCTTTGAGATAGGTTGCCTGTCCGCTCCGTACCGCAAAATTCTTTGCTTTCAGATCATTAATATAACCAGTGGCTTGTCCGTCGAGATCGAGTGTAATATTTGAAAGTGCGAGCTGAGGGGCAAAATATGTAAAATCTGAGCTGTTTAGTTTTGAGTTTTTGAAATTTATTTTCAAATACACTTTGCTGATAAAACTGCCAAAATCTTTGAAGGTGGCGTATTTGAAAAGGAGATAGTCAGACAATCTTGTTGTAGGTGTTTCCAGCAACAGATCCTTAAACTCCATCTGGTTGGTATCTATAGTTGCATTAGTAGTCAGGTTTTTTAGATAAAAGCCGCTTTTTTCACGGAGTGTGAGGTTGCGGAAGCCTGCCTTTACCAAATGGTTTTTGGTATCGAGATTAAGAATAGTTGTGCTGAGATTTCGGAGATCAATGTCGTTGAAATTTACACCTTTTACCGGGGTGGTATTATTAAAGTTTTGGTATTTAAAGGCAATATTGTTGAGCACTATCTTGTCGATAGTTACGTCATAAGGTTTACGGGGTTTGCGGATCGGAGTTGGGTCACCCGTATCAAAGTAATTGATAATAAACTCTACGTTAGTAGCAGAATCGCGGTACTGTTTCAGATGAAACTTACCATTATCCATTTGTATAGTATTAACAGAAACTTTCCTCAGTTCGCGTGAAAAGAGGTTCAGATCAACCGTTAGTCGCGGAGAAAATAATAGGGTATCCTGTTCTCTGTCTTCAATATACAGGCTATCGAGTACCAGAGATTTAAAAGGCTTAAAATATAAACTTCCTACTTCTACCCTGGTCTGCAGTTTTTCCGACAAATATTTGGCGGCCTTTTTAGCAACAAATGTTTGAACCGTTTTGAACTGAAGCGAGAATATAAAGACGGCCACCAGCAACAATAGACTTGCGAGTATCCAGAGCGTTATTTTTAGTGCTTTTTTGATACTTTTGTATTTTAGTCAGATAACATCTAATAAACTATATAGTTTTGGCAACAATCCTGGGCATTGAATCTTCCTGCGATGATACATCGGCATCAATTTGTATTGATGGCCGTATTGCATCAAATATAATTGCTAATCAGCTTGTCCACCAAAATTATGGAGGAGTAGTGCCTGAACTTGCATCGCGGGTTCACCAGCAAAATATAGTTCCCACAGTTCAGGAAGCGATATCCATAGCAAAAATACACAAAAATGACATTGATGCCGTAGCTTTTACACGCGGACCTGGTTTATTAGGTTCTTTAATAGTAGGAACGTCATTTGCCAAGGCTTTCGCATTAGCCAGTAAAATTCCTTTGATAGAAGTAAATCATATGCAAGCGCATATCCTCGCTCACTTCATTGATGAAAAGCCACAATTTCCTTTCTTGTGCCTTACTGTCTCGGGTGGTCATACGCAAATTGTGCTTGTGAGGGATCATTTTGATATGGAGATTGTTGGTGAAACTACCGATGATGCAGCTGGGGAGGCTTTCGATAAGACTGCAAAAATACTGGGGCTGCCATATCCTGGTGGGCCGCTCGTCGACAAACTTGCCAGAGAAGGCAATCCGAATGCCTTTAAATTTCCGGAGCCGCAGATTCCCGGCCTCGACTTTAGCTTTAGTGGATTGAAAACTTCTATTATGTATTTTGTCAGAGACAGAGTGAAGGCTGATCCGGATTTTCTAACAAACAACCTGAACGATATCTGTGCCTCCGTACAAAGCCGGATCGTGTCTATTCTGCTCAATAAATTAAAAAAAGCTGCTCTGGAATATAATATCAGCAGGATTGCAATAGCTGGTGGAGTTTCTGCTAACTCGGGTTTGAGAACCGGGCTTAAAGATACCGCTTCTGAACTGGGCTGGGAGGTTTTCATTCCCCAATTTCAGTACTGTACCGACAATGCTGGTATGATAGCGATCGCCGGATATTTCAAATACCTGAAACAGGATTTCGTCGGTCAGGATGTTGCCCCGCAGGCCCGCATGCATTTTTAATTTTAATATCTTTACGCGATTACAGACCAAGCCTTTAAATTATGCTGAGCACTCCAAGTATTATCTTCTTTGTAATTTTCCTGGTTCCTCTTGTAGGTTTTCTTGTGTGGCTAATGAAAGAAGATAAGCGCAAAGGAAAAATCGGACTAACGGTGTTAGGTTTTATGGTCATCGCAGGTATCATGTTCATGTACCTTATGACCCGGGGAGAGTAATCTATTATTTTCTAAATGCTGCCTTTCAGCTGCTTAGCTTCTGCTCAATTCTATTTCGGATTTTTTTAGACAATTTTTAAAAACTTCTGCCGGGATGATTTTCACTTTGGCAGGGTATTGGTTATTTATTTAACAGTATACAATCGACTTCGTGATTTTTTGGATGGCAAAACAAACACTCCGGGATCAGGATAGTTATATCACTAAATAAACTAAATTGTAAACAGATGGAAGACAACAAGAATTCGAAAATAGCATTTGCCATTTTAGCTGGTGTTGCTGCAGGAGCTGCAACCTGGTATTTTATGAGTACGGAAAATGGAAAACATAACTGGGTTACTTTGATCAACACAGTGAAAGATATTACTGATAAGTTAATTGAAAGCGGATCGGATGGCGGATCATTTTTAGCATCGGCTGGCAAAGAGGCTTCTGAATACATTGGAAATCGGGCGAGTGGCTTAATGGAAGATGTGAAGAAATATTCTTAGAAAAAGGGGGAAGCTGGCCCGTACGGCCAGCTTCCCCCTTTTTCTCCCCTTTCCTAAAAAGAAATTGTCATTCCCGCGAAAGTGGGAACTTCCTATGATTTCCATTTCGTAGTTGAACTGAACGTTACGAAAGCGGGAACTGCCTATGATTTCTAACTGACATTCGAAACTATCCTATTTACAATATTTGGGGAGGTTCTGGCGTTCGCCCAGAATGACAAGGCTTTTTTTTAGGAATAGAGGAGATCCTGACATTCGTCAGGATTGAAGTGCATTAAGCAACCTCCGTTTTTTAAATAAAAACCATCTTGATATTGCTTATTGACAAAATTAAATGCAACTTATTGCAGAATTTAATTTTACGGTCAATGAAGCATCTCAAATCAATTTCTTTCCTTTTCTTCCTTTTAGCAGGAATGCATGAAAGCTTTGCTCAGCCCGCAGAGCAGCTTGTAAAAATTATTGTAGCTCCGGATCAAACTGACTGGACTTATCGCACGGGGGAAAAGGTGAAATTTAATGTTAGTGTAATTCAGTATGGTAACCTGCTGCGAAACGCAAAAGTTAAATACGAGTTTGGTCCTGAAAGGATGACACCTGCAAAAAGTGATTCACTTGTAGCAAGCGATGGAAGATTTACGATAGACGGCGGTAGCATGAATACGCCGGGGTTTCTACGATGTGTAGTCACAGCCGAGGTTGATGGGAAACGATACAGAGGCTTATCGACCGTGGGATTTGATCCCGAATTAATAAAGCCGGCTGGCAATGTTCCTTCTGATTTCATGCAGTTCTGGGATAAAGCGAAAGCGGACCTTGCCAAAGTTCCTATGGATGTACGGATGACCCTGCTTCCTGAACGCTCTACAGAAAATGTTAACGTATATCACATAAACTTACAGAATTTCAGGGCTGGTGCCAGGCTTTATGGAATTCTTTGCGTTCCCAAAAAAGAAGGCAAGTACCCTGCGCTGCTCCGGGTGCCTGGCGCAGGAATAAGGCCTTATAATGGCGATATTGCAACAGCAGAAAAAGGTGTCATCACTCTTGAAATTGGTATTCATGGTATTCCTGTAAATATGGATCTTAGTCAGTATGCAAACCTGGCGGGCGGCGCATTATCCGGTTACCAGACTTTCAATCTCGATGATCCTGAACGGTTTTATTATAAGCGGGTGTATATGGGCTGCGTGCGGGCCAACGACTTTCTGACCAGCCTGTCACAATATGACGGAGTTAATCTCGGCGTTACAGGCGGCAGCCAGGGGGGAGCATTGTCAATTGTTACTGCAGCATTAGATCCGAGGGTGAAGTTTCTCGGGGCATATTACCCTGCATTGAGCGACTTGACCGGATTTACGATAGGCAGGGCAGGAGGCTGGCCACATATGTTCAATAAGGATAATGTCACTGCAATAAGTATAAAAGATAAGATTAGTACAAGCGGATATTACGATGTTGTAAACTTCGCCAGGCTGGTAAAAGTTCCAGGAATGTATAGCTGGGGTTTTAATGATGAAACCTGTCCGCCAACTTCTATGCATGCGGCTTACAATGTTATTACTGCTCCCAAGACTTTACGGCTTTATTTAGAGACGGGCCATTGGCAGTTTCCGGAGCAGAGGGAAGGGATGGAAGGGTGGTTGCAGGCGCAGTTGGGGTTATGAGGTAGGTCGGAGGTCTGAGGTCTGAAGTCTGAATGAGAGTGTAAAACAAACTGTGTCACGAGTTAGAATATTAACTTGGTAACACAGTTTATAATGAAGAAAGAAGAACCGCTCGAGTATGAGCAAATGAAACAGAAGGCCCTTGAGCAACTCCGTTCGGGCAAATCACTTTATGGTAAGGATGGTGCATTTGCACCTTTGTTGAAGAGTTTCCTGGATGCTGCGTTAGAAGCAGAGATGGAGACTCATTTGGATGAAGTTGAGCGCAGCACAGGCAATCGCAGGAATGGCAAAACAAGCAAAGATATTCGTACCTCTTCGGGCACCATTTCGGTGGAGACGCCACGGGATCGTACTTCCAGCTTTGAACCTGAACTGATCCGCAAGCGGGAGACTATACTGGCAGAAAGCCTTGAAAATAAGATTCTGGGGATGTATGGTCTGGGAATGAGCCTGCGCGATATTTCTAAGCACATCAAGGACATGTACGATACCGATATCAGTCATGCCACCTTATCTACTATTACAGACAAGATCATACCGGAAGTTAAAGAATGGCAATCGCGGCCATTGGAGGAGCTGTATACGATTGTATGGCTGGATGCAATGCATTACAAAGTGAAAGAAGACCACCGAATGGTTTCCCACGCCGTTTACAATATCCTGGGCATAGATCGTCATGGACGTAATTGCGGGTCGTGATCCATTCGTCCTTCCCCGTAAATTTAACTATGAAGAAAAACCAGCAGGCAGGCAAAAAGGAAATGCCCAGGTATTCCAGATTAATCCAGAAAAGCATCTCCCGCAAGTTGGTAGTTGCTAATTCAAATCCATAACTTAGCGCCCAGACAGCGATAGCGAGCACCATAAATCCGAACCAGCGTACAACAACCTCATATCTTCGGAAGATATTAATGCAAAGCAGCAGGGTGATGAGGCCACTTGCAAGAAGTATTGTCGAGTAGATATTAGGGATAAACGTCATTATAGATAATATCTTAAACCTGCTAAACTTATAGATTACAGGTAGATTGGCCGCAGGGATGCCAGCTCCTAAGAACATTACTAATATATAGAATGAATTCAAATAAGATTAAAAATATAATCTTCGACTACGGGAATGTGATTTTTCGGATTGATTTCAAACGGACCCAGCATAGCTTTACCGAGCTTGGGATTAAAAACGTAGAACGCTTCTTTGCACATACCGCCCACAACCTGCTCTTCGACAACTTCGAGATGGGCCTGATCAGCTCCGATGAGTTCAGGGACGGGATACGGCGGATCACCGAGCGGCCCAATTTAACTAACGAGCAAATTGACAATGCCTGGAATACGCTTTTGATCGGTGTCCCGGATGGCACGCACGATGTGCTGCTCCTGGCGAAGAAAAAATACCGCACATTCCTGTTGAGCAACAATAACGAGATTCATTACAAGTGGATCATGG
>NZ_JBKJUM010000059.1:0-57892 GCF_046590655.1 Daejeonella sp.
AAAATGAAGAACTCAGAAATACACGAACTATCAACTGAAGAAGTTGTAGCCCGAATTAATGAAGAGAAAGCTAATCTCACTAAACTGAAATTTGCACATACTGTATCTGCAATTGAAAATCCGACAAGGATCACAAAGGTTAGAAAAGATGTAGCACGTTTAAACACAGAATTGACTAAGCGCAAAGCGGAGGCAGCACAAGTTGCAGCATCTGCAGAGCCAGAGTCCGCTTCTGAATAAATAAAAGTCCAAAATGGAAAGACAATTAAGAAAAACAAGAACCGGGCTGGTGGTAAGCAACAAGATGGAGAAATCTATTGTAGTTGCAGTTGAAAGGAAAGTGAAGCACCCGATCTATGGTAAGTTTGTTAAGAAAACTACCAAATTTATGGCTCATGACGAGACTAACACTTGCGGTATCGGTGATACAGTGTTAATTATGGAAACTCGTCCGCTGAGTAAGACCAAGAATTGGAGATTAGTGGAAATTTTAGAAAGAGCTAAGTAACATGGTACAACAGGAATCAAGACTGAATGTTGCTGACAACAGTGGAGCTAAAGAGGTTTTAGTAATCCGTGTTTTAGGTGGTACCGGCAAGCGTTACGCATCCATAGGTGACAAAGTAGTTGTCACAGTAAAAAGTGCGCTTCCATCAGGGAACATCAAAAAAGGAACTGTCTCTAAGGCGGTTATTGTTAGAACAAAGAAAGAAATCAGACGTAAAGACGGATCATATATCCGCTTTGACGATAATGCAGCTGTATTGCTGAATGCTCAGGACGAGCCGCGTGGAACACGTATTTTCGGCCCTGTTGCCAGAGAGCTACGTGAAAAACAATTCATGAAGATTGTATCATTAGCACCGGAGGTTTTGTAAAAATGGAGAAGAAAATAAAATCACAGCCTAAATTGAAGATCCGCAAGGGAGACCTGGTACAAGTTACCGCAGGTGATTCTAAAGGAAAACAAGGAAAGGTTTTAGAAGTAGTTTTAGCTACTAACAGAGTTATAGTTGAAGGCGCTAACATGGTGTCGAAACATACAAAACCAAATGCTGCCACTCCAAACGGTGGTATTGTAAAAATGGAAGCCAGTCTTCATGTTTCTAATGTAATGGTAGTTGACGCGAAAAGCGGAAAACCTTCACGCGTTGGAAAGCAGAAAAATGCAGATGGCAAATCAATTCGCGTCGCAAAAAAGTCTGGAGAGGAAATTAAGTAATGGCTTACATACCAAGATTAAAAACAAAATATAAAGAGGAAATGGTTACCGCTTTAAAGGATAAGTTCCAATATAAGAGCGTAATGCAGGTTCCCCGTTTGCTGAAGATTGCGATCAACCAGGGTGTTGGTGCAGCTGCAACTGATAAGAAGCTTATTGATAATGCAATCAATGAAATGACGACCATCACTGGTCAGAAAGCCATCTCTGCAAAATCGAAGAAAGATATATCTAACTTTAAGTTACGTAAAGGAATGCCGATTGGCGTTCGTGTTACATTACGTGATAACAATATGTATGAGTTCCTTGATCGTTTGATCGCGGTGGCTCTTCCACGTATCCGTGATTTCAAAGGTATCAATGATAAAGGATTTGACGGTCGTGGTAACTATACATTAGGTATCACTGAGCAGATCATTTTCCCTGAGATCAACATTGATCAGATCAATAAGATCCTGGGTATGGATATTACCTTTGTAACTACAGCTAAAACTGATGTTGAAGCATTAGAATTACTGAAACAATTTGGATTACCATTTAAGAATCAAACTCCAATACAACAATAATGGCTAAAGAAGGTGTAAAAGCGCGCGAAGTAAAACGTGCCAGATTAGTTGCCAAATACGCAGACAAAAGAGCAGCCCTTAAAGCTGCCGGAGATTTAGAAGGTCTTGATAAATTACCTAAAAACTCTTCACCGGTACGTTTACACAATCGATGTAAATTAACTGGCCGTCCGCGTGGTTATATGCGTCAATTCGGTATTTGCCGTGTTGTTTTCCGCGACATGGCTTTGGCAGGTAAGATTCCTGGGATCCGCAAGGCTTCCTGGTAGGACTGTTACCGGTTACGTGTTGTGAGTTATGAGGCTAAGCGCCCAGACCTCGTAACACATAACTCGTAACACATAACAATTCAATTAACCGACGGCAGGTCCGGAAGGAAACCACCATCACAACAAATAAATAATGAATACAGATCCAATAGCAGATTATCTTACACGAGTAAGGAATGCCATTAAGGCCAACCACCGTGTGGTAGAAATTCCTGCATCAAACCTGAAAAAAGAGATGACAAAAGTTCTTTTTGACAAAGGTTACATCACTAATTACAAGTTTGAAGACACTACCGCTCAGGGTACGATTAAGATCGCTTTGAAGTATAATCCGATAACTAAAATATCCGCGATCCGCAACATTTCACGTATCAGCAGACCTGGTCTGAGAAGATATGCCGGTGTTGAAAATATGCCGCGTGTATTAAACGGTTTGGGAATCGCTATCCTTTCCACTTCTAAAGGTGTAATGACTGATAAAGAGGCTAAAAACCTGAATATTGGCGGTGAAGTTTTATGTTACGTTTATTAATAGGAGGATAAGAAGATGTCAAGAATAGGAAAAGCCCCGATTAATATTCCAACTGATGTTACTATATCAGTTGATGATCAAAATATAGTTACTGTTAAGGGTCCTAAGGGTGAATTAACCCAGAATGTGGATACAGATATCAAACTTAGTCAGGAAGATGGAATACTTACAGTAGAACGCCCGTCTGAGCAAAAACGTCACAAAGCATTGCACGGTTTATACCGTTCATTGATCAATAACATGGTTATTGGAGTTACGGAAGGATATAAAACTTCCCAGGAGCTTGTAGGTGTTGGTTACCGTGCGACAAACGTAGGTAACACACTTGACCTTGTGTTAGGATTCTCTCACCATTTTGTGTTTGAATTACCTAAAGAGATCAAAGTTACTACGGCATCTGAAAAGGGTAAAAACCCGATCATTACTTTAGAGAGTATAGACAAACAATTACTTGGACAAGTGGCAGCGAAGATACGTTCGTTACGTACTCCTGAGCCATATAAAGGTAAAGGTATCAAGTTTGTTGGTGAAGTGTTAAGAAGAAAAGCTGGTAAATCAGCCGCTAAAAAATAATCATCATGGCAGGAATTAAATTATCTCGCAGAGAGCGAATTAAAAGAGGAATCAGAAAGAGATTAACAGGTTCTTCTGAGCGCCCACGTTTATCTGTATATAGAAGTAACAAAGGGATTTATGCTCAGATTATCGATGATAACAGCGGAAAAACAATCGTTTCAGCATCATCTTTGTCGAAAGATTTTACTGCAAGCGGTAATAAATCTGATCAGTCTAAAGCAGTTGGTAAATCAGTAGCAGAAAAAGCGATTGCAGCAGGTGTTAACACTGTAGTGTTCGACAGAAATGGTTATCTCTACCATGGCCGTGTTAAGTCATTGGCAGAAGGTGCACGTGAAGCTGGTTTAATATTTTAATCTGAAAGTAAAATGTCAACAATCAATATAAAAAGAGTAAAATCAAGCGAGATCGAATTAAAAGACCGCTTAGTGAGCATCCAGCGTGTTGCTAAAGTTACCAAAGGCGGACGTACCTTCAGCTTTTCTGCTATTGTTGTGGTAGGTGATGAGAATGGAATTGTAGGTTTCGGACTTGGTAAAGCAAAAGAGGTTACTGAAGCAATTGCTAAAGGTATCGACGATGCAAAGAAAAACCTGGTAAAGGTTCCCGTAATCAATGGAACTGTGCCTCACGAGCAGATCGGTAAATATTCAGGGGGTTTTGTATTCATTAAGCCAGCTGCGCCGGGTACCGGTGTAATTGCAGGTGGTGCAATGCGTGCTGTTCTTGAAAGTGCTGGTGTACATAACGTACTTGCAAAGTCAAAAGGTTCATCTAACCCGCATAACGTGGTTAAGGCAACAGTATTAGCATTATCACAATTACGTGATGCGTATACCGTAGCTCAGCACCGTGGTGTGGATCTTAAGAAAGTATTTAACGGATAATCATCATGGCTAAGATTAAAATAACCCAGATTAAAAGCGTTATCGATAGAAGCGAGCGTCAGAAAAGAACCATACAGGCATTGGGATTGAGAAAAATCAATCATTCTGTAGAGGTTGAAGCCAATCCTGCAATTATCGGGATGGTGAGAAAAGTTAATCATTTAGTAGCAGTAGAAAGTATCTGATATCATGAACTTAAGTAACTTACAACCTGCAGAAGGTTCAACAAAAAATAGGAAACGTATCGGTCGTGGTACCGGTTCGGGTCGCGGTGGGACCTCCACACGTGGTCACAAAGGTGCGGGATCGCGCTCTGGTTATAAGAGCAAGGTGGGTTTCGAAGGAGGGCAAATGCCTTTGCAACGTCGTTTACCTAAAGTAGGATTTAACCCTATAAACCGTACAGAGTATGTAGCAATCAATTTGGATGCGTTACAAACACTGGCGGAAACATATAATTTAACTGCAATTGATTTTGATACATTTAGAGAGCATGGTTTAGCTTCAAAGAATGACCTAATTAAGATTTTAGGCAGAGGAGAAGTTAAAGCTAAACTTGATGTTAAGGCTCATGCTTTCTCTGAGGCAGCTCAAAAAGCTATCGAAGCTGCTGGTGGTGCAATAGTTAAATTGTAATATTACACATGAAGAAGCTTTTTACAACGCTATCCAATATCTGGAAAATTGAAGACCTGAGGGCGCGGATACTTTTCACGCTCTTATGCCTTTTAGTTTATAGAATTGGATCTTTTATAATTATACCCGGTGTGGATCCTGCATCTATACAAGATGCAGAAGCTAAAGAAGGGCTTCTTGGATTACTGAATATGTTTGCGGGCGGATCATTCTCCCGTAACTCTATTTTCGCATTGGGTGTTATGCCGTACATTTCTGCATCTATTGTTGTACAGCTGTTAGGTATAGCTGTTCCTTATTTTCAGAAGCTTCAGAAAGAAGGTGAAAGCGGTCGTAAAAAGATCAATCAGGTAACCCGTTATTTGACTATAGTTATTACTGCCCTGCAAGCTATGGGATATGTGAAAACACAAATAGCTCCGGAAGCTCGTTTACTGGCCGATCCGATGTTTACTATTTCTTCTATGTTCATACTTACTGCTGCAACAATGTTTGTTGTATGGCTGGGTGAGAAGATAACCGATAAAGGTATTGGTAACGGTATCTCAATGATCATCATGGTGGGGATTATTGCCCAATTGCCCTTTGGTCTACTGGCAGAATTCGAATCTCGTATGGGAGCTCAGGGTGGATTAGTTACTTTATTCGTTGAACTTGCTGCATTATTCCTTGTAGTGATGTTTACAATACTTATTGTTCAGGGTGTTAGAAAAATTCCTGTACAATATGCAAAAAAGATTGTTGGTGCTAAGCAATATGGTGGTGTACGTCAGTATATTCCACTCAAGGTTAATTCTGCCGGTGTTATGCCAATCATTTTCGCGCAGGCGATTATGTTCATACCCACTACAATAAGTTCATTCTTCCCGTCGATGCAGTCTTCATTCCTGGCTTCATTCAGTGATTATACTTCTTTAACGTATAATCTGACCTTTGCCTTCATGATCATTGCTTTTACATTTTTCTACACTGCAATTACCGTGAATCCGGTTCAAATGTCAGACGATATGAAGAAGAATGGCGGTTTTGTTCCGGGTGTTAAGCCTGGTAAAACTACGGGCGATTATATCGATGCTGTTATTTCAAAGATCACGCTTCCGGGATCAATCTTCCTTGCCATAATTGCTATCATGCCAGCTATTGCTATTATTTTAGGTGTCAATAGTCAGTTTGCCAGTTTCTATGGAGGTACTTCTTTGTTGATTCTCGTAGGTGTAGTGCTGGATACCTTACAACAGGTTGAGAGTCATTTATTAATGCGTCATTATGATGGTTTGATGAAGACTGGAAGAATTAAAGGACGTACACCGGTTACCGGCGGTTCGGTAATTTAAGGTCGTAGATGTCGAAAATTCATTTCAAGTCGGCTGAGGATATCGAGAAAATACGAGAAAGTTCTCTTCTTGTATCTAAAACCCTGGCCGAAGTGGCTAAGGTTATCAGAGAGGGTCTGAAAACTATAGAACTTGATAAATTAGCAGAGACTTTCATCCGTGACCACGGGGGAGTCCCAGCTTTTTTAAACTACAACGGTTTCCCTTACTCGCTTTGTATTTCTTTAAACGATCAGGTGGTCCATGGTTTCCCCGGCGATCAGGAAATCAGAGACGGCGACATCGTATCTGTTGATTGTGGTGTGGTACTGAATAAATACTTTGGTGACTCTGCATATACTTTTCCGATTGGAAATGTAAAGGCGGAAACCATGAAGCTTTTGAAGATTACTAAAGAGTGCCTTAACCTTGGTATAGAGAAAGCAGTTATTGGTATGCGCGTTGGTGATGTTGGCTACGCAATCCAGGAACACGCTGAGAAAAATGGATTTGGTGTAGTTAAAGAACTGGTGGGCCATGGGGTGGGAATAATGCTTCATGAAAAGCCTGAAGTTCCTAATTATGGAAAACGTGGTTCCGGGATAAAGCTTGAGGAAGGAATGGTGATCGCAATCGAACCGATGATTAATGGCGGCAAAGCAGGAGTTAAGTTTTGGGATGACGGGTGGACGGTAAGTTCTGTTGACAAAAAGCCATCGGCCCATTACGAGCATACAGTAGCTGTTAAAAAGGGGAAGGCTGACGTTCTATCAACCTTTAGTTTTGTTGAAGAAGTTTTAGAACAAAAATATTAAAATATAAAAACTTTTATTTAATTTTGCATCCCTGTTCCGATAGGGCAAATGAAGTAAAAACCAGGACGTAAAGGTTTGTTTTTGAGATAGATTATAGAAAAACCGATTTCTCAACCCTTTATGAGTAGAAAAAGACATTAGGGAAATTAAAATACTATATGGCCAAACAGGCTTCAATTGAACAAGACGGAATAATTAGGGAAGCATTGTCTAATGCAATGTTTCGGGTTGAGCTTGAAAACGGACATGAGATCATAGCGCATATATCAGGTAAGATGAGAATGCACTATATTAAAATTTTGCCTGGCGATAAGGTAAAATTAGAGATGTCTCCATATGATTTGAGTAAGGGTAGAATAACGTACAGATATAAATAGAATAGAGATGAAGGTTAGAGCATCAATTAAAAAACGTAGCGTCGACTGTAAAGTGATCCGTCGTAAGGGTGTACTTTATGTGATCAACAAAAAGAATCCTAAGTACAAACAACGTCAGGGATAATTAATAGTTATACGTAATACGTTTTACGTTATACGTCTGGGCGGTTAGCGCAGCGTTTAGAAACGTAAAACGTACAACGTAAAACGTACAACTTCAATAATATATGGCAAGGATAGCAGGTATTGATTTACCAAGAAACAAAAGAGGAGAGATTGGACTTACTTACATTTACGGAATAGGCAAGTCTACCGCCCAACGGATACTGAATGACGCTGGTATTGATGTAAATATCAAGGTACAGGAGTGGACTGATGATCAATTGGCAGCAATTCGTGGTTTCATCAATGATGAAATTAAGGTTGAAGGTGCACTTCGCTCTGAAGTACAGTTGAACATCAAGCGTTTGATGGACATTGGTTGTTACCGTGGATTACGTCACCGTAAAGGATTACCTGTTCGCGGACAACGTACTAAGAACAACTCACGTACCCGTAAAGGAAAACGTAAGACTGTAGCAAACAAGAAAAAAGCAACTAAATAGTATTAAACCTGCCTACCAGCAGGTAGATATGAGTTGTGAGAATTTAGATATGCAAATATCGAAAGTTCTCAGCTCATGATTATCAAAAAAGAAATAGATATGAGTGCCGTCCCGATCAGGATCGGAACAAGTCTCACTTCTCAAATCTCTAAAAATGGCAAAAACTAAAAAAGTAACCAAAAAGCGCGTTGTTATTGTTGAACCAATAGGCGAAGCACATGTTAACGCAACCTTTAACAATATCATTATCACTCTGACTAACCTTCAGGGTCAAACAATAAGCTGGTCATCTGCCGGTAAAATGGGTTTTAAAGGTTCCAAGAAAAACACTCCATATGCAGCAGGGCAGGCTGCAGGCGACTGTGCTAAAGTAGCACATGATCTTGGTCTTCGTAAAGTGCAGGTATATGTTAAAGGTCCTGGTTCAGGCCGTGAGTCAGCTATCCGTACTCTGCAGACTTCCGGAATTGAGGTTACCACTATTCAGGATATCACTCCGCTACCACACAATGGTTGCCGTCCTCCAAAAAGAAGAAGAGTTTAATTAATAATAATCAGTTTTAAAGCTAAGATTCTCCCGGATTAGCCGGGAAGATACTTTAAAAATACACAACCATGGCTAGATATACCGGACCCAAGTCCAAAATCGCCCGTAGATTCAGAGAACCAATTTTCGGTCCTGATAAGGCATTAGAAAGAAAAAATTATCCTCCGGGAATGCACGGTACCTCCAGAAAAAGAGGTAAGCAATCTGAGTTTGCAGTGCAGTTGATGGAGAAGCAAAAGGTTAAATATACTTATGGTGTATTAGAGCGCTACTTCGAAAATCTTTTCCACAAGGCTTCTGCTAAAGAAGGAATCACGGGTGAAAACCTTTTGAAATTCCTCGAAGCACGTTTAGACAATACAGTTTACCGTTTGGGAATCGCTCCAACCCGCTCTGCTGCACGCCAGCTGGTAGGCCACAAGCACATCACAGTTAACGGTGAAATAGTAAATATTGCTTCTTATGCTTTACGTGCAGGTGACGTTGTCGCTGTTCGTGAGCGTTCAAAGTCTCTTGAAGCTGTTTCACATTCTGTTGCAGCGAGAACAATAAATAAATTCAGCTGGTTAGAATGGGATGCTAATACTTTAACAGGTAAGTTTCTTAACTACCCAAGCCGCGATGAGATCCCTGAAAATATCAAGGAAAACCTTATCGTCGAGTTATACTCTAAGTAAGGTATAAGATATGAGATATGAGTAGTGAGACATAGTTTAGTCTCATATCTCACATCTCACATCTCACACCTGCCTGCGGTAGGCAGGTCTCATATCCATTAACAATAAACAAAATACATAAATGGCAATCTTAGCATTTCAGAAACCTGATAAAGTTATCATGCAGAAATCTACGGATTTCGACGGAACATTCGAATTCAGACCCCTAGAGCCTGGTTTTGGTGTCACCATTGGTAATGCTTTACGGAGAATACTTCTATCTTCCCTGGAAGGTTTTGCAATAACTTCAGTACGCCTGTCAGGTGTTTCTCATGAGTTCTCTACCATCAAAGGTGTTGTAGAGGACGTCACTGAGATTATACTTAACTTAAAGCAAGTACGTTTCAAAAAAACTGGTGAGTCTGGCGACAACGAAAAGATTTTTGTGATCATCAACGGACAGGATCAGTTTAAAGCTGGCGACATTACCAAGTTCTCCAACAACTTCACTGTTCTGAATTCAGATATGGTTATCTGTAATATGGAAACTTCAGTAACTATGGAGATCGAATTAACAGTTAGCAAAGGTAGAGGTTACATCGCCGCAGAAGAAAACAAAAATGCGGATGCAGTTCTTGGCGTTATTGCAATTGATTCGATCTATACACCGATCAAGAACGTTAAATACACAATAGAGAACTTTCGTGTAGAACAAAAAACGGATTACGAGAAATTAGTTCTGGATATTACCACTGATGGTTCAATCCACCCGGAAGAGGCTTTGAAAGAAGCTGCCAAGATTTTGATCCACCACTTTATGTTATTCTCTGATGAGAACATCATGCTTGAATCTCAAGCTAAAGAAGAAACTAAGGAAGTTGACGAGGAAATTCTGCACATGCGGAAGATACTAAAAATGGAACTGGTCGATCTTGATCTTTCTGTTCGTGCATTAAATTGCCTTAAAGCCGCGGATATCCGTTCATTAGCTGACCTTGTTTCTTACGATGTTGCTGATATGCTTAAATTTAGAAACTTCGGTAAAAAATCTCTTACTGAAATTCAGGATTTAGTAAAATCTAAAGGCTTGTCTTTTGGCATGAACCTTTCGAAATTTAAATTAGACGAAGAATAATAATATAATAATAAGCGAAATGCATAATTCCCGATCCCGAAAGGTTGATTGACGGTATGCACGTGCACAATTTAACAAAACATGAGACACGGTAAAAAAGTAAACCATTTAAGTCGTACAGACAGTCACCGCAGAGCGATGCTGGCTAATATGGCTTCTTCGCTTATCTTACACAAGCGCATTACAACAACACTTGCCAAAGCCAAAGCTTTACGGGTGTATGTTGAACCTATCATCACGAAATCAAAAGATGATACTACTCACTCACGTCGTACAGTATTTAGTTATTTACAGAATAAAGAAGTAGTTTCTATCCTTTTCCGCGATATCGCTGCTAAAGTAGCAAACCGTCCAGGTGGCTATACCCGTATCTTGAAGATGGGAAACCGCCTTGGTGATAATGCATCGATGGCCCTTATTGAATTAGTAGATTACAACGAAATCTATACTAGTGGCGATGCAGCAGCTTCTGAGAAGAAAACGACACGTCGTCGTGGTTCGAAAGCGAAGAAAGCTGATGGACCTGCTTCTGCAGGGATAACTCCAAAAGCCGAAGCTGCTCCGGTTGAAGAAGCTGTTATTGTTGAAGAAGCACCCGTTTCTGATGCTGTTGATGCTCCAGTCGCTGAAGCTGCACCAGTAGTTGACGAAGTTGCAACTGAAGAGGTTGCAATTGCTGAAGATGCTCCGGTTGCTGAGGAAGCTGCTCCACAGGCTCCGGCTGAAGGTGATGATACTGAAGATAAAAAAGCATAATTCAGCTTTTTATTTGGATAATAAAGACCCGATCTGAAAAGAGCGGGTTTTTTGTTTTGCTTCGACTGCGGAAAGGTTTGGAAATATTGAAGTGAAAAGCGAGTTGGGGCAAGGGTCAGTATTTACATTTTAAATCCCTTATTTGCCTTTTCAACTCTCACTTGAACCAGATATTAAGAAAAGTGTTAAACCGGCTCTCGACGTTGCGTCTTTAGCCTCCCTAAAAGTGCTCGTAGCAGAAGATGACAAGATGAACATAAAGCTCATCAGCACCATTTTTAATAAATGGGGATTAGCATTCGATGTTGTTGAAAGTGGGCGGGAAGCTCTCGACTTTTTTGAGAGGGAAACTTACGACATGGTACTTTCTGACATCCATATGCCCGACGGTGATGGAATTTCCCTTACAAAATTGATCAGGGCTTTCACCGACACTGCAAAATCCCGGGTGCCAATCTTGGCAATCACGGCAAATGCCATGGAAAAGGACCTTTTAGAATACATGGCAATCGGTATGAACGATCATATTTTAAAGCCCTTTTCAGAGGAGAAGCTTTTTGAAACTATCATCAGTAATATGAAAACCAGAGAAACAGCTTCACTGCCAGAGATAGCTTAGTCCGAATCCCCTCTGCCATCCTGTCATTTTCAAACGCTACAGTTTGTGCTGTATTTAAGGCTCCTGCTGGCAAAATACTGTCAATATAAGGCGCTATTTGATTTGGCACAACGCTTGTTATTGCACTGTAGAAACTAAATAAAATTAAAGAAGGGTAATTATAATATGGCAAAGATAATTGGTATTGACTTAGGAACAACAAATTCATGCGTTGCAGTGATGGAAGGTAATGAACCTGTAGTTATTCCAAACAGCGAAGGAAAGCGTACGACGCCTTCGATTGTTGCATTTGTTGATAATGGAGAACGTAAGGTGGGGGATCCGGCAAAACGCCAGGCAATTACCAATCCTACGAAAACTATTTCTTCGATAAAGAGATTTATGGGTAACAGCTTCGGCGAAGTTACTAATGAGATATCTCGTGTTCCATATACAGTTGAAAAAGGGGACAACAATACTCCGCGCGTTAAGATTGACGATCGTTTGTATACTCCGCAGGAAATTTCAGCAATGATCTTGCAGAAAATGAAAAAGACGGCTGAAGATTTTCTTGGACACGAAGTGACAGAAGCGGTTATTACCGTTCCGGCGTACTTTAATGATGCTCAGCGTCAGGCGACCAAGGAAGCTGGAGAGATTGCCGGTTTAAAAGTATCACGTATCATTAATGAGCCTACTGCCGCAGCACTTGCTTATGGTTTGGATAAAGCTCACAAGGATATGAAAATCGTGGTATTCGACTGCGGTGGTGGAACACATGATGTTTCTGTACTTGAACTTGGAGATGGTGTATTTGAGGTAAAGTCAACTGACGGTGATACACACCTGGGTGGTGATGACTTCGATGCAACGATTATCGACTGGATGGCTGACGAATTTAAAAGTGATGAAGGTATTGATCTCCGCAAAGATCCAATGGCTCTGCAGCGGTTAAAAGAAGCTGCTGAAAAAGCTAAGATCGAGTTGTCGAGCTCTACTCAGACAGAGATAAACCTTCCATACATATCTGCAGGTGATGGCATGCCCAAACACCTTGTAAAGACATTAACCCGCGCAAAATTTGAGCAATTGGCAGATAGCCTGATCAAACGTACAATTGAGCCTTGCAAAAAAGCGCTAAAGAATGCCGGCTTAAGTACATCAGATATCGATGAAATTATTCTCGTTGGTGGTTCTACTCGTATTCCTGCAATTCAGGATGCTGTAAAAGCGTTCTTCGGTAAAGAGCCTTCAAAGGGTGTTAACCCAGATGAGGTTGTTGCTATCGGTGCCGCAATTCAGGGAGGTGTATTAACCGGTGAGGTTAAAGATGTACTTCTATTAGATGTTACTCCTCTTTCATTAGGTATTGAAACTATGGGTGGCGTAATGACTAAACTGATAGAAGCTAATACTACAATACCGTCAAAAAAATCTGAAGTATTCTCAACAGCTTCTGACAACCAGCCGTCAGTGGAGATTCATATCCTTCAAGGTGAACGCCCGATGGCTAATCAAAACAGAACGATTGGAAGGTTCCACCTTGACGGTATCCCACCGTCACCACGCGGCATCCCTCAAATTGAAGTTACTTTTGATATTGACGCCAATGGTATCCTACATGTAGGTGCAAAAGATAAAGCTACTGGGAAAGAACAAAAGATTCGTATTGAAGCTTCTTCAGGGTTAACTGACGAAGAAATTAAAAAGATGAAGGATGAAGCAGAAGCAAATGCTGAATCTGATAAACAAGCACGCGAGGAGGTTGAAAAACTGAATGCTGCTGATGCCCTGATCTTTTCTACTGAAAAGCAATTGAAAGAATACGGTGATAAATTATCTGAGGATAAGAAGACGCCAATCGAGGAAGGCTTGAAGAAATTAAAAGATGCTCATGCATCTAAAGATTTCGCAACTATTGATATTGCACAAACAGAGCTGCAGGCGGCTTGGAATGTTGCATCGGAAGATATGTACAAAGCTTCTCAGGAAGCCGGAGCAAGTCAGGAAGGGCAGCCGCAAGGGGAGGCTTCCGCACAAGATAACGGAGATCATGTAACTGACGTTGATTTTGAGGAAGTGAAAGAGGACGAAAAGAAATAGAATTACCGTCTTATAAAGAAAGAGGCTGTCCCAAAATGGCAGCCTCTTTTGTTTAATTAGAATTTAGGGAGGGAGAATGGTGTAATAGGATTCATAAGATGATAGGATTGATAGGATGTTGGGCGCCTAGTGTCTTCCGCTTGGCGTAGGGGTGGATCATTTGCGAATTCTACATCTAGATTTTACGAATCCTATAATCCTGTGAATCTTAATATTTATTACGCTCAGTTAACGCGTATAAATTTTAATACTGGTGAAACGATTCCGATACAAATTCTAACACCTTAGGTAAGGAGGCCCTCCAATAGGTCCAGGTATGTCCACCGTCCCTGATCCGGAATTCATGAGGAACCTGTTTTTCCTTCATCGCCATGTGTACAAAGGTATTTCCGGGCGAAAGTCTGTCGTCATCTCCACAATCGATAAACCATCGTACGCTTGTTTTAATTGCATCGGGCATGGCTTTAACTAATGCAACTGCGCTATGACGATTATAATAAGTTTCTATTTGCTCATCGGTGGCATCAGGGGTATTTCTTCTATACGTGGTTTTTGCTTCCTCCAGGGTAACAGGTCCTACAGAGGCACTCAGAGGGGCAGCTGCAGAAAATAATTCCGGATGATGAAGGGCATACATGAATGTTCCTCCGCCACCCATTGAAAGTCCGGAGATGGCTCGGAAACGCTTGTCTTTCTTAATACGGTATTTTTTTTCTATAAATGGCATAAATTCATTGAAGAAGAAATCTTCATACAGCCAATCCCCTTTCATACTATTGAAATAACCACGTGTGCCGGTATTGGCATCGGGCATTACAATGATCATTGGCGTAGCTGTGCCTTCATTGATGGCTTTATCAGTGATATTTAAAACTTCGCCAAACTGAATCCATCCGGTTTGATCATCACCCGATCCATGTAAAAGGTACAGCACAGGGTAATTACGTTCTGAAGTGGCGTAATCCGGCGGGAGATAAATCCCGTATTTTCGATCTCCATTCAGAATCTTGCTGGGCAGAGATAGGTTATCTGACACTTTTCCGCTTTGTGCGAATAGTAAAGCCGGAAACATTGCAATGGTCAGAACGGAAATAATTTTCTTTATCAACATAGTAATTGCTTTTGTCACTAAATATATGAAAAATGTAAGGCCTGCGATATGAGTTGAATGTAACTTTAAGCATTAATATCTGAGGCATAAAAAAACACATCATTATGATGTGCCTTGATAATTTGCCCATTTGCTGACTAATTTCAGAATAATAAGGATTCAGATAATCATTTATGTCCACAAATCCGTTGGGTACTCACCGCTTTCCACCAGTTTGTCAATATTCTCTTGTACGATAGGTTTATCTTCAATATAAGTTACTCCAAACCACTTATTCTGCGTAGGAATAACTTTAAATGCTGCCTTACCGGTTTTAATTAGTTCATCTGCTACAAGAGGGATGAAAAATTCGGCTTTGGGATTGTCTTTGTTTTTAAGAGCAAAATTTTTGAACATCTCAGCAGAAAGTTCAAATACTTTCGGGGTGAAGCCCCAAAAATTCATAGAAACCCGCGAGTCTGCTTTTAAAGGGAATTCCTCTCCATTTTCTTCGTAGGCAACTTCGGAAGTATTGTTACCGTCAGCATCCTTCTTAAAATAAACCTTAATACGCTCATTAACTTCTGTCATGTTTCCTGAATCGTCAACCTCACATACACCCCGCGAGACTGATCCGTAATCTGATAAGGTTTTATCGGTCTGAAAACCGATCAATGAAAACTGATTATCACTAACTTCTGAAGTCAGGAAGTCGTGCATTTTCTGGTAGGCTTCACGCCCATAAAAATCGTCCGCATTGATGACACAAAAAGGCTCCTTAACAGCATTTTTTGCCGCCAAAGTGGCGTGTGCTGTTCCCCAGGGTTTTGCCCGTTCGATTTCGAAGTCTATACCGTATGTTTGAAGATCGAAGTTCTGGAATACGTAATCTGTTTCGATCTTGCCTTTTAATTTCAGCTCAAAGATTGATTTAAAATTTTCTGCAAATTCTTGCTTGATAACAAATATTACTTTGCCGAAACCAGCTTGAATAGCGTCGTAAATAGAATAATCAATTATCGTCTCACCATTCGGACCAAATCCATCAGTTTGTTTCATGCTGCCGTAGCGGCTCGCCATTCCTGCCGCCAGAATTACTAAAGTAGGTTTCATTGAAATTTATTTATAAAATTTAATTCATATTATATATAACACAACAATAAATCAGTATCGTGGTTTTCTTCCGGTTAGCATTCCGAACAAACCTCGGACGATTGCCGTACCGATTTGGCGTGTTATAGGTGCGCTGATGACTTTTTCGAGGGTGCTTTTTTCGTTCCTTCTTGGAGCACTTTCTTTCTCTTCGATCTTTTGTTGTTTGGCTGTTTCATCTTCGACGAGTTTTTGTTCTACACGTTTTGTTAAAATATCGTAAGCGCTTTCCGGGTCAATTACTTCCTGATATTTGCTATAATTGTCACTTGCATTCATTAATTCTTCTGCATCCGTCACCAATAGCGGCGACATAGAAGCCCTGGGCGGGATGAGATGAGTAGCGACTACCTCCGTTGGGATGCCTTTTTCGTTCAATACAGTGATAAGGGCCTGGCCCGTTCCCAGAGCTGTGATCGTACGGTCTATCGTGTAAAAATCGGATCTTGGGTATGTATTTACTGTCTTCTTTAAAGCTTCGGCGTCGTTAGGTGTAAACGCCCGAAGAGCATGCTGGACTCTGTTCCCGAGCTGCCCTAATACGCTCTCCGGAACGTCCATAGGAGATTGTGTGCAGAAGAAGACACCTATACCTTTTGACCGGATAAGCCGAATAATTGTTTCAATCTGTTCAAGAAATGCATCAGATGAATTTTTGAAAAGCAGGTGGGCTTCATCAAAAAAGAATACTAGTTTTGGCTTTTCAGGATCTCCCACTTCAGGCATACTATAAAAAATTTCTGCCAACAGGCTTAAAAGGAATGTAGAATACAAAACTGGCTGTGCCTGGACATCAGAAATATTTAATAAACTGATTATGCCTTTTCCGTCGACGCGATTGAACAGATCTTGAATATCAAAAGATCGCTCTCCAAATATGCGGGATAAGCCTTGCTGTTCAATTGCCACGATCTTACGAAGCATTGTTCCTGAAGTGGCGCTTGAAATGCTGCCGTAACTTTCCTTGATCTCGGCTGCCCCCGGGCCGCTCGAAAGAAAGGAAACCAGTTTTTTAAGGTCGTTCAAATCGAGCAATGGAAGTTTATGGTCATCGGCATACTTGAAAATAACTGCCATGACACCCGCCTGGGTTTCATTGAGATCAAGAATTTTTGAAAGCAAAACAGGCCCAAATTCCAACACCGTCGCACGCATTTGTGCCCCTAATTTCCCGGACAACGAATACAACTCCACCGGAAAACCGGTGGGCTCGTAGGTTCTGCCCAAAGCTGCAGCGCGCTCTTCAAGCTTGGAATTTGTTTGTCCCGCCTGGTTCAGACCCGAAAGATCTCCCTTTACATCCAGCATAAATACCGGAACACCGGCGTCGGAAAGCTGTTCAGCAATAAGCTGTAACGTTCTGGTTTTTCCAGTTCCTGTAGCACCTGCAATTAGGCCGTGCCGGTTCATCATCTTCAACGCTAAATTAACTTCTGCTTCAGCGATGATCTCACCGTCTAATATTCCAGCTCCAAGGTATATAAAGGCCTTTTCAGTGGTATAGGATAATTTTACGGTTTCGGTAAATTTGGATTTTCTATCCACTTGAACGGAATTTAAGATTTATAAATTAAGAATTACGAAAAACGAAATCCTAACAACTAACCTGCCCACCGGCATGCACGCAAGCAAAAAGCTATTTTATCGACCTGAAATCATGATCTACTTTAATGTTTAGTAAGGACTCGTAAATTAAGCGAATCACATTATCCACATCTTTTTTATGGATCATTTCCACGGTTGTATGCATGTACCTCAAAGGAAGTGAGATCAAAGCCGATACTACACCTTCATTTGAATAGGCAAATGCGTCGGTGTCGGTGCCTGTAGAACGAGAAGAAGCCTGACGTTGAAAAGGGATTTTATTTTTTTCAGCTGTTTCTATGAGGAGTTTGTTCAAATTTGTTTGAACTGCGGGGGCATAAGACACCACGGGTCCCTTCCCGCAAGCTAAATCGCCTTGAGTGATCTTATTGATCATTGGGGTCTGAGTATCATGGGTTACATCGGTAATGATAGCGATATTAGGTTTTATACGGTGGGCGATCATCTCGGCACCACGTAAACCAATTTCTTCTTGCACCGAATTAACGATATACAATCCAAATGGAAGTTTTTTATTGTTCTCTTTTAAAAGGCGCGCCACCTCAGCGATCATAAAGCCCCCGGCGCGATTGTCTAGTGCACGACCTACATAATAACGATCGTTGAGTACCATAAATTCATCCTCATAAGTTATCACACATCCAACATGGATACCCAAGGCCTCGATTTCTTCCTGAGTGGTGCAACCGCAATCAAGAAAGATATTTTTTAGGGTTGGAGCTTCTTCTTTCTCGCCATTACGCGTATGTATAGCTGGCCAACCAAAAACAGCTTTTATTATTCCTTTTTCGGTATGAATATTTACTCTTTTTGACGGAGCGATCTGATGATCCGATCCGCCATTCCTGATGACGTAAATTAACCCGTCTTTAGTTATATAGTTAACAAACCATGAGATTTCATCGGCGTGGGCTTCAATAACGACTTTGTAAGTTGCTTTAGGGTTTATCACAGCGACGGCAGTGCCGTAATTATCTACAAAATACTCGTCAGTATATGGCTTAATATAGTCCAGCCACAAGCGCTGACCTTCCCACTCAAAACCAGTAGGCGAGGGGTTATTTATGTAGTTTTCAAAAAACAATAATGATTTCTGATTAACTACCGGGATATGCTTTTCTTCTTTTTTCTTTGCCATCTAATGTTTTTTCTTTGTCTTAATTTTATAGCCAATCGGCTCTTTTTCTATTTTTCTTTGTTCGGGCTTATTCAGAAGATGCTGAAACACGTTATTTATCTTTTCATCGAGCTTGCTTATCCTTTTGTAAAGGTCTTGATTTTGCAGCAATATTTGGCGGTAATATACAAAAGCCCGCATAATTTCGATATTTATCTTTACGGCTTTTGGCGATCTTAACACTGAAGAAAGCATTGCAACGCCTTGTTCCGTAAATGCTAGCGGGTTAACACTCGAATGTTTCAGCTTAATCAACCGGTCACAATTTGTGACCAGTTGATCTTTTTCTTCAGCACTTAGTTCAAATGCAAAGTCACCAGGGAATCGATCGGCATTTCGTTTTACTTGTTGTTTGAGCTTTTTCGTTTCAGTTTCATACAATGCCGCAAGATCAGCATCAATCATAACTTTATATCCTCTCAATTCAAAAATCAAACTTTCAAACTGCCGGGTTTTGAGTATATCTTCCATTTTGCCATCTTATAAATTCCTTTCCATGACCACATAATCATGTCCGTTTGCACTGGAGGTTTTACCAGTTTCTAGAAAGCCAAATTTTCTATAGAAATCCGACGCGCTTTTACGGGAATTACACCAAATATGATCACAGCCCTCGTTTTTAGAATAATCTAAAATATAGTGAAGAATTTCCGATCCATACCCTTTGTGCTGATATTCTGAGCGAGTGGCAAATTTTCGAAACTGCATTGAAGTTCTGGATCTGAACAACGAAACCACACAGATTAAGGTGTTTTCATGAAATAAGCCTAAATGTACTCCGTCATCATCATTCGGAAGGATTACCTTATCGAAATCCAGTTCCGGGTACATCACCTTATGACGGATTTTCCAGGTGAGATAAGCAGGGATTTGTTCGATGTGCGACAGGAGTTGTAAGTTTTAGGTTATAAGTTCAATACTGCTAAAATAATATAATTAGTCGCATGAAATATTATGGCAACTGCAACTTATAACTTACGACTTAAAACTTACAACTTAGAGGGGGATATTCCCGTGCTTCTTTCTCGGATTATTAACCACCTTATTTTCCAGCATTTTAAATGCTTTTATCAGCTTCTTCCTGGTATCGGCTGGTTCAATAATCTCGTCAATGAATCCGCGTTCCGCAGCACGATATGGATTTGCAAAAATATCTGAGTATTCCTTTTCTTTTTCAAGCCAGCGTGAGTTAGGGTCATCCGCAGCAGTAATTTCTTTTTTGAAAATAATTTCTGCTGCGCCTTTAGCACCCATAACCGCAATTTCGGCGCTTGGCCAGGCGTAATTCATGTCGGCACCAATATGTTTGGAATTCATCACATCGTAAGCACCACCGTAAGCTTTCCTTGTTATTACTGTAATCCTTGGAACTGTAGCTTCGCAAAATGCATAAAGTAATTTTGCACCATTAGTTATAATGGCATTCCACTCCTGATCGGTGCCAGGGAGAAACCCGGGTACATCTTCAAGTACAAGCAGGGGAATATTGAAACTATCACAGAAACGTACGAATCGCGCCCCCTTAACGGAGGAGTCAATATCAAGTACACCAGCCAGAAAAGCTGGTTGATTTGCTACTACACCAATACTGCGCCCTGCAAGCCTTGCGAATCCGACCACAATGTTTTCGGCAAAATCTTTGTGGACCTCAAGAAATGATCCTTCATCTGTAACTTCTGTGATTACTTCACGGATGTCATAGGGTTGCGAATTATTCTCCGGAATTACATCATTTAACCGGGATCTAAATTCATCAGCTGGTTCATAGAGAATTGCGGGGGTGTGCTCCTCACAATTTTGGGGCATATAGCTCAATAATTTTTTCACGTGATTGATCGCCTCAATTTCATTTCTGCACGCAAAATGAGTAACACCAGATTTAGTAGAATGCGCGCTAGCTCCCCCTAATTCCTCCGAGCTAACTTCTTCATGAGTAACTGTTTTTACTACATTTGGTCCGGTAACAAACATGTATGATGTATTTTCTACCATCAAAACAAAATCTGTAATTGCTGGGGAGTATACTGCACCGCCGGCGCAAGGACCCATTATTGCTGATATTTGAGGCACTACACCGGAAGCCATCGTATTGCGGTAAAATATATCAGCATAGCCTCCTAAAGACACTACTCCCTCCTGTATGCGTGCACCGCCCGAATCATTTAAGCCTATTACAGGGGCGCCGTTTTTCATAGCAAGGTCCATAATTTTACAAATTTTTTCCGCATGAGTTTCTGACAGAGAACCTCCAAAAACAGTGAAGTCCTGTGAAAAAACATAAACTAGTCTACCGTTTATGGTACCGTAGCCAGTTACTACACCGTCGCCGGGATAGATTTCTCTATCCATACCAAAATCGGTTGAGCGGTGTGTAACTAACATCCCTATCTCCTCAAACGAGCTTTCATCCAGAAGGAAATGAAGCCTCTCCCGTGCAGTCAACTTTCCTTTTTTATGCTGGCTTTCAATCCTGGCTTTCCCACCGCCGAGCAGGGCTTCATCCTGCTTATTTCTCAGCATTTCTATTTTCTTATTCAAAATTCAGCTTTTTTGTGAAATTAGTAAATAAGTATCAGGTATCAAGAGCGAAATCAAGTACAATAATTCTACCTAGCCCACCGTAATTCTAATATTCATTATATTCTTGAAGACACCAAGTCCTAATACTTAATACTTGCTACTTGATTCTCCCAATGTAATTCTTTTGTTAATTTTTCCGTTTCTGAGGTTTTCTGACAGTTTTTTGGCTCCCTAATTGCTAGATTAGCATCTTACTTATTGATAGTGTATTTAATACACAAATATGGAAAAGAAATTCGCGAAAAAGTTATTCAGTTATGTGTTTTTATTTATCTTCTTCGCGAAGATGGTTATTTCTGTTGCACCAATGGTTGCAAGTCATATGGATAGCGAGGTGATTAATGCGGTGATTATGCAGCTTGAGATAGAAAATCACTCTACTAAAGGAGTTGATCAGGCTAAAGATTCCCTAAATAAGGGAGAATGGCTTAGTGGCTCAAGTAAATTTAAATTTTGCAATCCCCAAGTTGACATTTGTTCCAACAAATATATCCTGTTAAGGGACTATCCCTTTCAGGCATTTTATCCATCTGTGCCGACTCCCCCTCCTAACTGTTAGTTCATTTTCTTAAAAATTAACCTGATTAATCGGGGCTGTGTTTTTAATTCCTTTATGATTTAATGTGTATTAATGTCTCATGCCGAAAGCAAGGGGCGCTATTAACCATTACAAGTTATCGGGGTTCTAAACATGATAAAGAACGCTGTACTTCTTTTTCAGCATCAAAACGAATCAATCAAAAAAAATTAATGAAAATTATTATGAAACATCATTTAGGTCAAACTCGCGAATCATTAACACCTCAAATAGCTTTAGAATTTCTTAAAGAAGGAAACGCTCGTTTTTGCAATAATCTAAGCAAGAACAGAGATTTTATGCAAACTATTACAGAAACGGCTGACGGTCAATGGCCTTTTGCAGCGATTCTGAGTTGTAGCGACTCCAGAGTCGCATCAGAACTTATTTTTGACCAGGGATTAGGCGATATATTCAGTGTCAGGTTGGCAGGGAATATTGCAAGCCAGCAAGCCATTGCAAGTATGGAATATACATTGAAGGTCTTAGGGAGTAAACTCGTGGTTGTGCTCGGCCATACGGCATGTGGAGCAGTAAAGGCTGCCTGCGATGGCGTTGAGATGGGTCACCTGGGCTCTTTAACTAAAATGATTGACCCTGCAATAGAGGCCGAGGTTGAAACCTTAGAAAACAGAACGTCTGGAAATATGGACTTCATGAATAATGTTCTTCACAATAACGTGCATCATCAAATTGAGACTATCGTTGGGGAAAGCAGATTAATCCGGGAAATGCTACAGAATCATGAGATAGGTATCATTGGTGGTATTTACGACATAAGTAACGGTTGCGTAGAGTTTTTCGATGAAATGTTTGATTTGGAGAACTATTTTGAAGCCAATACAAGCGTGAGAACCGCCTGAAGAATCCCGAAATACGGACTATTTTAATGAAAAATAATAAGATGAGTATTTATATAAAACTGATCAGAGGAAATCCATTATAATATGAATAAATACTTTTCAAGTAATAATTTAAAAAAGGATATACCGGCAGGAATAGTTGTTTTCCTTGTAGCATTACCTCTCTGCCTTGGTATTGCAATGGCATCGGGTGCACCGCTATTCGCTGGTATCCTTACCGGGATTATCGGTGGAATTGTGGTATCGTCGATAAGCGGTTCACAGCTTAGCGTGAGTGGTCCAGCCGCCGGCTTAACGGTAATTGTGTTTAGCGCGATAGCATCTTTGGGATCCTATCAAACATTTTTGCTTGCAGTGGTGATAGCCGGATTCTTACAAATCCTCCTGGGATTCTTAAAAGCCGGTATCATTGCGAATTATTTTCCTTCAGCAGTAATTGAAGGCATGCTCGCGGCTATCGGTATCATCCTGATTTTGAAACAGCTCCCTCATGCGGTTGGTTATGATTCGGATTTTGAAGGTGATGAAAGGTTTTTACAAACTGACCAGAGTAATACTTTTTCTGCGATCAATGAAGCGCTTACTAAGGTAAATTTTGGAGCCGTCGTAATCAGTGTGCTTTCGCTTTTGATCCTGATTTATTGGCCGAGGATAAAAAAGCTGAATATGATCCCTGCTCCAGTATTAGTTGTGGCATTAGGTATTTTACTTTCATTGCTTTTCCGAAGTACATCGATTGCTTTAACAGCTGATCACCTCGTTACCATACCCGTTGTCAATTCCTTAAATGAATTAGTGGGTCTATTTTCAATGCCTGACTTTTCTCAAATATATAACAGGAATGTATGGACAGTTGCCTTTACAATAGCCATTGTTGCCAGTATCGAGACTCTTCTGTGTATCGAAGCCGTTGATAAAATTGATCCTATCAAACGCGTTTCACCAACAAACCGTGAATTGGTAGCCCAGGGAGTCGGAAATATTGCAAGTGGTATGCTTGGAGGTTTGCCAATGACTTCTGTTATTGTAAGGTCTTCTGTAAATGTAAATTCAGGTGCACGGACAAAGATGAGTGCTATAACTCATGGAACATGGTTGTTGCTTTCTATACTATTCATACCACTTCTGCTAAATCAAATTCCACTGGCATGTTTGGCAGCTATTCTGTTAGTTACCGGATATAAACTCGCGCGTCTGGAGTTGTTTAAAAAAATGTGGCATCATGGAAAGGACCAGTTTATTCCTTTTGTAGTTACAATCCTGGCAGTTGTATTAACGGATTTGCTCAAAGGAGTTGCAGTTGGAATGATGGTGGGAATATTCTATATTTTAAGGAATAATCTCCGTAATCCTTATTTCTATAAAATAGAAAGGAACGGAGATAAAAAGCTAATAACCATTAAGCTTGCTCAGGAAGTATCGTTCCTGAATAAAGCGGCCATTCAGTACACTTTAATTAATTTACCTCCAGAATCGGATGTGGTTATTGATGGTACCGATGCCAGGTATATTGATAAAGATGTGCTGGAAATAATCGACAATTTTAAGCATAATGCTTACACGAAGGCAACTATTGTTCAGCTTATAAATATTCATGATCATTATGAAATTCCTCCGTTAAAGGAGATGAAATTATCCGGCTCGGTAAAAGCGGTTTAGCAATTTGAAGCACTCCGGCTTGCCGGATTTTATTCTAATTGGAATGGGCACCTGCAGGGGTGCCCATTTTTTGTGAATCAATCTGCCAATATAGATTGCAGGATTTAAATTATTTGTCTTCTTCTAAAAAAGGGTACTGGTACTCAGTTGGCGGATCAAAAGTTTCTTTGATTGTCCTTGGAGAAACCCAGCGAAGAAGGTTGATCATAGAGCCTGCTTTGTCATTTGTTCCTGAACTTCTTGCACCTCCAAATGGCTGCTGACCCACAACAGCTCCTGTACATTTATCATTTATATAAAAATTGCCAGCAGCGTTTCTTAGAGCGTGCGTCGCTTTCCCAATAGCATATCGGTCTTGTGCAATCACTGCTCCGGTAAGTGCATATATTGATGTTGTATCTACGATCTCTAGCGTTTTTTCAAAATCTTTGTCCTGGTAAACGAATACAGTTAGCACCGGCCCGAAAAGTTCTTCACACATGGTAACGTAACGTGGATCTTTGGTTACAATGATTGTCGGTTCAATAAAATACCCTTTTGATTTGTCATGGTTACCACCTGAGATTATCTCTATACTTTTATCCTTCCTGGCTGCTTCAATGTATTTCACAAGTTTGTCAAATGACTTTTCATCGATAACAGCATTTATGAAATTGCTAAAATCTTCAACAGGGCCCGTTTTTACTTTTGCAAGATCCCCCATAATGCGTTTTTTTATGGCTGGCCATACGGATGCTGCAACATAAACTCTGGATGCAGCGGAACACTTCTGCCCCTGGTATTCAAATGCCCCTCTGACAATTGCTGTACTTGCAGCTTTAAGGTCTGCAGAGGCATGAACGACAATAAAGTCTTTACCGCCCGTTTCTCCCACAATACGGGGATAGGTTTTATATTTGTGGATGTTATTGCCGATAGTTTTCCAGATATCCTGAAATACCCCTGTTGATCCCGTAAAGTGAATACCTGAAAAATCAGGATGATTAAATATCACTTCGCCGGCATCAGGTCCGGAAACGAATACGAGGTTAATTACTCCGTCAGGCAATCCAGCTTGGCGGAAGATTTCCATCAATATATTTGCAGAATAGATCTGCGTATTGGCAGGCTTCCAAACGACCACATTTCCCATCATTGCGGCAGAAGTGGGTAAATTGCCGGCAATTGCTGTAAAGTTAAACGGGGTAAGCGCAAAAACAAATCCTTCAAGCGGTCTTTGTTCAAGCCTGTTCCAAACCCCTCTTGGCGATACAGGAGGCTGCTGTTCATAAATTTCCGTCATGTATTTAACATTGAATCGGAGGAAATCTATTAGCTCGCATGCCGCATCTATTTCTGCCTGATAAGCGTTTTTAGACTGCCCCAGCATCGTTGCTGCGTTAAGTTTATATCGGTAGGGTCCAGCGATCAGGTCTGCTGCCTTTAAAAATATGGCTGCACGATGCTCCCACGCCAGGTTCTCCCAGGCAGATTTAGCTTTTAATGCGGCATTTATCGCTTCGGTCACATGTTTCTTGTCCCCCTGCGAGTATGTTGCAAGGAGATGTTTATGATCATGCGGCGGACGTATTTCAATTTTTTTTGCTGAAATAACCTCTTTGCCATTGATTATCATTGGAATATCGATAACCTTGGAACGGGCCTCAGAAATAGCTTCTTTTAATAGTTTACGCTCTTTACTGCCCAGAGAATAATTTAATACTGTTTCATTTACCGGTTCCGGTACATTGAAAAATCCTTTTAACATAATTGGTTGTTTGGTTCCTGCAAAGGTAGGAGTTATACGTAAATGCTCGCATCTTATTAAATGGATGTTGGAACAAGGTGAGGCTTTTTTCCATTTGTGTGAGCATAAACTTAGATAACGCAAGTAGCTCATTGCAAATCCCTTGCAGCTAAATAAAGTTAAAAAATTATTTCAGTGAGGATTTTATTTTCGTAACTTAATGAAAATGAACTTTATGGCAATTTCGAAGAATCCAAACTTAGACGGTTTCAGTGGACATATAGACAGGACCGTAGTTATCCGCCAGGATCAGTGGGGGAGAACTATTTTGAGTGCTTTCCCCGACATGTCTAATATCAAACCCTCCGAAGGACAGAAGGCACAACGATTAAGCTTCAAAGAAGCTCAGACGGTGGCTCTAAAAATGTTGAAAGATCCTTCTGTGAAGGCGTTTTATAAATCGTTATGCCAGAATCGGCAACGGCCGCATAATATTCTGATATCCGAACTGCTCAAAAAGCAAAAATCTGACAATCCTGTGAACGAGAGATAAGGTGATAGTTCTTCCGATCAGTATTTGGGACGTACCTGAGTCGTACCATCGAGTTACCATCTAGTGTGATCCTTCGATCAAATCATACTTTGATCGAAGGATCACACTAGCTGACCCCTTCCAGACCCTTAGCTTTCTCCTCATCAAACTAGCTATTATATCTTCCGCTGTGGCAGTTTGTGATTTGCTTTCATTCTTTGATTTACTGATATTTACCACAACATACCAGCATTCAAAGTATTTACTATCAGTAAGTTGAATTAAAAATTAGAATTAAAAAAATCTGGTTGCTTAGCTTCCGGATTTTACATTCTAAAACAATTCTAATTGCTGTGGGGTATCTGGAAGTGCTTTCTCTTCCTTCCCGTAGAATAATTCCATCATTCCGAACTGCTTATCGGTAATGGTCATTATGCCAACATGGCCTTTGGGCGGTAAAAGTCTTTGAACCCGTTTAATATGGACATCCGCATTTTCGCGGCTGCTGCAATGGCGCAGATAAATGGAAAACTGAAACATACCAAACCCGTCTTTCATAATATCGTTACGAAACCTGCTGTAAATCTGCCGGTCTTTTTTGGTTTCTGTCGGCAGGTCGAAAAATACTAAAACCCACAAGATCCTGTATTCATTTAAACGCATTTATCAAAATGGTAAATCTTCTTCATCGCCGGCCGTCCTGTACTCTTCTTCACATGTTTGAATAAACTCATTTTCGTTTCTGTGATTACGTTTTGAGCCGAAATTCATTATTGTCGGGTAAGTAATTTTTCTTGATGATTCTTCATAACATTTCGCCAGGGAGAAGGTGGTACTCTGCAAGCCCACCATTAAGGGACTTTTACCCCTTTCGAATTGTACGTCAACGGTTGCAATGCCCAGCAATTGGGTTTTTATCGAATTCCCCAGTTCCAAAAAATTTTCTCCCTTATCAATTATCCTTAATACAATCTGATCCACATAGGGCCTGTAAGGCTCCATAATGTCGTCAGCCAGGCAGTAGGCATTATATTTATTCCGGTGATGGATACCAAGAGTAGGAAGCAGTCCGGAGCACACCAGCCCCCGCGCAACAATTGCTCTCAGAATAGCATAACCATAATTCAGCAGGTTATTAGGTGGGTTGCCATCGCGACCCCTGAAGAATTCAATTTTCTTTGGGAATACATTTTTCCAGTAGTATGCGGCTGCACGGCCCTCGTAATTGTCGGGATCCCCGGAACGCACGGACCTCGCCCAGTATAGCATATTTTCGTATTCGATATTGCCTTTTGCAGCATATTCTCCGGAGTAAAAAGGTACTGGCTTTTTCATTGTTTTCCAGCCACTTCGACCCATTCTTAGGTGTTTTCAGCCGGACGATCTCATCGCCCTGAGCCAGTATTTAGACCTGTTGATAATCCCGTTCTCTTTTGGCAGGTATCACCAATTCAATCCCTTTACGTTTACTTTTGGCAATGATCTCGAAACAATTATACAGGTCGTCGAGCAACAATAAAGACCCGGCAGTGAGCCTGAAAAACAGCATTGTCACTATCGATGCCATGGGCTGTCAGACAGCTATTGCTGAAAAGATTATTGAAAAAGAGGCAGATTATGTTCTGGGGTAAAAAACAATCAGGAGCTGTTATTTGAACACATAGGTGATGAATTCAGGTTTTCAAATGAAATCGAAATAGATGAAGATATTGACACGGGACACGGACGAATAGAATCCCGGAAATGTAGCGTGATTAAAAATTTACAGCATGTTGAAAACTGCGATAAATGGCTGGGCTTAAATAGGATAATAAAAATAGAAAGCACAAGAGAATTTAAGAACAGTGATAAGCCTTAATAGCAGGCTGTCGGGTAATATATTTCAAGCTTAATGGTATCTGCCAAGGAATTCCAGCACATTATCCGCTCGCATTGGAGTATAGAAAACCAATTGCACTGGACACTGGATGTGGCATTCTCGGAAGACCAAAGCAGGAAAAGAGATGAAAATGCAGCGCAAAACTTCTCTGTACTGCTTAAAATTGCTTTAAACCTATTAAAAAATGAAAAATCGCAAAGGTTGGAGTAAAGGGAAAGAGGCTTAAAGCGGGGTGGGATAATCAGTACTGGGAAAAATTGGTCAATTTATGATGCGTTTGTCCTGGAGGCAGCTAAATTCGATCGTGATTTCCATTTATGGATTAGGCTAGCACTAATCCATAAGGATTCCGAAATATCCAGTACCGATCGCCCATTTCGCAACATCGATAATACTTCCTGTTTAAAATCAGCATCGTACTTGCAACGCTTTTTATGTGTTTTTCTTTCCACTGATTTGCTAATTTAATGACAAATCTTCTGTCCGGATTAATTAATACATCTCACATAACCTAGATTATTAAATAGTATTAGGTAATCTAGTCATGGTCAGAAATCAGCAATTGGTTTTTGGTTATAGTAATTTTCTATTTCCTCCTTTGAGGGTGTTTCTTTAGGTCTAATGAGTCTAAAGCCTACGAAAGGTGCATCCGTCAGCCACCAGATACTTTTGGGAAGCTGGGGGTCTCGCTTTTTCCATTCTTTAGAAGAGCCCTTCCGTTTTGCAGAGCGAAGATCATCCCGAACATCCATCCATGAACCGCCTCGGACTGAACCGGGATAAAGCTTAGTGGGTTTAAACCAGGGATTATCGGCAATTTTTCCTTCCAGCTGCTCATGATATTTCTCTATATATTGATCCATTGTCCACTCAGCAACATTTCCATTCATATCATACAGCCCCAATGCATTGGGTGTTTTTGTCCCAATTTTATGATAGCCTTCTTTACTGTTATCCCGAAACCAGGCGTATTCATTCAGCTCATTAGGATTATTTCCAAAATAATAGGCGGTATTAGTTCCGGCACGGCATGCATATTCCCATTCTGCTTCTGTAGGCAGTCTGTAAAAATGACCTGTTTTTGCAGAAAGCCATTTTGCAAACATCAGGGCAGCGTAATTCGTCATGTTAATGGCAGGGTATCCATCTCTTCCCATTCCAAAACTCATGTCTATATACGGGGGTGAGGGTGAAGTAATGGCATCTACTTCAATCCTTACTTCAGCGTTTAGGGGTGATTTAATGTTCTTTAAATTGGAAATCTCCTCATCAACAAACAGATCGTATTGCTCCCAGGTTATTTCATATTTACCCATCCAAAATGAGTCAACCTTTACTTCACGTTGTGGGCCTTCGTCCCCACCTCTGCCGGCTTCCCCTTCGGGGCTTCCCATCATAAATGTTCCACCGGGTACAGGAATTAATTCAACACTTACATCAGATCCGGGAATCTTTTGTGAATAAGGTGAAAATTCCGGTGAATCTGTTTTTTTATCCTTTTCATAGCCGAAATTAAAACCATTGAAAAGAAGCAGGAATATGATAAATGGAATACCTTTCATAAATTTTTTATTAACATGACCCTTAATCCATTACTGTATTTTATCCGTAATTTAATTTATCCGTAATTAATTTATCCCATTCCTTCTGCTATATCTATTCCCTTACTTAATGGTAGGAAAAAGCTTTTTTAACTCATCCACAGAGACTTGGGAGCCATATTCGAAAAGTTCGAATGCTTCCGCATATTTAAATTTGCTGCCTCTGTCCTGACCATACAGCTGCACCAGTCGATCCCGGTATCAATTAGCCACTTCAGCAGTTGCTTTTTGGTGAATTCCCAGAATATACTCCTGTCGCTGTTGTGTATTCTGTGGGACATTGGGTAAAGTCCTACCTGCCCAGGAATCTGCATCCGCAAATTGTGAGGGCATAGACCTGATGCAGTTCCATTTTTTTCAGCAACTTCATCAATACCTATAACAATGGTAGGCTCAAAAGGATATGGTCTCTGAAAACCATCAGAATAATACATAAAAACGGGGTTCTTTTTGGTGGGAGGGGTATCAGTATGTCCTTGTGCAGCCCGTAAGGCAGCCACACCACCTGCTTTTAATTCACTGTCATCCGGATGGGCTCCAAATGCAATAATTCTCAGGGGCTCAGTATTGGATTGCTGAGCAAATAAAGAAGATAATATGATGGTTATCATCTGACAACAATTTATTCATTATTAATCCAAATCTTTTAAGCTTCCGAAAGTTCTGAATGGAAGAAGCTATTTTAGTTCTTTAATGCGTATATCTTTCCATCTGACTTTAATACCACCCCCACTGTGGATCTGAAGGGCAATAACTCCTTCTCCTGCTCCTATTTTTTCATCTTTGAGATGAATCATTTGCTTTCCGTTTAACCAGGTTGTTATTTCATCGCCCACCGCTTGAATACGCAAGTGATTCCAGCCATCCGGGTTCAGGTTTTTTTCATCTTCGGGATTGGGCTTTATCACCCAGCCACGCCCCCCGCTAGTTGATTCATAAATTCCTCCTGTATGGAGATCCTGGGGCGCCACCTCTACCTGCCAACCGCTAATACTTGTTCCTTTAATACCTGAGCGAATGAATACACCACTGTTTCCATTAGCCTCCAGCTTAAAATTAAGGTTTAGGATAAAATTTTTATAGGGATTATTGGTAGAGAGATACCCGTATTTCTTATCAGGGCCGCTTTCACATATAATTTCCCCGTTTTCTACATACCATTGTTCTGTACCGTGTTTTGTCCAGCCAGACAAGTCTTTTCCATTAAAAATACGCTTATTCCCCTGAGAATAAGCAGCCTCTGAAAGGAGAAAAATAGAAAATATGAAAAATAGGTGTTTCATGGATTTATTATTTAATTGTTATTTAATTTGAATAAGGTGGCATATAATCCTATTAAAACAACAGGGCTTTTTCTAAAGAGTCGCAGCACTCCTGCCAAGAAGTTACTAGTGAAGTTCTGGAGCCACCTGATCAGCCGAAGTCACCCCAGGCGCAAGCTCAATGATCTTAAAATTACGGAAGTGAATCTGTGCACCCTCGGCTTCCAGACAGAGATATCCCTTCTTTTGAGTTGATTTGCTTATTCCATTCACAAATTTGCCGTTGACAGCAAGTTTGATCACACCATCAACACAGACAACATCATAGGTATTCCACTCCCCTTTCCCCTTAACCCGGTTTTCAATCGACTTGCTTCTGGTACCTCGGGGGTTATCCGGGACAGTTACTACCCCACCAACACCAAAGAGTTCGCCGTGAACATAGGCGACCGGCGGCGTAACTCCATTCCGTATATTAAGATTGACCCAATCCAGATCGAGCATTTGAACTTCCACACCATCGGGCAAACGATTCTTCTCATCGGCATTGGCTTTGCTCCATACGAAAACTCCCGAATTTCCTCCTGGTTCGATATGTTTCCATTCAATATGTAACATAAAATTTTCATATTGTTTTTCAGACCGTACCACCCCGATAGGCAGACCTGTAGAAAGCAAGCTGCCATCTTTCTGTACCAACCAGGTTTCCTTAGTTGTATTGACATTAACCCATTTTAAGGGCTTATCTTTCTCCTTAGATTTTGAGACAATCGATTCCAGACTTTTAGCGGAACCGAACTCAAACATGATATCCTGTGCATAAGACATTCCGCTACTGATCAGCATAATACAGAGGAACATCAGCATCCTTTTCAATGAATTGTTCATCGACTTTTTTAAGTTAAATTGCATATTATATATGAGCATCCTGATTCCTTATAAAACCTTAGTAATTCCGGGTATCGCAACCCCAGGGCCAGGCCAATTCAAATCCCATCTATACTGATTAAATTCAGGACCTAAAACCTGGTTGGAATTGATTGCCTGCTCCCAGGTGATGGTCTGCCCGCTATAGCCTACCATTCTACTTAAAATTGCCAGCATAGTACTATTGGTCATAATTTCGCCGTCATTCATTGGTTTACCTTCACGAATCGAGGCGAAAAGTTCATTATGTTGAGTCTGGTACGGGTCTTTTTTTTCGCCCTGGTACTGCCAGTTGTTTTTACCGGTAATTTTATGTACGTCGCCACCAATGAAAGCATTGCCCTGAGTACCGGCTATCTCCACTGTATTTCTAGTTGAACACCCTAATTGCTGACGACAGAAATTAAATCCTTTGGCGCCGTTCTCATAGTCATATTCTATAGCAAAATGATCATATATATTCCCAAATTTCTCAGCAACTCTGGCCTGCCTTCCTCCGCTTCCGGTAGCTTTTACAGGCATTTTATCACCCATAGCCCATGACATCATATCCAAACTATGTACAATCATTTCTACGATAAAGTCTCCCGACAACCAGTTGTAATAATACCAGTTACGCATCTGGTATTCCATTTCAGTCCATTCCGGTTGCCTGGGCTTATACCAAACTCCATGACCATTACGGGTAGAGGAAATAGTTTTTATCTCACCAATTTCCCCATCTAACACCTTTCCAAAAAGAGCTCTTTTGGGATCATCGTATCGAAAGGTGAAACCCGATACCAACGAGAGTCTTTTTTCCCTGGCTATTTTTGCTGCTGCCAATACTTTACGTACACCAGGGGCATCCACTGCAACAGGCTTTTCGCAGAAAACATGTTTACCCGCATTTATGGCAGTGGTAAGGTGATCAGGACGGAATCCCGGAGGAGTGGTCAATAAAATTACATCCACATCAGATTCTATTACTTTCCTATAAGCGTCGAAACCCACAAATTTATTTTCATTGGTAACCTTTACCTTGTCCGGATGTGCCTTAAGAAGGATATCATAAGACTCATCCAGCCGATCCTGGAAAACATCTGCCATGGCAGTAATAACCACATCAGGATCAGCACTTAATGCCTGGCTGGCAGCTCCGGTACCTCTTCCACCACATCCTATCAACCCGACTTTTAATGTGTTTTTACTTTGGGAAAATGTGGAATTTGGAAATCCCAAATTTAACCCAATTGTACTCCCAAGTACTACAGCCCCAGTTGATCTTAAAAATGATCTACGGTTTGTTGCCCAAGATTTAGACATATTTTCTATCATGATTATTGATAATTTAATAATTTGGATTTTGAGTTATTTTGTCATTAATTTCCATTTCCACTTGAGGAATAGGCCATAGATAATCCCTATCAGCTCTAAATTTTCTTACAAAGCCATTATTCCAAATTATCCAATTCGAGCTGCCTTGAGCCTGGTAATACATTCCTTGTACCAGTCCAGCTTTTTCCTCACCAATTTTCCACCGGTTCATATCGAATAGGCGCAACCCTTCGAACGCCAATTCCACGGCACGTTCATTCCTAACTATTTTCCTTAATTCAGATTGAGTCTTACCTGTAGTAATGGGCGGCATTTCAACACTAGGGCGTCCACGAACATTATTTATTGCATTGTATACTGATTGGTCAAGCTCATTCAATTCAATTTTTGCTTCAGCGTACATTAAAAGTACGTCAGCATATCGTATAAGAATCATATTAATAGCTCCAATTCCCGGATTACCCTTATCCAAGTCATAGTCAATCCATTTTTTAAGATTATAGCCATGATCAGTAGCCCATTCATTGGCACTTACCCTATCAGTCGTTTTACTATCTGGCCAGGAGTTATATACACTGTTGCCGATGGGTTGTCCAGTGTAATAAGCGGTAAAATTCCACCGAGGATCAATGTTCTCATAAGGATTATTGGGATTTACCGACCCTTTGTATTCATATTTTTTAAATAAATTATGAATTGGTTCTACAACAGAACTTCCACCTATGGTAGCTGCAGAGTAAGCAAAAGCATTATATGTGTTACCACCTACCGTGTATTGCCTGTCAAAAATCACTTCTTTGGAATTTTTACCGGCATACTGAAACAGCTTACCATAATTCGGATATAACTCATATACGCCTAAATTCATCACCGCTTGTGCAGCATCACGCGCTATCCCCAACCGACCGTTACGGAGAGCTACCCTTGTTTTTAATGCTAATGCTGCTCCATGGGTTACCCTGCCCACATCAGTGCTGCCATAACTTTTGGGAAGAGCATTGGAACTAATAATAAGGTCTAATTCGCTAATTACAAAATCAACCACTTTGACTTTAGTATCACGACCTCTATGGTCATTGATTTCTAATGGTTCCAATAATAATGGGACATCGCCCCACAAGCTGGATAGTTGTGTGTAATAAAAAGCGCGCAGAAATCTGGCCTCGGCTTTCAGTCTTGCCAGCACTTTAGGATCACCAAGTTTAATGCGATCAATATTGGTAATCACATCATTTGCTTTTCGGACACCTCTATAGTATCGACTCCACTGAGCTGTTATCGCATCATTTACCGGGTCTATTGTACCCGCACCTACATCATGGAATGTTCCAGGACCTGATGAAGCACGATATCCTATATCAGTAACGGCGTCTAACTCTTGAACCATCTGTGGACCATCTAATTCACTATAAGCAGCATTCACCGCCAATAGTGCATCTCTTTCCTGTTGCCAATAAATCGTTTGAGAAGCTTCGCCAGGAGAGATCAAATTCAAATCATCCTCACACCCCAAAAAAACGAAAATACATAGCAATATACTTATACTAGCTTTTTTCATGATAACTTTCTTGTTTATATATTTTAAATATTAAAACCTAACATTCACACCTGCACTAACTATTTTAGTGTGCGGAGAGAACTGACTCCTCCCTCTGGGAGTTTCAGGGTCAAAAAACTTTGTGGGGGTAAAGGTTAACATATTTTCACCCGATACATGGACACGCAAACTTGCCAGCATCTTCTGAGGGATTGTATATCCAATTTGTAAATTTTTCAACCTGATATATCTTGTATCCTGAAGCCAGAAATCAGACAAATTAAGATTCCATGTGTTACCAGCTGTTACCAGTGGCCAGGATCCAACAGGATTTCTTATTGGATGATACGTTTCTCTAGCCATCTCTGCAGAAATAAAATTTTGCCAGTTAGGACCTTCTATCAGCGCTCCATCCATAGTATGCTCCTGTCGTAAAACACCTTGCCAGAACATTGCAATGTCAAAACCACGATAAGAAGCATTGGATCTGACACCAAATTCATATTTGGGATCTTCATTTGCCATAATATATTGGTCACCTCTTGGAAACATAGACTGAGAGATTACACCATCTCCATTTAAATCTTCATAAATAATATCTCCAATTTTCACCTTAGGATTGAGAGTTGCAGGATATTTTTTCAGATCAGCAGCGGTTCGGTACAAACCAGGCGATTTTAAACCCCGTAATGAATTAATTGATTGACCTTCTTGCCATACAGTGAATTTATCAGGAAAAAATGGGCCAGCTCCTTTCAAATCTTCTATTTTGTTAACCACATTCGAAAAGTTGACCCCTAATGAATATTGAAACCCCTTGTCTGGTCTGGGAGCACCGCTGTAATTTAAGGCCACTTCCCAACCGTTATTAGATACTGCTGCTGCATTTTGTAAAGGAGCAGCCACACCAATGGTGCTAGGAATCGGTAAATTAAGTAAAATATCGTCTGTGTATTTCCAAAAATATTCGGCAACCACCTCAAGTCTATCATTCAGAAACCCCATATCCAGGCCTATATTTGTCATAGTTGACGTTTCCCAGGTAATGTCCGGGTTTCCGGCGTTTGTAACAGCAGCAGCAGGAACCACAACACCGCCAAATTGATAACTCTGACTAAGATTGTAATTATTTTGAAACCTATAAAGGCCGATGTTTTGATTCCCTAATTGACCCCAGGATCCTCTGAGTTTCAGAGTATTAATTATTTTGCTGTCTTTTAAGAATTTTTCTTCGGAGATGCGCCATCCTGCAGAAAATGAAGGGAATAGCCCCCATCTATTACCCTCTCTAAATCTGGAAGATCCATCATATCTTATGTTAGCCTGGAATAAATATTTATCGTCAAACGAATAATTTATCCTGCTAAAAAAAGAACGAAGTCGCCATTCCTCTATAGAGCCACCAGTAGTCTGATTTTTTACGGCTCCAGCACTTAAATTCCGGAGATCATTGCTAAAAAAGTTATCCCTGGATGCAGCTGTCTGTTTAAGAAAGTTGCCTATTTCTTCATATCCAGCCATTGCCTGAACTTTATGTTTGACAAAAGTTTTATTATAATTTAGGTATGCCCTTTGGCTCAGCTCCTTTTGATTAAGTTGCGTTTCACGTAATACGCTCGTGGCAAACCATCCGCCTACTGGAACTAGTTTACCGGTCAAATAATTCCTCATACCAGCAAGTCCGTCGTTGAATACAGATCCACTAACCCCTGTTGAATTCATGGAAACATTTCCCTCAAGTGAAAGTGCCTTGTTAATGGCGTAAGTAAAGCCCACTTGACCAACAATGTCGTCACCAATACTACTAGTTTCACCCAGACTTACCATTGCACGTGGATTCCATTGACCACTTATCAAGTCATACGTTCCATCAGGATATTCACTTACAATATTCCTATTTGTGTGCAGAAGACCCTGGACTATTTGTTGACCTGTAAGTCCAGGTCCACTGAAGTCTCTATTTCTGTACATAAGGTTCGTATTGAGAGTTAGTTTTTTAGATACGTACAGGTCAGAATTAAGACGTAAACTTATCTGTTTGTTATTAAAATTTTGGAGAATACCATCCGAATCAAAATAGTCTGCTGAAGCAAATATTTTCCCATTCGTTCCACCACTTGATATGGTGACTGAATGACGCTGATCGGGAGCATTGTAATTAAATATTCCATCTTCCCAATTGGCGAAAGGAAATTCTAAAGGATTGGTGCCAGCCGCAACATTTTCAATATACTTCTCGCTAAATGCAGGAGCACCACCAGCATTTACCTGTGCTTCATTTTCCAGTCTCAACCAGCTGACAGGATCTGCTTTTTCAGGAAAAATAGTTTGATTCTTCCATCCTATATTATTGTTATAAGATACAAAAATGCCGCTTTCGGCACCCCGCTTGGTTGTAATTAGAATAACACCGTTTGCTGCCCGCGAACCGTAAATTGCAGCGGACGCAGCATCCTTTAAAACGGTAAGTGATTCTATGTTGCTGGGTTCAACAGTTGAAAGTGACTGCTCAATGCCATCCACTAATACTAATGGGTTGGAATTGCCCAAGGTACCAACTCCCCGAATTCGTACCCCAACGTTTTCTCGTCCGGGTTCTCCTCCTCTATTTAGAATAGTTAATCCCGGACTCATCCCTTGCAATGCCAATGCAGTATTCGTAACAGGACGTTTTGCGAGAACCGCACCTGATACCGTACTAATAGCACCTGTGAGATCGGCTTTCTTCTGCGTACCAAACCCTACCACCACCACTTCATTTAATGCTGTATTCGCAGCTTCAAGTTTCACATTAACAGTATTACGTCCATTAATGGAAACTTCCTGTGTGATAAATCCGATATAAGTAAAGACAAGAACGCTGTTGTTATCAGCAGCATTGATGGTGTACCTTCCGTCCATATCAGTGGTAGCCCCAATTGTGGTTCCTTTAAGTTTTATGCTTACCCCCGGAAGAGTTTCACCTTTCGAATCTGTAACAAGGCCCCGCACTACAATGTCCTTTATCTCTTTGTTTTGAGGTGATATAACAATCAATCCGTTTTCAAGTACACGAAATTTCAGGCCTGTATCTTTCAATATCATTTCCAGAACATCCATAACCGGTGTGTTTTTAACAGAAAGGGTAATCAATTTATCTGCAGGTAGGTTCTCTTCGCTATATAATAGCCTGATATTACCCTTTTGCTCAAGAATGGAAAAGGCCCGCTTAAATTTCAAGTTCTGGAAATCAAGGTCAACTTTCACATTTTGAGAATAACCGTTCGCTGATACTTTCAGGACAAGCAGAAACGTTAATATGATTGTCCAGTTGAGCATTAATAAGAGTTTTTTGTTTGAGAATTCAGGAAACAGAACTTTATTGCATAGTTCTTTTTTTTTCATAATTTTGTGGATTACAAGGTTAATAATCTGATTATTAGTTCGCACGACGGTTGGATGATTAAAGGCAGGGAATGTTGGCGCATTTCCTGCTTTTTTGTTCAGTAAATTCTTACTTCATTTTCGTTGAGTTTATAGTGAAAGGATTTTATTAATTGCATGGCTTCTAAGGCCTGTATAATATTCTCTTTTATAAAAATTCCTGTAAAGCGGTATGACTTAATAGTCGGGTCATTAAGAATGATCTTCACATTATACCAGCGCTCCAGCTTTGGTAACAGATCTTCAAAGGATTCATTCTGAAACACCAGCTTATTTTCAATCCAGGAAGTTTCCTGTATATATTCCTGATCTCCAAGCTTCACCGGAGATATGTTTTCAATCATCAAAACAGAGCTGCTATTCTTGTCTGCCAAATTTCTGTTTCTGTCTGCTAAATTTCTGTTTTTTTCTACTAATGCGAATTTTTCGGATGGCTTAAGTACAAATTTCTGATCTGAGCGGCCGTTAACAGTTAGTTCAATAGATCCTTTCAGCAAAGTAGTTTCTGATTCCCGGTCGCCGGGATACTCTTTAACATTAAACTCCGTCCCCAGAACTTTAATTGCGATTTTACTGGTCTTAACCACAAAGGGGCGTTCTTTGTCATGAGCCACTTTGAAAAATGCTTCCCCTGTAAGTGATACATCGCGCTGATCATGACTTTGCATATCCAGATCATAAGACAACCTGCTATCGCTGTTAAGCCTTACCAGGGTACCGTCAGGAAGTTTAATTTCCTTTCTAATGCCTTTGCCAGCAAAGATTTTCACCCGTACTTCCTTGCGTGATGACGTGTAGAACTTTGAAAAATAAAGACTGGTGGATAAAATAATCAATGCAAGTGTTGCATAAACAAGAACATATTTCTTGAAATAGCCTCCCACTGTTTTCGATGGAGCTTCAAAATCCAGATCATCAGGAAATTTTAACTTATGCTTGTCAAAGGCCTCAGTCACATCTGCCTGATCTCCTTCGTGTCCGAAATCCCAAACCTGCTCAAGTAAAGCCTCATAGTAAACAGCATCAGGATACTGCGATAACAAATAGGATAATTCACCCAACTCAAGATGCGTAGCCTCCCCAGCAATCTTCCGGGTTAATAATTCAACTATGCGATTTTCATGCATGAGTAGTTAGGGTACTTTTTGGTTTGTTTACTTTAAGGACAATGATAAAAGAGGAATTCCCTAGTCTGAATGTATTTTTATTTTCCGCCCTATTTTATCAGAAACTCGGCCTTAAATATTTTGGCGAGTTTTTGAGTGGCAGCGACCAGATGAGCATCTACTGTTTTTACAGATATAGATAGAATTTCGGAAATTTCCTTATAGCTCAGATTATTCTCTTTAGACAGTTTAAATACAAGCTGACATTTAGGTGGCAATGATTGAATAGCATTTTCAAGCCTGAATTTCAATTCATTATCAATTATTATTTGTTCAGGGCTGGAACTGTCAAAGAAGAAATTTATATTTACGCTATCCAATGAAGTTGTTTTATTCTTTGATTTTTTCTTGAGAATATTTAAGGAGAGATTTTTTGCTATGACCAGCGCATACACATGAACATTATTGATCGATGAAAGTGTCTTTCTGTTCTTCCAGAGAGCGATCATCACATCCCCTGCTACCTCTTCTGCTTCTTCATTGGAATGGAGTATACAAAATGCAAATTTCTTTGAAGGCATGTATAAAAGATCAAAAAGCTCTCTGTAGGCAAGTTCTGTACCTAATTGGGCAAGGCGCCTAACTATATCAGGAAGCTCATTAAATTGTTGTTTCAAGAAAACGGATTTTGATATATCCTAAGGTAACAGAAATTTTATAAATGCAAAAAATAATTATTGAGGTAATGCCGAGCTTATTTTTTCAAGGCCGATCAGATTATATCAAACACTTCTGGTGCAGAGATCGCACCTGCATCCTGCTTAAAACCTGAAATTATAACAAGCTGATATTCAGGGCTGTTATCAATCATTTCATGTGAACCCCTGATCAGATCCGCATCCAGCGGGATCACGTCCATCACATATCTGAAACCCGCTTTCTTTTTCAATAACTTATATCCTTCACCGTTCTTACTATGACAAGAAATACACTTTGCTTCATAAATCGCAGATCCCATTTTAGGATCCGCGGCACGGTCAAGAAAATCGTTTTAGAGCACCTAAATTAAAAACAAAAATTAGGTACTCTAATTGGTACCAGAAACCTTGCGAAACTAGGGTAAAGATTGGGATAGTTAAAAACATAAACACCTGTAAATCAGATAATCTACAGGTATTCGGTCTTTGACCCCAACGGTGTAGGCTTCATTGAGCTTAATAATTTCTTGATCTCCTGGGGTTCCGCCCGGTGGATTTTCAACACAGATTTTCCCACTATCAAGTGCCCGCGAAAGGTCTTTACCGAACGTTTCGATTGTGAAATTAAGCCCTATTACAGAAGGATGCTTCGGTCAAATGATCTTCTTGCAAGAATGGCATTTAAAAAGGGAAGAACTTATGGAACTGTTATCTTTGATTTAGTACAGTAGGAAGTCATCGATCTGCTACCAGACCGGGAGGCGGATAAGTTAGCTGAATGGCTTAAAAACCACCCGGAAGTGACGACAGTTTCCAGAGACAGATATGCCCCCTATGCATTAGGTGTAAAAACGGGTGCTCCTCAAGACAGACAGGTTGCGGACTGTTTTCATTTGCTGATGAATCTTGGTGAAGCGACTAAACGGGTTTTTCAATCCAAAGGAAAAGAGCTTAGAGAAGCATTTAATCTTTATATTAATCCTCGATATGAGAATCCACAAGCAGATTTTATTCAACAGCTAAACCGAAATAAAATAGAGACTAGCGAAACGATACTTTCCTCCGCTGATATTAGTGTTGACAAGCAGCATAAATTTGGTAAGGTCAAAGAGCTTCATGCCAAAGGCTTTTCAATCCGGCAAATAGCCAGAGCAGTCAACGGTAGCCGGGTGACTATCAGGAAATACCTGAATATTGGCAAATTCCGCATAATTCACCAAAAATGACGAAGAACCAGTTTCACCGGAATATACATGCAGAAAGCAGATTTACAAATCTTTAAGTAATCCTAGTATATCTTCACTAATCCGTGGCTCTTCAGCTTCAAGCGTACCATTATATAAGCCCCGTATATGTCCTTCTCCATCAATAAGAACCAGGTTTTCAGTGTGTAGGAATTGCCTTACGGATTTTGACAGTCCGGGCTCTTCTTCAATAAAATAGCTTTTCCTTGCCAGTTTATATATTTCCGTTTTATCTCCAGTAAGGAGATTCCATTGCTTTCCTGGAATGCCATTTGATCTGGCATATTCGGCAAGCTTTTCGACTGTGTCATTTTCAGGTGTGACACTGTAGGAGAGAAAGAGTACTCTGGAATTATCTTCAAAATTGGAATGCACCTTTTTCATGGTGTTCTTCATTTTTGGGCAAACTGACTGGCAGGCTGTAAAGAAAAAGTTTACAAGTGTTATCTTCCCTTTTAGGTTCTTCTCAGTAATAGCATCGTTAGATTGATTAATCATCCTAAACGGAGCAATCGTATGCAGTTTGCCTGGCCCGATCTTATCCAGGCTCCACAATGGAGTAAATGAGGCTTCATTGTAATTAAGGTACCCTAAGCTCATCGGTTTGATGGAAAGAGTTTGCCGCCAGTAAGGTAACCGCTGCTGCGAGTAAACAATTCCTGTTAGGAATTCATTTTGCATTATTTATTGGAATTAATTATTTAAATATTCACATTGCTCATTAATAACCTTGCTTTTCTTTGAGTCCGTTTATTTCTAATTTTTATTAGCTTCGAATAATATTTGAGATAATGCTATAAATTTCTAAACGCTTCGCTGAGCTACATTGTTTAAATGGCCAACATCTATGAAAAAACTATCGATTTCAATTCTCTTTTGCTTAATTACCTTATTAACCTTCGCTCAATCAGCGCCGGTAGGGATATTTCAAAATCATGCGGATATCGGAAAGCCAAAGCTCGCTGGTTCTTCCGGGTATGACGCGGAGACCCAAACATATTCCATTAAAGGCGCGGGTTATAATGTATGGTTCAATAGGGATGAGTTCCAGTACCTATATAACAAGATCAAGGGTGATTTCATACTTACGGCAAATTTTCAGTTTGTAGGTGACAAAGGAAATTTGCACCGTAAAATTGGCTGGATGATTCGCGAAAGTAATGATGAAGCTTCCGCCAGCATTAGCGCTGTGGTCCATGGCGACGGGCTTACGGTGATGCATTGGAGGTCAATAAGGGGTGCTTTTATGCGAGACCCGCAGGACGAAATATTCTACGCGAAGAAGAAACTTCAGGTTATTCAGTTAGAAAGGCAGGGAAAGAAAGTAACGATGCGGGTAGCTAACTGGGGCGAGCCGCTTCATGAAGTGGGGACTCGTGAGATGCCCGAAATGTCTGATGAGGTATTGGCTGGCCTATTTATTTCATCGCATGATCCTGATGTGGTAGAGGAAGCCAAAGTTTGGAATGTGAGGATTGACAAGCCTGTTCCTACTAATTACCATCCTAACCCTGCAGTACGGAAAACCCTTAGCTCCAACCAGGGAATTTTGGGCTGTCGGTTGGAAACCATGAGTATCGCAGATGGAAAGAGAAGAGTGATCATGGAAAGCTCCGGGCGTTTTGAAGCCCCCAACTGGATGCCTGATGGAAGGAGATTACTGTTTAATGAGCGAGGAGCCCTTTACACCATAGCGGCGGGAGGCGGAGTTGCAGAAAAATTAAATACAGGGGAAGTGAAAAGTATTAATAATGACCATGGTATATCCTTTGACAATAAAATGCTTGCTATCAGCGCCGCAGGTGCAAATGGCGGATCTGTGATATATGTATTGCCTTTATCAGGCGGAATTCCCAGACAAATCACTGCAGAAACGCCTTCTTACTGGCATGGCTGGGCACCAAATAATAAGGATCTCCTTTTCGTAGGGCAGCGTAATGGGAGCAAAGTTTATAATTTATATGCTGCAGATATTAATACGAAGGTTGAAAAGGCTCTTACTACCAATACTTCAGGACATGTTGATGGACCGGAGTACTCTCCCGACGGGAAATATATTTATTACAATGCCAACCCTACCGGTACCATGCAGTTATGGCGGATGAAGCCCGATGGAACCGGAAAGGAACAGTTGACTTTTGATGAGAACAACAATTGGTTTCCTCACATTTCACCGGATGGTAAATGGATAGCCTATATTTCTTTTCTTCCGGATATCGATCCGGATTCCCACCCCTCTTACCAAAGGGTAACCTTAAGGCTGATGCCGGTAAACGGGGGGGCTCCAAAAGTAATTGCTTATCTATATGGCGGACAGGGGACCATCAATGTAAACTCATGGTCGCCGGATAGTAAATCTATTGCCTTTGTAAGTAACTCTGAAAAAACTGAAGTTAAGTAGCGCAGAAGAGTTTTGGGAAAAACTTTTAATCCGCATATTTTTCTAACCCTGCGGAAGGTTTCCATTGCGATTTAGGCTCGAAATAATTCCAGAGTAATTTTGAAAGATTCCGGATCATTTGGTATCCGTCGTTATCCGAAGTCCAGCTGATGTCTTTTTGATTATTGGTAGCTATGCAGAATACATAATCGCCATGGGGAGCATTTACTAAAACTACTTCTGAACGTGAGCGGTCTACGGCACCTTGCTTAGAAGCGGCCTGAACGTAAGGCGGGATCTGCGATAAGGCCTCCGCATCCCAATAAATTCGTACCATATTACGATACATCCTCTCACTGGCGGCAGCACTTACTGCAGTACCGTGATGGATCATTTTTACCAAATTTGCCATTTCCCGGGGTGTGGTTTGTCCCCAGCCATATTTACGCCATTCTCCTTGCCTGCCCGCTGTACGGGAGTTCATCCGGGTATAGATAAAGCCATTTGCTTCCAGCCACTTGTTTATATTTTCCCCTCCCACGAGTTTTTGCAGCCATAAGCTTGCAGTATTATCGCTTGTTGTGATACTTAACATTTGAATCTTGCCAAGTTTGATTTTCTCACCATCTTTAAATGATCCTAGAATATCCTCTCCTGCATAAAGCAAACTATCTTTATAAATCAGGCTTTCATCATACTTCAGCTCGCCTTTCTCAATTTTATCGAATACGCCTATCATGATCGGCACTTTGATCATACTTGCAGTAGGAAAAATTGTGTCAGCATTTACTTGAGCAATCTTGCCTGTCTTTAAGTTTTGAACGTAGATTCCGACATTTCCCTGAAATCCTGTTACCAGTTCCTGAAGCTTCAAATTTAGTTTTCGGTCAATTTTTTCTTGTGCGCGTACACTCATGGTACAGGCTAAAAGACAAGCTATCACTATTGAAGTTTTACTCATTGTTTTTTTCTCCAAAGTAGTAAAATATGATAAATATCCAGCCTCCGATTAATTGCGATATGAATCCGAGGAAACCTGTAAATACTCATTTCTGTAAGAATGCGGCTGCTTCTTCATTACGTTCTTAAATTGCTTGTTGAAGTTAGAAAGAGTTTGGAACCCGCACTCATAGCCAATGGAATCTATATTCATTTTTTCTTCCTGAAGTAATTTGCAGGCATATTCTATCCGGATTTCCTTTAGGAAATCGGAAAATGACTTATTGACACGCGATTTAAAATATCTGCTGAATGAAGTACGGGTCATATTTACTAAAGCTGCAACTTCTTCTAGTTTTATCTTTTGCCTGAAATTTTTCATCACGTACCCGTAAACTTTGTCCATTCGGTTAGTTTCAGCTTCAGTGTTTGATGATGCCAGATGATTGTGAGTAATGACATTGCACTCATTGGATTTTGCCAGGACGTCTAATATTTTAAGCAGGTGAATAATGCTGTCCATTCCTCGCAGGCCCAACAGTGCCCTCATCATTTGACATACCTTGGTTTTCGTGGTTCCGGTAATCTCAAGGCCGCGCTCAGATTTTTGGAAGAGCCTTTTAATACTATCCATTTCTTCCTTCTGATGCAGAGTTTCGCCAAGGAAATGATCATGGAAATAAATTACAATTACGGTAGTGCTTAGCTGGCTGTTCTTTTCAAAATACTTGTTGTCATTCCGCCATACATGCGGCAGGTTTGGGCCTGTTAACACCAGGTCGCCCGCCTTAAAGGACTTAATATTGTCGCCCACAAAACGCGTTCCTTCTCCTTTTGTCACAAACGAGAGCTGAAACTCGGGATGTATGTGAAACGTGGGATCGAAATAAGAAGCATCTATTTTTTTGATGATAAAGGCTTTATTTTCCGGAATAGCCGACTTTGATATTACATGTTTCATGAAGTAATAATATATCTTGATGTCTGGTTTTCGAAAGATATTTATGACACAATTTAGGGATTATCGGAATGCTTTCCAAGTGGCATCCTTCACACCCGCCGACGCAACCGCTGCGTTCAATTCATTTAATACCTCGTTCTACAGCGGACGCGATAAATCATACATAGCATAAATCCTATTATAGACGGTTGTATTTTTTAGATCACAAAATAGCTCAGATTCGAAAATTTTCTATCGATCAACCATGCGCCTTCATAATATTATCCTATAATTGATATTTTGTACTTAAATATTGATATAATAAAGTCATAATTGGATAACATGTAGTAAGTTTTGCCTCACAATAAAACTTACAATTGTATTGTAAGCCAAAAGAAATAAAAAGAATATTGCAGCTAACGATGCGTCTACACAGCAGGTATGGCTGAAGTAATAAACAGCATATTTGCTATAACAAGAATGAAATGATAACCAAGAGCCGTGGCTTATGAAGAAGATACTATTTCTGTTGAGTTCGCTGCTGATAACTGCTATTGCTGCGTTTGCGCAGGAAAATACATTTACAAATCCTCTGTTACCCTCCGGAGCTGATCCGTTTAGCTTTTACAGGAAGGGAAATTATTATTATACACATACCCTCGGAGATAAAATTGGATTGTGGAAGACCAAAAACCTGGCCGACCTGGTTTCTGCAAAACAAACCATAATCTGGACCCCGCCTCCGGGGCAGTTATATTCTAAAAGCTTATGGGCGCCCGAGTTTCACTTTATTAAGGGTAAATGGTACGCCTACTTTGCAGCTGACAACGGTAAAAATGAAAATCACCGGATGTATGTGCTCGAAAACTCCTCTAATGATCCGTTTAAAGGAGAGTGGACATTTAAAGGAAAGGTTGCAGCCCCGACCGATAAATGGGCCATTGATGCCAATATTTTTAGGCATAAAGGACAGTTATACATGATATGGTCGGGATGGGAAGGCGATGTTAATGTGCGCCAAAATATTTATATCGCGAAAATGAAGAACCCATGGACAATCGGATCGGAACGGGTGATGATTGCTACGCCCCAATACGAGTGGGAAAAGAACGGCGATCTAAACGATCCGAACAATCCTCCGCATGTGGACGTAAACGAAGGCCCCCAGTTTTTAAAGAACAAAGACAAGCTGTTCATCGTGTTTTCGGCAAGCGGATGCTGGACGGATTTCTATGCATTAGGCCTGCTCACATTCACCGGTAAAGACGATCTTCTGGACGCTGCGTCATGGCGGAAAAAAAGCATGCCTGTATTTGAGAAGTCGCCCGAAAATAAGGTGTATGCACCGGGGCATAACTCCTTTTTCAAATCGCCCGACGGTAAGGAAGACTGGATACTTTATCACGCCAATTCAGAACCCGGGCAAGGCTGCGGAAAGAAACGCGCCCCGCGGGCTCAGCGCTTTAGCTGGAAAGCAGATGGAAGCCCTAATTTTGGTGTGCCTATGAAGCCGGGTATCCCAGTAAATAACCCAGGAGAAAAGTAAATTTTTAAAAAATTAATATTGTTACCTGATGAAATATTTAAAACACCTACCCATGGGAAGAATCTTTTGTTTGTTTCTCTTGATGAGCCTGCTTGTAAACGGCTGTTCCAATAAATCCTTAACAGGTGGAAGAAATGCAGTACGTAATGATATCAGTCCCCGGCGGGCCGAAATTTTATTCTTAGGAAATGTAAGTAAACATCATGATTCGGGGAAATACGCGCCCTGGCTTGCTATAGCTACATTTAAAAGCGGAATAAATATTAGTTATACAACGGAGCTTAGCGATTTAAATTCCGATAACCTGTCTAAATATGATGGCCTGGTCATTTATGCCAATCACGATACTATCTCGGCGTCGCAGGAAACGGCATTGAAGAATTTCGTCGAAGGCGGAAAGGGCTTAATTCCTCTGCATTCGGCTTCGGGATGTTTTAAAAATTCAGAATGGTATATTAAAGCAATTGGCGGTCAATTTGCATCGCATGGAAAAGGCTCTTTTACGGCCCGGATGACGAATAAATCTCATCCTGTCACCACAGGGCTTTCAGAATTCGAAACGACTGATGAAACCTATGTTCATCAAAAGTTAAATCCGGATATGACGATCCTGATGGAACGCGTGGAGGGAAACAAAACGGAACCATATACCTGGATTAGGAAGCAGGGACAAGGCAGGGTCTTCTATACGGCTTATGGGCATGATGACAATACCTGGAAAAAGTCCGGATTTTTGAAATTACTTACTAATGGAATTCTCTGGGCTGTTGGCGATCGGGTTAAGAACCAGATAGCAGCGCTGAAAATTCCGGATGTGGATATATATGCGGATACCCTTTCGAATTTTATGGCGCGCCACCTTGTTCCAAAAGTACAGGAAGGATTAAGCCCTGAAGAATCTATGAAGCTTATGCAGGTGCCGGTCGGTTTTGAAATCAAGCTTTTCGCTGCTGAACCTGACATCACCAACCCCATTGCTATGTCGTGGGATGAAAAAGGCCGGCTATGGATTGTAGAATCTGTGGATTATCCTAACACTTTTATTGAAACTGATGGTGCTGCCAACGATCGGATCAAGATTTGTGAAGATACAAACGGTGATGGAAAAGCAGATAAGTTTACCGTATTTGCAGATAAGCTCAATATTCCAACAAGCATGGTTTTTGCCAACGGAGGTGTAATCGTATCAATGGCCCCGAACTTTGTGTTTTTGAAGGATACCAATGGCGATGACAAGGCAGATATTCGCGAGAATATTATAACAGGTTTTGGCAAGAACGATACACACGCCGGACCATCTAATCTGCAATATGGGTTCGACAATAAAATTTGGGGCGTGCTGGGCTATTCCGGCTTTAACGGTACTATTAACGGAAATAGTGTAAGATTTGGTCAGGGTGTTTATCGCCTTGACGTAGATGGGAAAAACCTTGAGTACCTGGCCTCAACCAGTAATAATACCTGGGGTCTCGGGTTCTCGGAAGACAATAACGTATTTATATCGACAGCTAATAACACCCATAGTGCATATTATTCAATGCCTGCAAAATACATGCAAAGGGGCCTGTCGGGAAATAATATTCAGGCGGTTCAAAAGCTGGACGGACATTATGATGTTCATGCGATGACCCCCAACCTGCGCCAGGTGGATGTGGTCGGCGGATTTACATCTGCCGCTGGGCATCATCTGTATACCGCCAGGAATTTTCCAAAGGAATACTGGAACAGAATTGCTCTCATCTGCGAACCTACTGTACGACTTATTCATAATGCGGTTATGGAGCCGAAAGGAGCGGGGTTCACGGAAAAGGATGGATGGAACCTATTAGCAAGTTCGGACGAATGGGTTGGCCCTGTTCAGGCAGAAGTGGGGCCGGATGGTGCAGTGTGGGTTGCTGACTGGTACAATTTCATTATACAGCACAATACATTTGTTCCGCGTCAGGCTCCTACTGAAGTAATCCTGCCGCTTACACAGGCAGATCAGAAAGGCGGCCAGGGCAATGCCCTCGCCACTAATTTAAGGGATCTTGACCGTGGCCGGGTTTACCGGATCGTATATAAACAAGGAAAATCATATACTCCAGTTAAATTAACCGCTGGTGACGTTCCCGGCTTATTAGCAGGTATGGAAAGCGATAATATGTTCTGGCGCATCACTGCACAGCGTTTGCTCGTGGAGTCAAAAAATCTGGCTGCGCTTCCCGGACTTTACAAGCTGATAAATGACCAAAAAGTTGATGAAATCGGGCTGAACGGGCCGGCAGTGAATGCACTCTGGACTTTACAAGGCTTGGGTGTGTTGAATCCATCAAATCCGGAGGCATTACAAGTTGTAACCAAGGCTTTTTCGCATCCTGCAGCAGGAGTCAGAAAGGCGGCAGTTGAAGTATTGCCCAACAACCAGCAAAGCTCTGGAATTATCCAGCAAAGCGGTTTGATCAGGGACCGGAACTTAAATGTCCGCAAGAGCGTACTCCTTGCTTTTACAGCCCTGCCGCCGTCCAGGGAATTGGGAGCCTTGCTTTATGAAGCCAGCAAAGATCCGGAAAATGAAAAAGACGAATGGATTGTGAAAGCAATATCTGCCGCGGTAATAGCTCAACGCGAAGGCTTCCTCGCTGCTGCTGCTACTGTTCAGTCATCGGCTGATCCTGCTAAATTGAATTTCAGTGATCGTTTGACTACCCTGGTGAATCAGGAAATTTATGTACTGGACAGAAGGGCTCCATTTATTGTTTCTCCGAATGTCACGGGAAAAGAATTGATTATCAAAACCACCTTGATACGAAGAGGAGGAGGCTTACAGGGAGTGATCGCGGCCCAGGGGAATAAAACGGATGGGTATGCATTATTTCTACAGGATGGAAGGCTGAATTTCCAGGTGAATCAGGAAGGCAAAAACTATATCATACAAAGCGTCGATACGCTGAAGGAACGTTCCGATGTATTGGCAAGTCTAAGCCATACCGGAATGATGGACCTCCGGGTAGATGGAAGAAGCGTAGGCCATGCTATGGCGCCTTCTCTATTTAGCAAGCCTTTAGTTCAGGAATTCCGCATCGGAAGGGACATAGATGGGAACGAACGGGTAGGCAATTACCAGGGACAGTTTCAATTGAGAGGGGAAATGCAAAATGCAACAATCGAACTGAAGGATCCAGTTATCACAACTTCTGCCACCTCAGGCCCGACTACAGTAGCATCGGTGGTAATTAGTATCAAAGTAGTACCTGATATGATGCAGTATGATAAAAAATTATTTAATGTTAAAGCGGGCCAAAAGATTACCATTGATTTTCAAAACCCTGACGGTATGCAGCATAATTTGCTGATCATAAAACCGGGTTCCCTGCCGAAGGTGGGTGCAGCGGCTGATGCCATGCTAAGAGATCCGAAAGCCGCGGATAAAAATTATGTACCAGACATGCCGGAGGTATTGCAGTCAATTAAGCTGCTAAACCCGGAAGAAAGCTTCCAGTTAACCTTTACCGTACCCAGCCAACCGGGCGATTACCCATTCGTTTGTACCTTCCCGGGACACTGGAGGGGCATGAATGGGATAATGAGAGTAACTAAATAAAATTAACCACAGATTTAAACACTAATACACACTAACATGATAGTCGATCGACTTTTCCAATCTTCCCGCAGGGTGTTTTCAATACTTGTTTGCGGACTTATTTGCGTTTTATTGGGTTCATGTGCTGTCAAGTCGGCCGGAACCAATGCTTCATCCAAAAGTATCCGGGTTTTAATGGTCGGTGGGGGATCCTCGCATAATTTCGATACCTGGTATAAAGATGCGGATGCGAAAACCTTAAGCACTGACGGTCTGGCTACGGTTACCTACACGAGTAATACAGACTCTATTGGGGAATACCTTAAACAGTCTGACGTACTTTTTCTAAGCAACAACCAGCCCATCAAAGATCCGAACGTTCGTAAAGCCATATTCGATTTTGCGGCTCAGGGGAAGGGTATCGTATTATCTCACGCTGCATTATGGTATAACTGGAAGGATTGGCCGGAGTATAACCTCCAATTAGCAGGCGGTGGCTCAAGGGGCCACGACCGTTACGGCAGTTTTCAGTTTAATGTGGTGAATACGAATCACCCGATCACAAAGGGAGTAGAATCAGGGTTTACGTTGAAAGATGAACGATATTATTATATACCCGATCCAGCAGGGCCAGGCATTGAAGTGCTGGCCACCAATACCGTTGCTGGTTCCGATAAGATTTACCCCACAGTTTTTGTGGTGAAAAATCCCAATGCCAGGATTGCTGCAATCTCCCTCGGACATGATGCGGAATCGCATAATATTGCTAACTATCAAACGCTTTTACGCAACACAGTTAAATGGGTAGCCCGGAAATAAGACACTAATTTATGTATATTCAAACAAGCTAAAAAATGGACGACAGAAAAATTACCGTAGTTATTGTAGGGATGGGTTTTGGGAAAGAATTCATTCCAATTTATCAGAGCCATCCTAATATTAAAGCTGTAGGCATTTGTACCCGCAACAAAAACACCCTTGCAGAGCTTGCGGCCAAATTCAATCTTGATAAAGATCTCTGTTTCGAGAATTTCGAAGATATTCCCAAGCGCAGTGATGTAGATGCCATTCACATCGTTACGCCAGTTCCGGAGCATGCAAAAATGACCCTGGCCTCTTTAAATGCCAATAAGCATACCGCATGTACTATACCTATGGCCATGACCGTGGAAGATTGTAAAGCCATTGTAGAGGCAAAACGTAAAGCCAATAAAGTGTATATGATGATGGAAACAGCCTTGTATACCCGAGAGTTTCTTTACGGCCTGAAGCTTGCGGAAACCGGCGCTCTTGGAAAGATCCAATTTGTCAGAGGATCGCATATCCAGGATATGAGCATGGAAGGATGGGCTGAATACTGGAAGGGCTTTCCCCCTATGCTTAACGGTACGCACGCCATATCGCCGCTTCTACGAATTAATAACACAAAAGCAGAAACCGTTGTTTGCCATGGCTCAGGAAGGCTAAGTGACGACCTTGCCAAACAATATGGCTCGCCTTTCGCGGTGGAAACAGCAACTTTCACCTTGAAAAATTCGGATGTAATTGCGGAGGCTACGCGGTCTTTATTTGATGTCGTCAGGCAATACCGGGAAAGCTATGATGTATACGGCACGAAGATGTCGTTTGAATGGGAACAATTGCAGGATGAAACACATATCATTTTCGACGGTGGTGAGAGTGCCCGGAGAATAGATGTTCCTGACACTGATCAAATGCTTATTGAAGAAATTGCTCACTTTACGCGGCGGGAAAAAATAGATGATCCTAACCATGTTTCTTTTCTTCAGGGTGCCGGGCATGGAGGTTCACACCCTCACCTGGTGCAGGAATTTGTAGCCGCTATTATTGAAGGCCGAAACTCAGCTGTGGATGCGGATGTAGCTGCCAATTATACCTGTGCTGGTATTTGCGCACATGAGTCGGCAATGAACCATGGGAAGCGGGTGAGTATTCCTGATTTTGAATTGTAATTGTGAAATAATATTCGGATTTCTTATTTAATTTTTATGCAGTTTGGAGTAAGTACGTTTCTATGGGCTTCGCCTTTTAGTACAAAATCTTTTGACCTTGTTTATAAGATCAAGGACATGGGTTTTGACATTATCGAAGTAGCGGTTGAGAACAGAGATCTGATCGATTGGGTGAAGCTTAAAGAGATTGTAAAAGACACTGGCTTACAGGTCACAATTAGCGGGGCCTTTGGGCCGGAGAGAGATATTTCCAGCAATGACCCCGCTATCCGGGCAAAGGGCCTGAGTTATATTACCGACTGTATAAGTATTGCCAGGGATATGGGAAGCCCGATATTCGGCGGGCCGGTATATTCGGCAGTTGGCAAAACCAGGTTTATTTCCGACGATCAGAAAAAGAGAGAGAGGGGCTGGTGCATAGAGAACCTTATTAAGGTAGGGAAGTTCGCCGAAGACAACGGAATTATTGTGGGCCTGGAGCCATTGAACAGGTTTGAAACGGATATGATCAACACCGCAGACCAGGCTATTTCATTAGTTAAGGAAACAGGTCATCCTAATATTAAAATTCAGTTAGACACCTTTCACTGTAATATCGAAGAGAAGAGCATTCCGGAAACCATACGTAAGATTGGCAAAGATCTCCTATGTCACATCCAGGGAAACGAGAGTGACAGAGGTACTCCCGGAACAGGAAATGTAGACTGGGTAGGCATTAGGGATGCGCTCATTGATATAGAATATGACCGGGCTATCGTCATAGAAACCTTTGGGGAAGTATCAGAAGAGATTGCCCGGGCTGCCAGTATATGGCGGCCATTAGCGAACAGCTCTGATGAACTTGCAATAGAAGGACTTCAATTCTATAAAAAGCTTTTTAGTAACTAACATCTAAAATCCGGGTTTCTTATCATCAGAGCCGCTACTGTGTATCCATTAGGCAAAACCTACTTCTGGCCTATGATGGGAGTTTTGCATCAATAGATCAACCGGGGATAACCTCACCGACATACGCCAAACTATCTTTGTAAACCAGGGTTTCGTCTTACCTCAGAAGGATGAAATCAAAAGTGTATTTTTGCTTAAGTCTATTTTTATGAAATCACTGAGGTCACTATTATTTCCCTTGTCTTTAATTTATGGTTTGGGAGTGATTATGCGTAATCTGGCATTTGACCTGGGTATCCTGAGCTCAAAGGAATTTGATTTACCCATTATTTCTGTTGGTAACCTTTCTGTTGGAGGTTCCGGGAAGAGTCCAATGACTGAATATTTAGTTCGCCTGTTGAAGGATAAATATAAATTGGCTACCCTTAGCAGAGGATATGGAAGACGATCAAAAGGCTTCCGTTTGGTGCAAGAAAATTCCTTGAGTACTGAGGTAGGAGATGAGCCCTTACAGTTCAAAAAAAAATTTACTGACATAACCGTTGCTGTGTGCGAAAATAGGGTAGAAGCGGTAATAAGGCTGGAGAAATCCCATGGACTTATTATCCTTGATGACGCATACCAGCATAGGGCATTAAGGCCAGGATTTAGCATTTTACTTTTTGATTATAATGATATTTCCAATTTTAAGATGTTACTACCTGCGGGAGATTTGCGGGAACCGGTTTGGGAAAAGGACAGGGCAGACATTCTTGTGATAACGAAAACGCCACCAGGGCTGAATCAGCCCGACCGGCAAGAAATCTTAGGCTTGGTCAAACCAATAAATCAACAGGAGGTATTTTATTCATATCTGGAATATGGTGATCTGAAGCCTATTAATCAAGAAATGGAAGATCGGGCATTACTTTCTATCAAAGTATCGGCAAAGATCATTTTACTTACCGGTATTGCTAATCCTGCACCTTTATTGTCAGGAATAGGGGGTTATACGCAGTTCATAACTCACCATAGCTACCCGGATCATCACAACTTCAGCAAACGAAATATAATTAGACTTGTACAAGCATTTAACGCAGTAGTAGCGGATGATAAACTAATAATAACCACTGAAAAAGATGCTCAAAGGCTGGGATCTGTTGAGGTAAAAGAACTTTTAAACGATTTACCGGTTTATTATCTGCCTGTCCGGGCAGAGATTCATGAGCCTGAACGAGCTCGTTTTAATGAATTAATAGAAAATTATGCAGCAGAATCTACCATTGACCACTGAATATATTAAAAAGAAAATAGGTGATTTTGAACCGGAGATAGGGATCGTATTGGGGACTGGACTAGGCGGACTTGTGGACGATATAGAAATTAGCCATAAATTAATGTATTCCAATATTCCTAACTTTCCAATCTCTACACTTGAATTTCATTCTGGCCGTTTGATATTTGGGATGCTTGGTGGAAAGCGAGTTGTTGCCATGCAGGGACGACTGCACTATTATGAGGGCTATGATATGAAACAGATCACATTCCCGGTAAGGGTGATGAAGATGCTCGGAATCTCAAAACTAATAATCTCAAATGCCAGTGGTGCGCTTAACCCTGATTTCAGAAAAGGCGATCTGATGATTATAGATGATCACATTAACTTACAGACAGATAACCCGTTACGGGGTAGAAATTCAGAAAATCTAGGACCCCGTTTTCCGGATATGAGCGAACCATACAATAAAGAGATGATTTCTGCAGGCATGGCAATTGCCAAAAAGAACAATATTGATTGTCATAAGGGAGTTTATGTTGCAGTTGATGGCCCCAATCTCGAAACGCGGGCCGAGTACCGGTACTTACGTATCATAGGCGGAGATGCGGTGGGAATGAGCACCGTCCCGGAAGTCATTGTAGCAAATCATATGGCATTGCCCGTTTTCGCAATCTCTGTGGTTACTGATGAGGGTTTTCCCGATTCACTACAAGCAGTTTCACTTGAAGAAATCATTAAAACTGCCACTGATGCTGAGCCGAAAATGACAAAGGTATTAAAGGAGCTACTTCTACAATTAAATGATTAAGCATTTAGTTTTATTTATTGTTTTGCTGTGGACTGCGAACGCTTTTGGACAAGTTCCACCATCTTCTGCGGGTGGAACGATGAGCCTGGACTCATTGAGACTGAAGGAGGAGTTTTCTCAGGATTCCGTTATATATACATCAAAATTCGTCCGTTATACTAATTTAAAATTATTCAGAGAGGGTACACAAACTATTGGAATCGACACAACTCTGATAAACTTCCAGAATTACAGCGCACTATACCAACCGGAGAATCCTACTATTGGATTGGGAGTTAACGGAATCGCTTACCGGGAAATGCTTTTCCGGCCTTCTAAAACTATCGGGTTCGACGCGGGATTTCATTCTCTGGACCTATATCGTCTGACGCAGGATTCTTTGCGATTTTACCGTACCAGAACACCTTATACAGAACTTTATTATGTTAACGGCAAAACCGTTGAACAGACCTTTAAAGTTACCCATTCGCAAAATGTCAAACCCAATCTAAATATAGGTGCGAATTTTAACAGACTTGGTGGAGACGGACTTTATAAAAATCAGAAATCTGATCATCTAAATGCCGCTTTATTTGCCTGGTATGAATCGCCGAACAAAAGGTATAATATAGTGGGTGATATACTTTTTAATAAAATTAAAGCCGGTGAAAACGGTTCGACAATTAATGACACCATATTTAAAGGCGAATCACTTGCAAAAAATGCTGAGGCAGTTCGTTTGGCAGCTACCGGTGCAGACCGCCCCATGCAGATTTGGCGTCGCACCCAGTATTTCCTTAGGCAATACTATTATATTGGAAGAAAGGACAGCCTGCCCGGTACGAATGGATCCGAAAGAATACTTCCAACGCAAAGGGTGTCTCACTCAATCTCATATACCCGCGACCGCTATCGTTTTTTCAGAAATGAAGAGGATCTATTTGGAGCCTTTCCAGTGTTGCCCTCTAGAGATTATACCGAAACAAATGACTCCACAAGAGTAACAGACCTTCGTAACGAGTTTAACTATAGCTTCTACCTGAGAAGTAAGGCAGTGAGTTTTTTAAAGAATGAAGCGAAATTAGATTTGGGTATTCAGAATAACCTCTATCATTATGAACAATTGGAATATCAAAAGAACTTTTCCAACACAACATTAAAAGCCGGATTCTCATATCGTTTTAGTGATAAAGCTGGAATTGAAGCCGATCTGCAACAGATTATGCAAGGTGCTAATTTCGGGGATTTTTTGCACGAGGCAAAGGTGAATTTCCTTTTAAGTAAATCTCTTGGCCGGATTGTATTGGGAGCTTATACTCAAAATAAGTCACCTGAACAGATGTATGAACGGGTTAATTATCAGTATCATAGTTGGGAGAAAAGTTTCGACAAGACAAAAGTCAATAGTTTATCCTTCCTATATGAAAATCCAAAATACAGATTATCCGGAAAGGCAGAGTACTTCCTCGTGAGCAACTATCTGTATTTCAAGGAGACTACTAGCTCCCAGCAAATTGAACCCACACAATTTGGTTCAAATATCAACTTGCTCAAGCTGACTATAATGAAGGATTTCAAGTTCAGGAGGTTTAGCCTTGATAATTATATTGTCTACCAGAAAACAGATTTCCAGGATATTCTACGCACCCCTGAAATTTATACTTACAACAGTTTTTATTATGCTTCCAGGTTATTCAAAGTATTATACACTAATATTGGATTTGATCTCAGGTTTAACACTCCATTTAAGGCTCCTGCATATGCTATTAATGTGAGTCAGTTTTATAATGACAACCAGGGCCTGGAATATTCCACCTATCCGGTCGTGGATGTTTGGGTCAAGGCTACACTTAAACGCACTAACCTATTTATTAAATACGATTACGCTAATCAGAACCTTTTTTCCCGTGGATATTATACCGTTCGCGGTTATCCAATGCAGGATGCTTTACTGAAATTTGCTGTTAGCTGGAAGTTTTATAACTGAGGTCTGAGGTCTGAGGTCTGAGGTCTGAGGTCTGAGGTCTGAGGTCTGAGGTCTGAGGTCTGAGGTCTGAGGTCTGAGGTCTGA
>NZ_JBKJUM010000108.1:0-5089 GCF_046590655.1 Daejeonella sp.
CGCTTCCTTAAAATAACTGGATAAGGCTAAATTCTGTATACAAGCCCTGACTTGCTTGTTCGAGTGATATCCGGGAATAACAACATCCCATGTGTCGTTATTTCCGGATTTATTAAATAACCGGTCTTATTTTAGGACGATACATTGTACCCCCCTCGGGGTTGGGCGTGAATTCCCGCAAATTCCCTTCCGATTTTTGACCCAAAAGTCCCGGAGATGGCGTTTATCGGAAGAGGCGAGATATATTCAGTAGGTGGCATGAATCTTACCCTCATTCACGTTTCCTTCGGAATGCTCGTACACAAGGTAATCCTAAAATCACTGTTACGGCCTGGTACAATTTAAGTGCATCTAATTTTAATTAATTCAAAATTTCTAGCGTTTAAACTTTTCAATTATATTGGTGTTTGAATTAAATGGGAAATAGCTAGAAGCCTTTGCAGATGAATATTATTAAACTAGATTTTGAACAAGCCCGTGCTAAGCATTTATTATTTAAATCAAAATTGCGTTCGATACTTCATGGGATACATGTAGAAGAAGCTCCTGTATTGTCGGAATATGATTGCTCCGTTGGGAAATGGATATATAATTTCGCTTTAGCCGAATACGGTCATATTGCGGAAATGGTTGAACTGGAAAAGATTCATTTGGATATTCATGCTATCGCACGACATCTGGTTGATCTTTATAAAAGCGGAAAAGTCCAGGAAGCAAGGAAAGGTTTGCAAAACATGGAGGATGTAGCTGATCATTTGGTCGCATTACTTACTAAAGTGGAATCCCTGGTTGGTACCCAGCAGCTCCGTTTAACTCATTCAGATGGCCTTGAATACAAGATGGAGGAATTCGAAGCGATTCTTAAAACGAATATCGAGCTGGATAAACGGATTAAGAAGGAGGTTAAGAAAACTACAGAAGCCATTGAACGATTCCATTTGGTTCAGAAAGCTACACAGGATGCGGTATGGGACATAAATCTGAAAACTGGCGAAATTTGGTGGAGCGAAGGATTTAAAGAGCTTTTTGGCTATGATGTTTCCAAGTCGGATACGGCTTACTGGACATCGAAAATTCACCCGGCAGAGCGCGAAGATGTAGTCGTAAATTTTAATAAATTAGTTGATAGCAAAAGTACAAAATGGGAATGTGAGTATCGCTTCTTAAAGGCGGATGGCACCTATGCCATTGTGTATGACCGGGGTTATATACAACATGACAAGGAAGGCAAGCCTAAAAGGGCCGTCGGTTCTATGCAAGATCTTACGCGCCTGAAGAGGTATGAACAAAACTTGCTTTTTAGTGAAGGCAGGTTCAACACGCTAATTGACACACTGGAAGAAGGAATAACTCTTCACGATAGCAAGGGTAGCATAACCCGTGCAAACAAAAGCGCACACAAGTTGCTGGGTGTAACCTTAGAGGAAATGACGGGCCGAAATGTTTTTGACCCCCGGTGGAGAGCGGTACACGAAGATGCAACTCCATTTTTAGCGGAGATTTATCCGCCTCATTTAGCAGTAACAAAAAAACAAAAACAGCTGAATGTAGTAATGGGAATTCATCGACCTGATGGCGGAATTAGTTGGCTGCAAGTCAATTCATCTCCTTTATTTGACGCTCAGACAGGTGATTTATTAGGTGCTGTGACCTCCTTTTTTGACATTACAGACCGAAAGCAATTCGCACAGCAAAAGGATGATTTTATTAGTACTGTTAGCCATGAGCTGAAAACACCGGTTACTTCAATAAAGGCTTTTGCCCAGTTTTTGAAACGATCGATGTCGGGTGATGAAAACCCAAAGAATCGCGTCATGCTGGAGCGAATGGATGTTCAGGCAAACAGGCTTGAAAATTTGATTAAAGATTTGCTTGACATCTCCAGGGTGGATAATGGAAAACTCGTATTCCAGCCCGAGACTTTTAACTTCGGAGCTATGCTGACTGAGCTGATCAGCGATTTACAGCTAATCACTTCTACACATAAATTGATCATTTCAACCAATCCGGATATATTGATACATACTGATAAAGAAAAGATCATCCAGGTAATAACCAATTTGGTTAGCAATGCCGTAAAATATTCACCAGATGCCGAAAAGGTCAGTATTTATGTAAGCAAGACGGATTCGCAACTAATTTGTAGTGTACAGGATTTTGGTATTGGAATCCCTAAGAACCAACATGCCTTTATCTTTGAACGTTTTCACCAAGTCGAAAAAGCTGATGCTAATGCCGGGCTTACACTTGGGTTGGGTCTATTTATTTCCAGCGAAATAATTAAGCGGGCTAAGGGAAAACTTTGGCTGGAGAGTGAGTTTGGTAAAGGGAGTACATTCTCTTTTTCTTTGCTTTTGGCTGGTTGTTGATCAGGAACAATTACCTCAGCTATCACACTTTTGTATCGCTAGCTATCCTTTCATCCGTAGAAATACCCTAAAGCTAAATATTCGTAACCTTTCTCCAGGCTTACCGTATTCACAGATAATTCAAAACCAAATGAGTTGCTGGCTGCGGTTGATGTCAGCTTATTTGCAAAAAGATTTTGAGATAAATAAAACGCGCTTGAGCTATGAATAACAGATACCTACTATTTGATTTTGATATCTTAAAATACTGGGGTTCCAATGGAATTGAGCAATTGCTTGTTTTGCCGCTCGATGATGCGGATGAAAAGGGATATGGGCATAATATGCCTTTCCGTTTAAAACCAAAAAATAACAAGGAGCAGGGTCACGTGTATGAGCTGGCTTCCAGAGAAGTCAATGAATTTGCCTATAACGAAAGTGAGGGCTTAATTTTTATTGTCCACGAGAGCGATATATTTATAAACTTAGAAACAGAGAAAAAGCCTGATTGGCTAAGCTCGAAGTGGCGCCATGTCCAGGCTTTGCCAATTTTGAACAAACTGCAATAAGCAGCGTTTCTAAAAAGACGATTATTTTCTTGTCAAATTCCGAGAGCTTCTCATTCACTATTAAGTCTGGGCTTGATTAAACGCGATTGACAAAGGAACTTACTGCGAGGCGGTTGATAACCACGAAGTACACGGAGGTAACACGGAGAAAAAGAAGCTTGGCGATTGAGCCTCGGTGCTCTTTGTGTTTAAATTAGTATACGAAGTATGCTATTTCGTCCGGCAAAAGATTTCCAAAAAAACTCTGCGTAATACTTTGCGATCTTTGCGGTTCAGGATTGAATTTAGAAAACAACAGAGAAAATATGAACCCGGAATTAGATTGGATTTTTGAAAAGCCTTCCAAGTGGCAAGACGAATATTCCGAATTGAGAACACTTATTCTTGAATGCGATTTAACAGAGGAATTAAAATGGGGTTGCCCGTGTTACACGAACGGAAATAGCAATGTTGTTTTAATCCACGGCTTTAAAGATTATTGTGCTTTGCTTTTTATGCAGGGTGCAATACTTAAAGACTCAAAAAAGATTTTAGTTCAACAAACTAAAAATGTGCAGTCGGCAAGACAAATTCGCTTCAAAAACACTGAAGAAATATTGGCTAATAGATCCACAATAAAATCCTTTATAAACGATGCTATTGCCATTGATCGGGCTGGCATTAAAGTCCAGCTTAAAACGACGACTGAATACGAAATACACCCGGAATTCAAAAATGTATTAGACAATATGCCCGAAGTAAATAAAGCATTTAAATCACTTACACCCGGGCGACAAAGAGGTTACTTACTTTATTTTTCAGCACCAAAACAGGTAAAAACTGTAGAGGGAAGGATCGAAAAATCAATACAGAAAATACTTGACGGCAAAGGTTTAGACGACTAAACACCACTCGCTAATACACCCGGTGAGGTACCTCCTACGCATGGCCTATTGCTTCGTCGTTCCGAGTCGCAAAGACATGGTGATATACTTCAGAATTATTGGTTCGAAACTTGCTTATATTCAGATACAGAACAAAAACCAGTTACTGATACGGCATTGAAAAAAATAACCTTAGCCTTTCTACTTTTTGCATTGCCCTTTTCTTCAGCCCTGGCACAGGACACCTTGCGGATGAGCCGTGCTAAGTCCTTCCCTAAGCTTCCAAAGTCTTCAGAAGCTTTAGGTATTAGTCCGGAAGTGGAGCAAAGAAATTCCCTGCTTGTTAACGCTCCTATGAATATCGCACTTTTTGGAACGGACAGCAGGAACTCGCAGGTGAAGGGAAATGCGGATGTGATCATTATCCTTTCTATAAATCCTTCAACACAGAAACTAAAGATGTCTTCCATTCTGAGAGACACGTATGTTGATATTGAAGGAATTGGGATGGATAAGATAAATGCGGCATATGCGCAAGGCGGGCCGCTTTTGGCGGTAAAAACTATTAACCGAAATTTCGCGCTGGACATCAAAGATTACATTCATGTTGATTTTTTAAGTGCCGCAGCGATTGTTAACGCTTTAGGAGGTGTGAATATTAATCTTAAGCCAGAGGAGTTGACTTATTTAAACAATTATGTGAAGGAAATATCTTTTGATGGTGATATTCCGGTAGCTCCTGTTTCGAAAGCCGGGCTTCAAAATCTGAATGGCCGGCAGGCAGTCGCCTATACCAGAATAAGGGATGCTGGCAGGGGTGATTATGATAGAACAGACCGTCAAAAGGCAGTGCTGGTAGCGCTGTTTAGTAAGATGCAGGGGGGAGGGGTTAATCTTCTTCCGGTATTTCTGTCGAAGATTCTGCCTAACCTGGAAACGAGTATGAATCAGTTTATGCTCCTCAGCATGGGAAGCCATATCCTGAATTCAAAAACCAAAGTTATTGAGCAGGGAAGGTTTCCACTTGATTCAGCAAGTAAAGGGGAGAGAATTAATAATATCTGGTATTTGAAAACGGATCTGAAAGCGACGAGTAATTCATTATATAATTTTATATATAAGGATGTAAAGGCGGGGAATTGAATAGACTGGGCGCTTATTTTAACCGCGGAGTTCGCGGAGTTTACGCTGAGAGCGCAGAGAGGCTATCAAATTAATATAGACAATTTCGATGAAAATTGCGACTTACCATAAAGCTTCATCTGCCGAACGAAATAGCATACTTCGTATGCTGATTTAAACACAAAGT
>NZ_JBKJUM010000121.1:0-6656 GCF_046590655.1 Daejeonella sp.
AACCTGTTTTTCAAGGTCCACTGGTGGCTGCACAATCCAATTTACACCTACCACCCCGATAGTCCCCGGATTATCGTGAACGTATCTGATAACTTCCGAGTTTGTTTTAAGTGCATATACACCTTTCGCTGGAAGTTCTTTAACGACTGCAAGCTCTTTAAAGTATCGGACTGTACTCGAATTTGCATTATCAAAAACTAAGTTACCCAATGGAGACTGTTGCCCTTTCAGCACTTTTATGATATCCTCTACAGTTACTGTTGAATCTTTTATTGAGTTATGGGCAATCAATGCAATGCCATCAACAGCGAAACGATTTACCCTTACTTTGATCTTTTTATTATCAAAATGCCTACGTTCATCATTGGTCAATTCACGGGATAAAATAGCAACCTGCGCGCTATCATCAAGAAAGGAATTAATTAACTCGTTTTCCGATTTATCGATTAGTACAAGCTTCGCATCAGGATAAGTGCTTTCGAAAACGTATGTCTGGTCCTCTATAATGGGAACCAGGGATTCATCTACCAGAATTTTTTCGTTACCACTGGTGTAGGATTGTATTTCTTCATTGCGTTGCTGGCAAGAAACAAGCAATGCAATAAAACCAACACATATGAGAGACCTTAAATTAACGTAACCAATCATTGAGAGCGAAGTAAACGCACAAACCTTAAAAATGAATATCCTATTAATAAAACTCCAAAAGCTATTCTATATCCCGGGGCCAAATCAATAGGGATTTCTTTCCAAAACATGATTATTATACGCAATACAAAATAGAGCGAAAACATCCCTAGCCCTAAAATAAACAGAAATCGCTTTGCGGGCGATTTCTGTATTTTTTCCTGATCCGTAGTCAGCGACATTATTGTCCTTGCAGCTGGAAGAAGATAGGCATTGTATAAGCAACCCTTACCGGACGACCATTTTGGATACCTGGTTTCCAGGCCGGTGCGTTTTTCATTACACGCACGGCTTCCTCATCACAACCGCCACCTATTCCACGCAAAACCTTGATATCTGTTAGATTACCATTTTTTTCAACTACAAAGCTCATAATAACCCGACCACTGATATTATTTTCACGAGCCATAGGCGGATATTTCAAATTCTTCTGAAGGTACTTACCCCATCCCGCCATTCCACCAGCAAATTCAGGAAGAACCTCAACGCTAGCAAAATCCTTGATACTATTGTCTTCGACAACCTCCAATTGCTTAGGAGCCTCGCCAACCGGTTCATCAATTACTATCTCTGCATCCGGGTTACCTTCAATTGTCTTTTGGCCTGGGTCTGCTACCTTCAATTCTTCAACTGTTGGCGGCTCTTCATCCCTAACTTCCTCGGCAGGTACAACTACAGGAGGAGGAAATTTCACCTGGTCAATCTTCGGTTTCGGAGGCTCCGGCGGAGGTGGAGGAAGTTCCTCTTTGTTAATTGGAGGTGGAGGAGCTAATACAACTTCCGTGATCTTCTCTTTCTCAGCTTCCGGCAAAATACCCGAAATGTAGCGGATGATCAAGGGCATCGAAACTAATACAATAAATAGTACCGATCCGATAATCACTGCGCGGCTTGTAGTTTTGGAGTTATCTCTCCTCAACTCATACGCACCATAGGATTTATTCCTACCTGCGAACACCACATCAAGCCATTCCGTTTTGAATAAATCTATTTTTGACCCTAACATAATTTACTTCTTTAGTGGGTTATTTATTTTTGTTATTATTTGTAAAGCCCGTCTCGCTTTAACAATCCAATATCCGGATCCGATATCTCAACTATAGCGTACTGATTAATATTTGAAACCTTCATTTCATCAAGAATATCAACGAAATTCCGGTAGTTCGACTGATCACTAGGTTTGATCAAAACGATCAGGCCTTTCTTAGGATCACCTGTTGCGGCGATTACCTTTTTTGAATACTCAATTAAGGCTTTCCTTATACCATTTCTTCCGTAATTATCCACTTGCGGAGGAGTTAATGGTTTATCAACCAAACCCATATACCATTCCAAACGATTACCCGCACCTAAAAGTATGGTCATCGTTCTGTTATCAGCAACTGTTAATTCTTGTTGATCTTTATCATCCTTATCAGGCATGGCCATATCCATCGCCTGAGGTTTTGCCAATGTAGTGGTAAGCATAAAAAAGGTGATCAGAAGGAATGCAAGATCCACCATCGCTGTTAGATCTACACGTGTAGATTGTTTTTTACTTCTGACTTTCCCGCCTTTATTCTTACCCCCGCCGGAGGTATCTAATTCTGCCATCGTGTTCTAATTAAATTAATTATACGAAATACTATTTCTCAGTTGGCCTCAATGAGGTTATCAAACTGAATTTATTAATGTTCTGACTCTGAAGGATGCTTGTAACCTTCTTGATCTGTGGATACTCTTCACTTGAATCCCCTTTAATGCTGACACGCATATCAACATTATTCAGTTCTTTTGTAGCATAACGCGCAGACAAAATCCAGTTGTGCAGTTCTGATGGTCTTGTATCAACAGAATCTGTTGGAATACCTGGCTGAAGACCTTCTTTATTTCGGTCGTCACCTTTTAATGCGATAATCTGTTTAAGATTGCCAATTGGTACGCCAAAACTCTCGATTAGAGAAAATCTTAGTTTTTCCTCATCAGTAAACTGCAAATTATATTTCTCCGCCATTAGTTCCAGTGTTCGAACTCTTATAGGCTGTCCTGGCACTCCAAAAAATACTTTCTTCTGGCCTATGGTTAATGTAGCAATATCCACATCCGGCAGCTTGAACTTAACAGTTGAAGCCGGGGTATCTACAGGAAGCGCTTCTGGCTGACGAGCTGTTGCTGTAAGGATAAAGAATGTTAGCAACAAAAACGCCACATCGCACATTGCCGTCATATCGATAGCGGTACTTTTTCTGGCAACTTTAGCTCTAGGCATAGTTTATATTATAATAATTAAAATCCTGTTAGTATATAGATGGAAAGATTACGGGTTTTCCATAAAACCCGTAATCTTTTTTTTCAACTATATTATTTATGAGTACTGGCGTACGTTTGAACGATTGAAAAACCTGCTTCATCGATAGCATAAGTTAGTTTATCAATTTTTGAGGTAAACAAGTTGTACATAATAATTGCTAATGCTGAGGTCGCAATACCTGTAGCAGTATTGATAAGTGCCTCAGATATACCGTTTGCAAGAGCAGCCTGATCCGGTGAACCTGCAGTTGACAATGCCGCGAAAGCCTTGATCATACCCGTTACCGTTCCTAATAGTCCCATTAATGTACCGATTGATACAAGTGTTGCTATCACTGTAAGATTTTGCTCCAGCATTGGCATCTCTAAAGCGGTAGCTTCTTCAATATCTTTTTGGATTGCAAGACATTTTTGCTCAGTATCCATCTTAGTCTCAACTTCCATCTCTTTATATTTTTTCAATCCGGATTTGATAACATTGGCCACAGAACCTTCTTGTTTATCACATTCGGCGATAGCTGAATCGATATTTCCTGCACCGATAAATGATTGAATCTTTTTAACAAAAGCATCAATATTTCCTTTTCCAGTTGCTTTGCTAATAACAAAGAAACGCTCGAACGAAAACACAATTACCATAAGGAATAATCCCATTAATACTGGCACTACATAACCTCCTTTGTAAACCATTCCAAAGTAGTTTCCTGGCAGTGGGTGGCCGTTTTCCGGATCACCTCCTTCAAAGTTCGATGGGTCGCCCATTACGAATTTCCATAAAAGTACTCCTACAAGAATACAAAGTACGATTGATAGACTTGCAAAAATGCTTGAACCAGAGCTCTCTTTCTTCGCTGTTGTTGGTTTTGGTGCGTTCGCCATTTTTTTAAAATTTTAGTTTTTAGTTGTTGATTAATGTAACAGTTAATTGATTTTGGTGATTTGTGTTAATTTTTAATGCTTTAAATAGCTATCATATAATGTTTGCCGTTATAACGGATAACAAAAATATAATTTTCGACTTAATAAAAAATTATTTGTGAATTTATTAACTCTATTTATTCATTTTTGTTAGATCTACCCCTGGAATCAAGCAAGAAATGCTGTTCTAAAAGAAGATCAACGGTACAAGGCTATCGATTTACAATAAAAACTATTTTTTATTGTAATTGCAAATTTTCATAAGGCATTTGACGAATATACAAAGTTTAAACACACATCCAGATATATAAGTGCTTGATTTTAAGATAATTTATTTCACAGTTTATAATTTGATACAATAAGTTAAAAAACTTAAACCTTTTAAACGCTGAATACTAAAATCTAAAAAATTTAATACAATAATAACATTTCGATAGGTCAGCCACCTGCTTTTTTAGCCCTAAATCCTTCGGCTTGAAGTAATTGAAGAACTTTTTCTCTAAAATCCCCCTGTATCAGTATCTCTCCATCTTTGGCAGAGCCACCTACACCACACTTTTGCTTCAATTTCTTTGCCAGCGAAATTAAATCCCCGGCAGTACCTCTGAACCCTGTGATAAGTGTAACAGCTTTACCTCCTCTTTGTTTCTTATCCAGCTGAATGCGCAAATCCTGCTCGCGGTTATCCGGTGTACTTTCAAACTCATTATGTTCTGTCTGATATTCGAAATCAGGATCTGTGGAATAAACCACCCCCGATAATCCTCGGTTTTTTTTTGACATATTTATTACACTAATACAGCTAACGACAGTGGCTTTACTTTAATCCTTAATTCTGAACCCATACTGCAAGGCTCGCCATCAATGTGTATAGCACCACTTCCTTCTCTTATAATACGAATATCCTTGCCCTTCATAATCTCTACAAAGTTAGATGTGTGGGTGCTTCTATTAAACATTTTGTATCCAAGAATAGGGAATTGATACAAAGGGAATGGTTTAATTATGACGACATCGAGAAGTCCGTCTCTCAACGAAGCAAAAGGTGATATGTGTGCATTATTACCAAATTGAGAAGAATTTGCTATGCTGATCATAAAGGCGTCACGGACTATGCGTTTGCCATCTATCTCAAGAATATAATTCTGGCATTGATAGTTTGAAATTTCGGCAATAGCTGTTTTAACATAACCGGCAAGCCCCCGGGTTATGTGATTTGCAAATATAGTACTGATATGGGCATCAAAGCCAATCCCCGCCATATTAAAAAAATTCCGGTCGTTAAATGTTCCGGAATCTATCCGATTAATGTTCAGCTTATTTAGGGCCAGTACTGCAAGTCTGTCATCCAGCGAAATTCCAAGTGAGCGGGCTAAGCCGTTACCAGATCCGTAGGGAATGATGCCCATCAATTTTCCGGACTCGCCTATTCCCGAGGCAACTTCATTTATTGTACCATCGCCTCCAACCGCCACAAGGACATCAGAATCGCGATTTACCTTCTCCAGGGCAAGCTCATAGGCATGGCCACGGCCCTCAGTGAATACATATGTTGCATTGAATTTCGCTGCATCAAGAAATTTAGCAGCCATATCCGGAAAGTTCACTTTGCTTTTTCCTCCCGATATGGGATTGATTATAAATATTATATTTTTCTTCAACCGCTACTACTATAAAATCCAAAATTACTGTTAAATTTTTCAGTTCTTAAAAATTATCCTACTTTTGCAGTGCGAAAAAAGTGGATCGATTTGCGTTGATTGCAACCACGTAAAAAAAAGTGCTAAAACATACTCTGATTTTTACCTCCCTGCAATCAATTCTTGCTTTCTTCTGAATTTAATATTAACAATTTTAAACAACAGAATTTTTATGCCTTATTTATTTACCTCAGAATCTGTTTCAGAAGGTCATCCTGACAAGGTTGCAGATCAGATATCTGATGCTTTGATTGATAATTTTCTAGCCTGGGATGCTGATTCTAAGGTAGCTTGTGAAACACTGGTTACGACCGGTTTGGTTGTTCTGGCAGGCGAGGTAAAGTCGCAAACTTATTTGGACGTGCAAAAAATTGCGCGCGATGTGATCCGTAAGATCGGGTATACAAAATCGGAATATATGTTTGAAGCCGACTCTTGCGGTGTTATTTCGGCAATTCATGAACAATCTGCAGACATCAATCAAGGTGTTGATAGAGTAGAAAAGCAAGATCAGGGAGCAGGAGATCAGGGTATGATGTTCGGTTACGCTACAAGCGAAACTGACAATTATATGCCACTTGCGCTGGATTTAGCTCATAAGATTCTAACTGAACTTGCTGCTTTACGTCGTGAGGATTCATCAATAAAATACCTTCGTCCTGACGCAAAATCTCAGGTAACTATTGAGTATAGCGACGATCACAAGCCAATTCGTATTGAGGCAATTGTTGTTTCAACACAGCATGATGACTTTGATACTGAATCTGCTATGCAGAAGAAAATTCAGGATGATATCATATCTATTCTTATTCCAAGAGTAAAAGCTCAGCTGAAACCTGAACTTCAATCGTTATTTACCGACGCTATTAAATATCATATCAATCCAACTGGTAAATTTGTTATCGGCGGACCTCATGGAGATACGGGGCTAACCGGTCGTAAGATCATTGTTGACACCTACGGTGGAAAAGGAGCTCATGGCGGCGGTGCATTTTCAGGAAAAGATCCATCCAAAGTGGATCGTTCAGCAGCCTATGCTACCCGTCATATTGCTAAAAATCT
>NZ_JBKJUM010000043.1:0-17298 GCF_046590655.1 Daejeonella sp.
CGAAAGCAATTTCTCAACTGGTTGAAACTAAAAATCTGGATCTCCTGGTAATGGGAGCGCATGGCCACAAAGGCATCAGTGACCTAATATTCGGAACGACGGTGGAGACCGTGAGACATAATGTAAGCATTCCAATCCTAATAATTAAATAAGCAGATCAAACGAGCAAGTCAGGGAAGAGTAGATGTTTCCACGGTATATTAGGAATGGGGGTAGCTTAATTTACTGTTATTGTATATTTAAATGACCGACCATTTTTAATTTGCAAATCAATGCAGTCCGGTAAAAAGTGTTTTGGACATAGTTATTCTTTTCGCTTCGAAAACTTAAAAATAACCAGAAAAGAGAGCTTACGCTCCCTCTTTAGTTCCCAAAAAATATTTTAACCGAACAACAGTGACTCCTGCTTTTGCTAATTCTCAGAAATCTTCGTTAATATATATTCCATGGCTTGGGAAGATAAAAAACCATCATATTGGTAAATCATCTCATTCTTTGCGTTAAGTATGCAAAGCGTTGGATAAGAAACCTGGCCGTTCACAGTAGCAAGTTCCTTCGCTAGTTCATTCACTCCTTGTTTAAATTTGAATTCTCGCCCGGCAAAGAAGATATCTTTCTTTTCTTCGGCATCCAGAAATAAGGTATAAAACTTATCACGGAGTAACAGAGAAACTTTTCTGTTTTTGAGCATGGTATTTTGCATAGCATGACAATACTTGCACCAGTCTGTCTTAATCAAAATGACAACATTCTTGCTCTCAATAGTCTGCAGAGCCTTTAACTCTTCAAATTGCAAAAGTTTATTCTGGCCCCTGACATTTATAATCGAGAGGGAAAAAATCAAGGCTATTCCCAGGTTTTTATACATCTTATTTAATCGTTAGCCTTACACCCAGGAAGCCTCGGATTCCCTGGTTAGGTGCATAGACGTATCCCGGATCGAAAGTTAGAGCGTAGGGGTTAGCAGGAGTAGGAATAACATTCCCAACTCCATCGGTTTGCACATTCTTGTCAAAAGGGTCGCTACTCCTGGCTATAAGAAATGGTTCCGATCTTCCGGGCGTCCAGTTAAGGAGGTTTTTAACACCCCCGTAAATTTCAATCTCTTTCAAGCCTGTGTAGGTGAATTGTATGTTTTGCAGGCTCCACACTGGTGATAATCCACTTCGCGGATCTGATATACTCAATCGCGGTAATCGCATTGGCCCATAGATGTTGCCCGTGTAGTCCAGACCCAGGTTTAATTTCTCAAGTTTATAGGAAATGCCCCAGGTACCGGTCCATTTTTCAGTTAACATCGGCCTTGTTCTTTGCGACAAGGTTTCATTCTTAGAAAACACATCTAAAAACGAACCGCCGGCTATTACTTTCAAGCCGTTAGTGAATACCATATCAAAATTGGCACTCAAGCCCCGGGAAACTGCGTATCCTTCAAGATTACTGTAGATGATCTGGTTGGCATTACTTATGTAATCTGGTATGATCTGATTATTAAAATGAGTATACCATGCCGAAGCGTCCAGGTTAATAAAACTGCCTCCGCTAAAATTGATCTTTTTAATAAAATTCAGATTGGCATTGTAACTCCTTTCAGGCCTAAGTTCTTCGGTCACAATTACCTCTCTGGAACCTGTAAGAGCTGCATGTTCTTCAGTAAATAAGCTAACAACCCGAAATCCTGTACCCGCATTAAGGCGAAGAATATTGTTTTCGCTTAGGATCCACTTATATGCAATTCTTGGCGTTAGAATGTTTCCATGTACTGAGTTATAATCATATCTCATTCCAAGCAATATTTTATGATTTTCGTTAAGAGTTATCTCATCCTGAACAAATCCTCCGGGCAGCCAAACTCTGTCAGCATTGTTTATCCCGTTAAACAAAGTAGTCGCAGGGGTATTGTCGTCATAAAATGTATAGCGCAGGGCGGTGCCAAAAAGCAGATCGTGATTCTTAATTTTTTTATCCCAGGTCAACTGACCAAATGCGATCTTTTGACGTGCACCATAAATTGTACTGCCATAAACCGAATTCTGTGCATGGTCATTCAAGGAAAAAGCCAGAGTCATTGCTTCTCTTACGGGCAGCTGATAGGAGCCCAGCAGTTCCCAGCGGTTTGTGTAAATACTTTCCGCATATCTGTCGGAACCTCCCCGGTATGAAGGGTTCCAGGTTACATCTCCACCCCACCTGTCTTCATAATTATATCGTGCTGCCAAACTGAACTGCCTGTTTTCTTTTCGCAAAAAATTCCACTTTTGGAAAAGTGAAACCCTGTCCTGCTGAGTAACGTCTGTGAAGTTATCCCCGTTATTATCGATCCTGTTACCATATTTAAAATAGTTGATGCCGGTCAATACTTCGGCCTTTTTTCCAGCGGGGAACTTGAAACCGACATCGGTATTTACTTCACCCCAGGACGTGGTAAACACATCCCCAGAAAATATGGGTGCATTTTGCGGTTTCCGGGTAATTATGTTTATTAAGCCTCCAACAGCCTCCGACCCGTAGAGAGAAGATGCAGGGCCCTTTACAATCTCAACCCGCTCGATCAAGGCGTTTGGTATGCCAGAAAGACCATAAACAGACGAAAGTCCACTGACGATAGGCATGCCGTCAATTAGGATCATAGTATAAGGTCCTTCCAGCCCGTTAATATGAATGTCGCCGGTATTACAAATATTGCAGTTCAGTTGCGGCCTGACGCCGTTTACATTTTGGAGTGCATCAAATACTGAAGGTGTAGGGTTTTTTCTAAAAAATGCAGGGCTGTATACTTCAACGGGAACAGGGCTAGCGAGACGGCTCACCTCTTTCATAGTGCCGGTTACAACTACCTCATTTAAAGACGCAGTTTCGGCGGGAAGAAGGATAAAATTTGCATCAATGCTTTGACCTGATTCAATAGTTACGGACTTACTTTGCGTTTTATAACCTAAATAAGATACCACAATAGTATATTTTCCCGAAGCCAACCCTTCTATCCTAAATCTGCCTGCAGAATCAGAGGAAGTTCCAAACTTAGAATTCTGAACCGACACGGTCGCAAACGAAATTGGCTGTAAAGATCTAACCGTTCCATTCACAATTCCAGTCTGCGAAAACCCATTTAAGGCACAAAGGGTCAAAATTATTAAAAATAAATATGATCTCATTGATTAGATTGATAAAAATAAATAACTAGATATTCAAAAAATATAATATTTAGATTCACAAAAATACTATTTTAGATTAACCTAAAAAAATTAATTATGTTTTATTATTAAAGTTATTTACCGAAGAGGTCGATATAGAAAATGCCATTGCCGGGCGGGCGTATAAATTGCTGATGCTTGCGGTTTTGCTTGTCAGATTTCTTTCTGATATTTGTGTTTTTAGAAAGTAATGGGAAGCGGAATAATTATTAAGAACAAAAAGGCACACTTCGAATATCATATTCTCGAAACATACACTGCGGGAATGAAGTTGCTGGGTACAGAAATTAAGTCGATCCGCGAGGGCAAGGCAGATATAAACGATGCATTCTGTGCTTTTCTGGATGGAAGTTTATACGTCAGGAATATGCAGATAGCGGAGTATTCACATGGTTCATTCTATAACCACGAAGCTAAACGCGACCGTGCCCTACTTTTAAACAAAAAGGAACTATCAAAGCTTCGTACCAAGATTGAAGAAAAAGGATTTACAATAATCCCACTGAAAATATTTACCAGCGACCGCGGCTTTGCAAAACTAGATATAGGACTGGCGCAGGGTAAAAAGATCTACGACAAGCGAGAAACTCTAAAAGACAGGGATGCAAAGGTTGAGATGGCTAGGGCAATGAAGCGGTAGTTAGTTGTAAGTTGTTAGGCTGAAGGCATACCTTAACGCTGTGTGTCTTCTGTTTTCAGAAATAAGTTCTGAAAACATTTGCCCTATCTAACAACGGACCATTAACAACTACCAAGCCTGCTCCCCTACCAGCGGTACAAACCTAAACGTGTCCAGCGAAATTTTCTCATAATCGTTTTCACTTACCCTCAATACAGTAATCATTTTCTGAGATTTTTCGTCTCCAACAGGAATTACAAGGATACCTCCAATTCTTAACTGTTTAAGCAGAATCTGCGGAACCAGGGGTGCTCCTGCCGTTACAATAATTTTGTCATATGGAGCATACTCCGGTATTCCTTTTGAGCCGTCTCCAAAAAAAAAATCAGGCTTATATCCCATATGTGGCAACACCTGGATTGTGCGGTTATATAAATTTTCCTGTCTTTCAATCGTATAGACTTTGGCTCCTAATTCCAAAAGGATACATGATTGATAGCCGGAACCTGTACCTATCTCCAGAACTTTGTCATCTTTTTTGATATGCAAAAGCTCAGTTTGGTATGCAACTGTATAGGGCTGAGAAATGGTTTGTCCATTTCCAATTGGGAATGCAATATCTTTATAAGCCTGCTCCCAAAAAGTTTCGTCAAAAAAATAATGGCGCGGTACTTTGCCTATTGCTCTCAGAACCTTCTCATCACTAATACCCTTATCCTTAAGCTTTTCAACCAGCTTTTTCCGAGCTCCACGCTCACGATAATTATCAATTAACTTATGCGCCATTTCAATAGTAAAAATAGGCTTAAGGTTGGATATTGGGGAAATTAAATTTGAAAAGGTTAAGGTTTAATGTACGAAGGATAAGATATGAGGTTGTCAACTTCCAACTCAATAAGGGTCTACATCAGTTTGAATATAAACTCCCTTATTCGCAGGATCGGTATCAAAGCTTGTAAGAATATCGCGTAAAGCATCTTTGATCTTCTGAACTGAGACTCCTTCCTTTTCAACTTTAATGAGAATAGTTTGTATATAGTAATTTCTAATCCTGCTTATTAATGGAGCTTCCGGCCCCAAAATTCGGTCGGCAAACTGGGAGCGAAGTGTCCGGGCCAGCGAGGCAGCGATTGTTACTAGTTTTGAAGCGTCTTTATGTTTGACATCCAACTGGATAAGCCTGTAAAGAGGAGGATAATGAAAATTTCGACGCTCAAGGATTTCCGCATCAAACATTTCTTCATAAGCATTTCTTACTACCTGGCTAATTACCCGATGGGATATGTCATATGCCTGGATAATAACTTTACCCTGCTTAGCCCTTCTCCCGGCTCGGCCGGAGACTTGCGAAAGCATCTGGAAACTTCTTTCAAAGGCCCTGAAGTCCGGGTAATTAAGCATGCTATCGGCACTAATAATCCCAATAGTGGTCACGTTGCCAAAGTCGAGTCCTTTGGCTACCATTTGTGTCCCCACCAGAATGTCGATGCGACCTTCTTCAAAATCGTTGATTAATAACTGAAAACTGTTTCGGGTGCGGGTGGAATCAAGATCCATTCGCGCGATCCGGGCATTCTCGAACAGAAGCTGAAGTTCATCTTCGATCTTTTCTGTTCCAAATCCTTTTTGCTCAATTTTTACGGACCCGCATGCCGGACATGTATTTAATACCTCCTGCTTATATCCACAATAATGGCAATGGAGCTTTGCACTGCTTTTGTGAAAGGTCAGGCTCACATCACAATTAATACACTTGGGTGTGTAACCGCAGGTAGTGCATAAAAGAACTGGTGTGTAACCTCGTCGGTTTTGAAAGAGAATTACCTGTTCGTTTTTTGAAAGGGCTTGCGTAATCTCATTCATGAGCACCGAGGTAAAATGAGATTGCATGGTTTTACGCTTTGTTTCATCGGCTATGCTTACGACTTCAATCTGCGGTGACAGTACTCCACCAAATCGCCCTTTAAGGGTTACAAATCCATATTTCTTGATTTTTGAGTTATAGAAACTTTCGAGACTCGGAGTGGCTGATCCTAAAACGATCTTTGCCTTATGCAAGTGTGCAAGATAAATCGCTGTGTCGCGCGCATGATATCTTGGCGCGGGATCGTATTGTTTATAAGATGATTCGTGCTCTTCATCAACTATTATCAACCCCAGGTTTCGGAAAGGAAGAAATACGGCTGAACGCGCACCCAATACCATCTTATAATCTCCTTTCAGCACCTTTTGCCATACTTCTGCTCTTTCCGCATCATTAAATTTGGAGTGATAGATTCCCACCTGATTTCCAAAGTACTCACGTAAACGTTCAATAACCTGAGTAGTTAGCGCTATTTCCGGTAAAAGATAAAGGATTTGCTTCTGCTGTAAGAGCATTTGTTCAATTAGACGGATATAGATCTGCGTCTTACCCGAAGAAGTTTCGCCATATAATAAAACAACGTCCTTTTCTAGAAATTGAGTTTGGATATGCTGCAATGCATTCTCCTGTGCATCGTTAAGCTCGAATTTCAGGAAGGTCTCAATTTCCTCAGCACTTAGCCGGCTAACTATTTTATCTTCCTGCAAAAATATCTCTTTGTCCAGAAGAGCTTTTAGAGCTGAGGAACCGCCTCCGCTTGTTTCTAAAAGATCAGTTTTAGAAATTTCCGGCTGATATTTTTCGAGTTTATAATAGGCCAGTAAAAGTTCCAGTTGCTTTGGCGCCCGTTCTAAGACATCGAATAGAGTTTTGCGATTCGCGGGATCTTGGTAGACCGGATTTAATTTTATAAACGACTTTTTGCGAGGTTTAAATTTTTCGGTGATTTCTTCCGAAATCACAATTATGTTCTTTTCAAAAAGTGCTCGCAGCAGGGGAAAAACTGTCTTTTGACCAAGCAACTTGCTTATATCGCTCACCCTTAGTTCAGAATGTAGTTCCAAGGCATCCAAAATTAAGAATTCCTTATCTGTGAGGCTGGCCTTATCAAATTCCGCTGAATGATTTAAACTAACCTTAGTTTCGCTGGCAAGCTTCAAAGCAGCTGGTAAAGCAGCCTGCATAACTTCACCCAAAAAACACATGTAATATTCTGATATCCAGTTCCATAGCGAAAGCTGGAATTGATTAACTATGGGTTCCTCATCAAGAACATCAATTATATATTTTGCTTCATAAAGAGATGGAGGAATTTCAGAAATCTTATTAATTATGGCCGTGTAGATTTTACTTTTCCCAAACTGAACTACTACACGTTTTCCTACTTGCACGAGTTTATCTATCTCAAAAGGTACCCGATAGGTATAAGTTTTTGAAATAGCCAGAGGTAAAATTACCTCCACAAAGAGGGTTTTCCGTGCGTTGTCCCGCGTCTCGTAAAATTCAAGCATTACCTATTCTTGATAGTAGCGACTAAAAGGCTTATCCAGCCAAGAATAAAAAACAGCCCACCGATAGGTGTAAGTGGCCCAAGCAGGCCGACGCTGGTTATATTAAGGATACTTTTTGCAGATAATAAATACAATGAACCGGAGAAAAACAAAATACCAAACGTAAAAAACCATGAAGCTGCATTGATCGCTTTGCTTCTAAACCTCGAAAACGTAGCCAGGAAAAGAAGGGCAAGAGTATGATAAAATTGATATTGGACAGCTGTACTCCATGTATTTAACTCATCAGCATTAATTAATTTCTTAAGACTATGGGCGCCAAATGCTCCCAATATGACGGCCAGGATTCCAAACACCGAAGCGAAAATAATTATCCTTTTATTCATATGCTTAGTTTATGATGCTAAAATAACCTTCCTGTATCTAGCATACAAATTCGCCTGATAATTTATGCAGGAAGGGCCAATAACTGACTTTATAACTAAGCAATTCTTCTGCATAGATATAAAAGGCTAATTTTATAAACGGCAGTACTGAGGGACCTGCATGAGCGCATTGCTCAGGCAAAATGATATACAATTTATTTAAGCTCTGTCCGCAGGCCGGCAGCGTCATTGCTGCGGTAAAACAAAAATCCAAATGAAAATAATTCTTGGAATTACAACTGTTTTATTACTTGCTGTATTTACCGTAGCCTATTTATACTTTTCTAACTTAACAGGCGACAGCAGAAGCAATAGTAAAACTTTGGCAGCTATACCCGCTGACGCCTCTGTTGTATTAAATTTTTCTAATGACAAGAGTCTTTATGAAATTTTTAAAGACTACACCATTTTTGATGGAATTACAGGAAACCGTACAAAGCAGGAATTACATTGGTTAAAGAGTTTATTTCTGGACAACCGGGAACTCGCTGGTGCAACTCAGGGACAAAAGGTTTTTTTGTCATTCCATCCAATGACTTCAGACAGTCTGAACTTCTTATGGGTGATGCCCATACTGGAGGATATTAAATTGGAAGATGTGGAGGATATACTCCAAAAGCAGCATAATAATCGAATAAGAACCGCGAACGAAACTGGTATATCAATACTTGAAATCACCAACACTGAAATACCAAGGACCTTTTATATTGGGATTGATCGTAGCATTGTCAGAGGAAGTTTTTCGAAACCGCTTTTGGTTGAAAGCCTTGATAATACTGCCAAAAAATTAAACAAGGAATTTATCAAAGAAATTAACAATGCAGTCCAAAGTAATAATGATGCTTTAGCAAGCCTTTTTATCAACCACAATAATCCTGGATTTTTAAATGTCTTCTTCAAAGAGAATCCCGTTGGAAATTTTGGTCTGTTCGGTACCACCGCTGCTTTTTCAAGCCTAAATTTAAACTATAAAAGCGATGCTTTAATGTTCAATGGCCTAAGCCAAATAAAGGAACAGCATGATGGCTATCTTAACTTATTCCTGAAGCAGCAGCCCGTAAAAAACACGATTAAAAAAATTATCCCATATAATTTATCAAATGCAATTTGTTTTGGATTGTCGGATTACGAGCAGTTTAATACCGGCCTTAAACGACTTTTCGGGATTAGAAAGGAGATTGCAGCATTAGATAAACAAATACAATTGATCACCAACGAAACTGGAGTAAACCCTGATCGCGACATAAAAAAACTATGGGGAAATGAGTTCTGCAATATTCAACTTTCGACCTATGAAAATCTTGCCATAATTAGGGTGTCGAACGGTCGGCAATTAAAGTTTTTTTTTGAACCACTAAGCGCCTCATATTCTGAAGAAGTGAGAAAGATGAATTATGAAAATATTTTCTATTATTATTTTGGCGATCCTCTGAAAAAATATAATAAGCCATTCTTTGCTGTTACAGATAATCTTGCGATAATTTCAAATTCTCCTGGCACCGTTCAACGATTTTTAAATGATTATAACAATGATCGATTTTTGTCGCAGAATACTTCATTTAACAGATTTGACCAGCTAGTAGCGGACCAGAGCAATATCTCATTTCTCCTGCAACTAAAGAATTCCGGGAGCCTTTTGAAAACCCTGCTAAAAAAAGAGTATTCAGATATACTTGAAAGTAAGGAGTATAGAATTAAAAATTTTTATGGAATCTCTTATCAGCTCACGAGTAACACCGATCACTTTTTCACAAATTTCTATACCGGCTATGAGAATGCAACAGCTGCTTCTGCGGATACGCTCGTATATAATAAAGATAATTAATCGTTTAATTGCAACTAACAATACACTTTAAACTTGCATACTTGAAAAAGGCCCTTTGCTTATTCCTCGTTATTAACTGTTCCATTACTGTGTCAGCGCAGCAGTTTAATCTGTATAATAGCCGTACGCTTTATGACGTCTTTGAGAATCCTTCACAAAGCGCTTACCAAATCGATACCAGTCGTAGAATAGCTTTCAATTTTTTTATCCCAACAGTTACGGCTAATGCTACTGCAAATGGGTCAGAAAATGCTGCTATTAAAACATTATTGTATAACGGAAGAGTTGATGGACGAAATATTGCGATCGAGCAAAACAAGTTTAACACAATAGCTTTCAACACCAACAACTATATAGCAATGATACGGGTTTTGCATACTGTAAAAAAATCTCAGGAAATAGGCCTTTCCTGGCAAATCAGGGATGACGGTAGAATTAAAGTAACGAATGAAACGCTTGCCGCATTTGATGATTATGACCTGTTTGACGATGTGTCATCAGCAAATGGTTTTTTTAATAACAAAGGTTATAATCAGTCTTATCACCAGTTTGGATTAACATACCGTCAAGACGTAACCAAGAGATTATCTATAGGGGCAAAAGGAAGTTTACTGAGTGGAATTACGTATACTGCTTTTAAGGTTAAGGAGTCCGATTTTGCTATCGACCAAGAAGAAGATATAATAAATGTATCAATCCTGGGCAATTTACGATCAAGCTTTTTATTTGATAATTTGGAGTCAAAATCGTTCAGGCCTAACTTCAAAAGCCCAGGTCTGTCTCTTACAGCGGGTGCCAGTTACAAGCTCCGTAATGGATGGTTCGCAATGGGCAATTTAAAGGACATTGGCTTCATCAAATGGAACAAGAACTCATTCGATTATAATTTCAATGCAGTAAATATCGAAGTTGACAATGCGTCAAGTTCTTCTACAGATGACAGGCTTTTAGACAGCCTGGACCAAAAAATCAGCAATAGCAGAACAAAAAGATCATATTTCAGTCTGCTAAATGGCAAGGCCGAAATACTTATCAATAAAAATTACGGAAATTACCAGCCAAATCTGATCATTTCAAAAAGTCTCTACTATGAAGGAGGAGACATAGTTCTTACTAACAATTATCATTACAGAAATTTTGTTGCTACGGCTTCTGCGGGCTACAATACCAACCGATATCTGGCAATCGGAGGTCAGCTTATGGTGAAATCGCCAAATGCTGAATTTTTTATTGGGAGCGATCATTTGCTGAAAAGCCTCGAAATGATCAAATATGCACGCGACCAAACTCCTCCCTATTCCGGAGGTTATACCGGCGCTTCTTTTTACATGGGCTTTGGATTGAAATTCGGACGCATACTTGAACATCCGGCAAATGCCAATTTCATACCAGGGATGAACGAGCCCTGGGGGACGAGATTTCTTAGGAGGATATTTAGAAAGAAGGAGAAATAAGATACAATTATCAAGTATCAGGTATCAAGACCTGGAGAATGCTGCTTGTGAATATTTTCTTCGATTAGGGAGATTTCCTGAAGAGGTCAGGATCTGGAAGTGCTCACAAAATCCTTTAAATAGAAAGGCTCGAAATACGCCATATTTTCTATTTCTCCATTGATTAATTTCTTGCAGGCAAGAGGTGCCATATGGGCTGCCGAGTTTACGAAATCCTGGAAAGATAAGTTAGATCTTTGTGAAAAAAGTTCTTTGAATTTTTCAGCACCATCACCAAATAAAATCAATTCCTTGTCGTGGAACTCCAGGAATGAGGAATCATCGATTATCTTAGCGTTCACATCCTCAACAATTGTAAGATCAGTCTTATAAATAGCGGTATAAACCTCCATTCTCCGGGCATCGATCATTGGTATAAGATAGGCTGATTTTTTTACCTCCAGCACCTTTACTAAGCCCTCAGCCATAGACTGCAACGTATTAACGCTGATGAGGGGTATATCTAGCGCATAGCATAAACCCTTGGCCGTAGATACGCCGATTCTTAATCCAGTATATGAACCTGGTCCTTTGCTGACGGCAATTGCATCAAGGTCTGCGTATTCTTTACCTGAGTATTCCATCACTTCATCTATGAATATAGTGATATGACTCGTGTGGATATTTCTTTCGTTTGCCTCTTTTATAGCGATAACTTTGGCTCCTTCACTCAGCGCCACTGAACAAGAAGTGGTTGAAGTCTCGATAAGCAGTATAAGTGGTTCGTTCATATAATATTTATAATTTGCTCAGGGAACAGGATCATGTCCATGACCACCCCATGGATTGCATCTGCCAATGCGTATTAAAGTCAACCAACCGCCTTTAAAAGGTCCGTGTTTCGAAATCGCTTCAACACCGTAATGTGAACAGGTTGGCGTAAACCGACATGATTTACCCAGTATGGGAGATAGCAAATACTGGTAGAGCCGTATAATAGACAGAAATACTGCAGCAAAAATTGGTTTTATCACCTTATTCCACATGGCTTTCCAGATATACCTTTTTAAGTTTTAGAATTGCCGCAATAAATTTCTTTTCCATGAATGAATACTCCCCAATCTCATTCCCGATATAGTTAATACCAAGAATCATTGTAACAGAATGTTCAGTCAGAAAAGGATATAACAGTTCAGATTTCTGAAGCCTGTAGATCTCACGTATCCTGCGTTTTAACAGGTTTCGATCAACTGCTCGTTTAAATTTCTTCTTCGGGACACTGATTAATACCTGTAACGGCATCTCAGTTGCCAGGGTTTCAGTAAGCCAGACAATACGAAAAGGATATAATAAAAAAGAAGAACCGTTATGAAAAAGCTTATCGATAAGCTTTACACTACATAACCGTTCTTCTTTACTAAAACTGTACATTTTGATTGCTATTTAGCCTGATTAACAAGCAGATTTTGATCTGCACTATTCGTAAAGGCTACGAATAACAAACAAAATTAGGCTTTATGACGACGCTCGTCAGAAACAGATAATCTTCTTCTACCTTTAGCTCTTCTTGAAGCTAAAACTCTTCTTCCGTTTGCACTGCTCATACGCTCTCTAAATCCGTGCTTATTTCTTCTTTTTCTTTGAGAAGGCTGGAATGTTCTTTTCATGACTTTTAATCTATTGTTGCTCTAAAAAACAGGAGTGCAAATATAAGGTTGATTTTTCACAAATCAAACAGCAGATTAAAAAAAAGCTTTCACTGTTTGTATTTCAGCCGCGTTGATTTCTTAATATATCTCTGATTTCACTCAGGAGCATTTCTTCTTTACTTGGAAGCGGAGGAGCTGCAGGCACTGCATCCTCTTTGCGTCTGAGTGTATTTATCACTTTAACTAGTGCAAAAATACATAAAGCTACAACAAGGAATTGAATGAGGGTGTTTATGAAATTTCCATATCGCACCGCAACTTCCTGAATTTTATTGACAGTATCAGCCGGGACAAGTATGATTTTTCTATCCGCAAAATCTACGCCGCCAAAAAAATACCCAATCTGTGGCATTATGATATCATCTACCAGAGATGTGATAATCCGTCCAAATGATGCTCCAATTACAACACCAACCGCCAGGTCAATCACATTACCTTTGGATATAAATTCCCTAAATTCTTTTATAAATGACATAAATAATAATTTACTTTATTATCTGATTAAATCTAAAATATGTTTAAAATATTACAAACCAAAATAATTGAATATTGACCACAATTACACTATAACAGAGATATTTTCATGAAGTTTTATTCCATCCCACCATTATTATGTAATTTTACAATACATATCACAACATGTTAAGACAAAACCTTCAACAAAAGCTTCTCCAGAAACTTTCTCCTCAGCAGATCCAGTTCATTAAGCTCTTGCAGGTACCTACAGTCTCGCTCGACACCCGGATTAAAGAAGAACTGGAAGATAATCCGGCGCTGGAAGACCTGAGTCTTGCAAACATGAATGAGCCTGCAGAAGAGTATCCTGACCGGGATCCGGATGATGACAATTTCAATTCTGAAGACACTCAGGAGAGCATGGATGAATTTAATGTTGATGATTACCTTCAGGACGATAGTCTAAATGATTATGGCTCGAAATATGATCAGAATGGAGATGATGACGACGACCGAAAAGAAATTCCTATAGCTATTCAAAGCTCATTTTTCGAGAGTTTACAAGCGCAGCTTGATTTAGTTCCATTATCTGACAAGGACTTCCGTATCGGCCAGCAAATCATTGGAAGTTTGGATGATGATGGTTATTTGCGCAGACCTATAGGATCACTTGTTGATGATCTCGCATTTTCACAAAATGTTTTTGCCGAAGAAGATGAGCTTCTTGAATTGCTCAAGGTCATCCAATCATTTGACCCAGCCGGAGTCGGCGCCAGAGATCTTCAGGAATGCCTTCTGATACAGCTGCGAAAACGCGATCAATCACTTGTGATACAAAAAGCAATGATAGTTGTTGAAGAGTATCTGGACGAATTTACTAAAAAACATTACGACAAACTGGAGCGGTCATTGAATATGGACTCCGAAGAACTAAAAGATGTCGTAAATGAAATTCTAAAATTGAATCCCAAACCGGGTGATTCAAATGCGGTAACTACAAAACAGTTGCAGATCATTCCGGACTTTCATATTACTAATAATGACGGGGTGTTATTTCTTACATTGAATTCCCAAAATGCACCTGAATTACGAGTTAGCAGATCGTACCAGGAAATGTTTGAACATTATGACAAGACAGCTCAGAAAGATAAAAAACTGAAAGAAGCTGTACAGTTTGTAAAACAAAAACTGGATTCGGCCAAATGGTTTATTGATGCCATAAAACAGCGGCAGCAGACCTTGCTTAAGACGATGAATTCTATCATGAACTATCAGTATGAGTATTTCCTCACAGGTGACGATAAGAATTTGAGGCCAATGATACTCAAAGATATTGCCGACAGGATTGGAATGGATATTTCGACCGTTTCCAGGGTTGCCAATTCTAAATATGTACAAACCGAGTTCGGGACTTTCCTTTTGAAGTCTTTCTTTTCAGAAGCAATACAAATGGATAGCGGCGAAGAGGTGTCAAATAAAGAAGTTAAAAAAATTCTTGAAGAATGCATTGGAAAAGAAGACAAAAGACGTCCTTTGGCGGATGAAAAACTCACAGAGATCCTGAAAGAAAAGGGCTACAATATTGCGAGAAGAACGGTAGCTAAATATAGGGAAGCAATGAATATTCCGGTAGCGAGGCTTAGGAAGGAGTTGTAAACTGAAAGTTCCCAGTTGCCAGTTACCCGTTACCCGTTACCAGGCTGGACGGCAAAAAATAAGTTATATGGGCAATTTAATAGCGTTTAGGCTAGACGTTTAGCCTAACATCTGTTAACTGATAGCGGGTAACGGTTTACCAACTCTTTTGCGGGCAGCTAACCTTATACCTGTTATTCAAAAATACTCCTAACACAATTTCGTGTGAACCGTTGCTAACTGCATTTAAGCCCGACGTAGTGAAATCATAAGAGTAACCGAGATTCATAAAAGAACCGACATTAAATCCCGCAATTGCAGAAAAAGCATCCCCCTTTCTATAGCTGGCGCCCATCCAGAATTTATCTCTGTAAGCCAGTTTCATATTCACATCAATAGAAGCTGGAACGGGAGACACAATTTTAACCATAGCTGAGGGCATAGCTGCAAAATCATCTCCAAGATAAACTTTATACCCTGCTGAGATAAAAACGTGAGGCACCTTTTTACCCTGATTATAGGATGCATCGTCGCTAAATCCTATAGGACTTGACAGAAGCTGTTGCGTGGCCACACCTGCAAAGTATCTTGGACCATAAAGCCATACTCCCGCACTCAGGTCAGGCTTGAGCTGATCGTAGTTGCCCGTGCCGATGGCTTGATCGATGGGATTTTCCAAAGTGATTTTGGAGCGGTCAAGATAAATCTTTGACACACCCGCAGCAACGCCTAAAGACAGATTTACGTTTGAGCTTATACCCAAATGGTAAGCATAGGTAGCATTTACATCTGTACGTGAAATAGGCCCGGCCTTATCTGAAACAGCATGAAATCCAATCCCATGATGGGGTTCGGAAGCCATATAGGTTTGCACATAACTTCTGCTATTGGGATTGGTACCCCCAGCCTGAGGTACTGAAGTTGAAGTCCCATAGAGAAAATTTTTACCCAAGGGTGCGTGAATAGAAATATATGAAGTCTCAGGCGCACCATCTAATCCCTGCCATTGACTCCTATAGCCTGCTTTTACATCAATGTAATTTTCTATACCTGAAATGGCCGGGTTAAGAATAAAGTTATTGAAAATATATTGGGTGTATTGCGGACGCTGTTGAGTATACGCAAATTGAATACATCCGAGCAACAGAATCAGGGGTAAAAGTTTCTTCATTAATCAATTATTGAGCATTCAATACACACCGGCATTTGCTATCCAAGTTAATAGGGCACTCTATCCAGCATATATACCATTTTTATTGTTTATGTAACTTTCTATTTGGAAATTTATTGTCTTTAAACCCTATTAAACACATACGTAATAAATTGATTTACAGTATATCCTACCTTAGAATTGTAACCCATCCGGTATAGACCGGTATGCTCAGTTTAGGATCGATAACATAATAGTATGTGCCCACTGGCAGATCACTTCCATTTAATGTGCCATTCCAAGGCGTCTGGTACCCTATTGATGCATAAATCCTCATTCCAAACCTATTGAATATATCCACTCTAACCTCCGGATAGCTCTCGAGATACTCAATCTGCCAAACGTCATTCACCCCATCCCCATTTGGCGTGAAAGTATTCCTGATGATAGGCTTATCCACTATTTTTACAAGAATATCATCCGTGAGGACACATCCTTCGTCAGAAGTTACAGTTACACTGTATCGGGTATCTTTAATCGGTGAAGCTACGGGGTTTTTTACATCATCGCGATTCAGCCCTGTTGCGGGGCTCCATTTATACTGAAGATTTGTGCCTGTTGCATTAATATTGAAAGCAACCGAACCGCCCCGAATCATTATAAGGTCTGGCCCCGCTTCTAGTGTTGGAGTTGTTACATTGGCCGTTTGAGTGATAGTATCTGCACACCCGGTATTACTGGTTACGGTGAGAGTCACCTCAAAGTTTCCCCCTCTAGCGTACCGATGATCAAATGGTAAATTATCTACCCGGTCAAGTTTGGTACCGTCGCCAAAATTCCAGCTCCATTGAACGATTCTTCCGTTCGGAATAGTTGAATTGTCCGTAAAGGTAATATTGGTATTATTACAGCCGGGCTTCGACGAACTAAATGCTGCGACAGGCCGAGAATTAATAATAATGGTTTGCTTATATTCCACTACATCGCAACTAGTAGAGTTTTCCACAAGAAGTTTTGCAGTATAAGTTCCGGGACTAGCATAAGTGTGAAGCGGGTTCTTTTTGTTTGAGGTCTTCCCATCACCGAAATCCCAGCGCCATGCAGTTATTGGGTTCCCGTTGTCAATACTTTCATCTGTAAACTGAATCTCGCTTACAGCACAGAAATTTGTAGAAGTTTTAAATCTGGAAACTGGAGGGTCAAATACGTCCAGAATTAAATCAATCTGTTGTTCTGCTAATGCACATCCCCCGATCGATGGATATTTTGCCACTATTTTAATTGTTTTCTTACCAGCAGTCTGATAGGAGATTGTCCGCGGGAAATAATAATCATAGTATGTGGTTCCGTTCCTGACTACAGGTACAGAAGAGGTGATGTCTTGCTGCTCAACTGGACCGCCCGTTTCAAATTGCCATGTAAGGCTTAAAACAGGTGAGGTAAGAGTAACCTTTAAGTTAAATGGTTCCTTACTGCA
>NZ_JBKJUM010000093.1:0-15155 GCF_046590655.1 Daejeonella sp.
GACCTCAGACCTCAGACCTCAGACCTCAGACCTCAGACCTCAGACCTCAGACCTCAGACCTCAGACCTCAGACCTCAGACCTCAGACCTCAGCCTTTTTCTCACTCGCTCTCCACAAGTAGTAAATAGGCACTCCGCTTAGCATGATACCTAAACCCACCCATACAAATTCCTGTTTGTAAAGGATCAGTAAGGTGCAAAATGTAATTCCCATAACTATGTATAAAGCGGGCAAAAAGGGGTATCCAAATGCCTTATAAGGCCGCTCCGCATTCGGCATTTTGGATCTTAAAATATAGATTCCGATGATAGTCAAGACATAGAAAATAACCACAACAAAAGAGATCATATCCAGCAGCTGGCCATATTTACCGCTAAGGCAGAGAATAGACGCCATTACACACTGTATCCATAAACCGAATTCTGGTACGGCATGTTTATTTAAAACTGCCGTTTTCTTAAAAAATAACCCGTCGTTCGCCATTGTATGATATACACGTGCCCCTGCGAGAATCAAACCGTTGTTACAACCAAAGGTGGACACCATGATCATCAACGCGATAATAACTGTTCCTGCGTTACCGAATATCACACCGGATGCTGCTACGGCAACTCTGTCTTTATCCGCTGTAGCTATTTCTGCAAGGGGGAGTACGGCAACATATACCAAATTAGCAAGTACATATATAATAGTGACTATCAGGGTTCCAAGAAACAAACTTAACCCTATATTCCTTTGTGGATTTTTTACTTCTCCCGCAATGAAAGTAATGTTGTTCCAGGCATCGCTGCTAAAAATAGATCCTACCATTGCCGCAGCCACTGCACCCAGAGCTGCTGCCATGGTATAGGACTGTACTGAACCATCGATGTTAAGTTTTTGCAGGCTCCACGCATTAGTCCAGTTCGCATCCCATACATCTGGCTTAAGCATAATAAAACCGAAAACTATCAAGCCAAACAAACTTACAAGTTTGGTCAAAGTGAATGTTGTCTGGATCATTTTTCCACCCTTCACCCCTTTCGTATTGATATAAGTTAATAAAATAATAGTGCCTATAGCCAAAACCTGCGCCGGCGATATAACAAGGGACCCAATATTAAAGAGCACAAGATCTTCACTGACTCCTGGAATAAGATAAGCCGTGAATTTTGAAAACGCAACTCCGACGGCAGCTATCGTACCCGTTTGGATCACTGCAAAGAAACTCCAGCCATATAGAAATCCAATCAGAGGGTTATAAGCTTCTTTAAGATAGACATATTGCCCCCCTGCTTTGGGAAACATTGCGCTAAGCTCGCCATAGCTAACAGCGGCAATTAAAGTCATCAGTCCTGTGATAAGCCAAACTGCAATCAACCACCCTGACGATCCAACATTTCTTGTGATATCGGCTGCAACTATAAAAATCCCTGACCCGATCATACTTCCTGCTACAATTAACGTTGCATCAAGCAAACCGAGCTCGCGTTTCATTTCTGTTGGTTCTAAAGTTTCCTTCATTTCTTATATTTGGTTTTGCTATTTAAGGATTAAACTTACGTTAAAAATTGCCTCAAAATCAATAAAATTATCTAAACACTTATCTCTCATCAAAGGGTCAGAAAAAACAACCTGGAAGGTAAAATGATTACTTTACACAAATGACTCATTATCAGCAGCTAACACAGTTAGTAAAAAAGAATATCGCTGAATATCAAAACATTATAGTCCCTTATGTTTGAATAATAGAATAAGCCTGCTATTTTTGCGGTCACTTTAAAAAAATAACCAATCTAACCAAGATTTATACATGGAGTTTTTACAAGAAAATTTAATCTACTTAATACCTCTTTTAGGAGTTGTAGGTATAGTTATTATGGCAATAAAATCTGCCTGGGTAACAAAGCAAGATGCGGGTGACGAAAATATGCAGCGTCTGGCAGGCTACATTGCTGATGGGGCAATGGCATTTCTAAAAGCTGAATGGAAAGTCCTGGGATATTTTTCAGCGATTGCCGCAATTTTACTTGCTTATTCGGGTACTCTTGTTGAAAGCTCAAGCTGGGTTATAGCTGTCTCATTCCTTATAGGCGCATTTACTTCTGCTCTTGCAGGCTACATTGGTATGAATATAGCCACAAAAGCAAATGTCCGCACTACCCAGGCTGCGAGAACAAGTTTAGCCAAGGCTTTACAGGTTTCATTTACTGCAGGCAGTGTAATGGGAATAGGCGTTGCGGGACTTGCTGTATTAGGACTCGGAAGCTTATTCATCGTTTTTTATCAGATGTATGTTGTTAGTGTCGGTGCAAATGTAAACGGCGTTGAGATGACAAAAGCCCTTGAAGTTCTGGCTGGATTCTCTCTTGGTGCTGAATCAATTGCTTTGTTTGCGCGCGTGGGTGGTGGTATCTATACAAAAGCAGCCGATGTAGGTGCAGACCTTGTAGGTAAAGTTGAAGCGGGGATTCCTGAAGATGATGTGCGTAATCCAGCTACTATTGCTGATAACGTGGGTGATAATGTGGGTGATGTAGCAGGAATGGGTGCCGACCTTTTCGGATCGTATGTCGCAACAATTCTTGCTACAATGATTCTAGGACAAGAAATAGTATCGAACGATCTTTTTGGAGGTATCGCACCAGTGTTGCTTCCTATGCTAATTGCAGGCATGGGTTTGATCCTCTCTATCGTAGCATGTTCCTTCGTAAAAATTAAAAAAGAAACTGACAGTGTTCAGAATGCTTTAAATATGGGCAATTGGTCGTCAATTGTATTGACGGCAATCGTTTCGTTTTTCGCTGTTCAATGGATGCTACCTGAAACATTGGAGATTCGCGGTTTTGAGTTTTCCAAAATGGATGTTTTTTATGCCATTATTGTGGGCTTAGTCGTGGGAGCACTAATGAGTATTATAACAGAATATTATACGGCTATGGGTAAACGGCCGGTGATGAGCATTATCCGTCAATCGTCAACCGGACATGCAACTAATATTATAGCAGGTTTGTCGGTAGGTATGGAATCAACTGTATTGCCAATTCTCGTACTGGCTGCCGGTATATACGGATCATTTTACTTCGCTGGCTTCTATGGTGTTGCGATTGCTGCAGCGGGAATGATGGCTACTACTGCAATGCAATTATCAATCGATGCGTTCGGACCAATTGCAGATAATGCTGGAGGAATTGCTGAAATGAGCGGATTACCTCCGGAGGTTAGAGAGCGTACCGATAATCTTGATGCGGTGGGAAACACTACTGCGGCGACTGGGAAAGGTTTTGCAATCGCTTCTGCAGCTCTTACTTCTTTAGCCTTATTTGCAGCCTTCGTTGGCGTTGCGGGAATTAATGCGATTGATATTTATAAAGCGGACGTACTTGCAGGATTGTTTGTTGGGGGTATGATACCTTTTATTTTCTCTTCCTTGTGCATATCTGCAGTTGGCCGGGCTGCTATGGACATGGTGAATGAAGTACGTCGTCAGTTTCGTGAGATTCCAGGGATTATGGAATACAAAGCCACACCAGAGTATGATAAGTGCGTAGCAATCTCAACCGAGGCATCAATTCGTGAAATGATGCTGCCAGGAGCAATTGCATTAATCGTTCCGATCATAATTGGTTTCTCTTTTGGTGCTGAAGTGCTTGGTGGTTTATTAGCGGGAGTAACAGTTTCTGGGGTTTTGATGGGTATGTTCCAATCCAATGCCGGAGGAGCCTGGGATAATGCCAAGAAATCTTTTGAAAAAGGAGTTGAAATTGATGGAGAAATGTATTACAAAAAATCTGAGCCTCACAAAGCTTCTGTTACCGGAGATACTGTTGGTGATCCTTTTAAGGACACTTCAGGCCCATCTATGAATATTCTGATTAAATTAATGTCTATCGTATCGTTGATTATAGCTCCTCACCTCTCAGCGGGAACTTCACATATTGATGGCAAGATGGAAGTGATAAGGGATATTAAAACCATTAGGGTTGACTCTCTTGGCAATACAACTGTTGATACAATATCGAACAAATTAGATACTATCAACAGATAGTTTTCAGCATACTAAAAAAGGGAGCTTCTTCGGATGGTCCCTTTTTCCATAACGTAATTCTAGTATCAAAAAGAGAGAGAATTTAACGGGCGGTGACTAACTGATTTTCGTCAAACAAATGCTTTCGGTAGTTTCATAATCCAAAAAAAATAATTACGTTTGAAATTAGTTAAAATGATAAAAACATATACAAAACCTTACTAAACCAATTGTATGTTCCACAAAAAATCCATCGAACAGTTAATGTTCGAATCAGCTCAAACAGGTGAAGGCACTTTAAAACGATCGCTAACCAGCGTTAATCTTGTCGCACTTGGTATTGGAGCTATTATAGGCGCAGGTTTATTCTCCTTAACCGGGATTGCGGCAGCAGAGAATGCAGGTCCGGCAGTAACCATCTCTTTTGCCCTGGCTGCTTTCGCCTGTGCTTTTGCAGGGTTATGTTATGCTGAGTTTGCTTCCATGATACCAGTTGCCGGAAGTGCTTACACCTATTCTTACGCTACTATGGGCGAATTTATGGCCTGGATCATTGGATGGGATCTGGTTTTGGAATATGCCTTAGGGGCGGCTACCGTAGCAGTCAGCTGGTCCCGGTACCTTCTAGAACTACTCAATAAATATAATATCGACCTTCCCCACGAATTCATTGTTTCGCCCTGGGAAACAATGAAATTAGGTGATGGAACCGTTATTGAAGGAGGAATTATCAACCTCCCCGCGATTTTTATCGTTTGTGTATTATCGCTTATTCTTATTCGTGGCACCCAGGAATCTGCAACTATGAACAACTTCCTTGTGGTACTTAAAGTTGCTGTAGTTCTGATGTTTATCATTCTAGGATGGAGCCATATAAACCCTGATAATTACGTTCCTTACATTCCTGAAAATACCGGGAAATTTGAGAATTTCGGCTGGAGTGGGATCTCCACAGGTGCCGCCGTAGTGTTTTTTGCCTTTATAGGTTTTGATGCTGTTTCTACAGCTGCTCAGGAGGCTAAAAATCCGCAAAGAGGTATGCCAATTGGGATTCTGGGATCTCTGATAGTTTGTACTATACTATACGTGTTATTTGCGCATGTGATGACAGGCTTAGTTAACTACAAAGATTTTGCGGGTGACGCAAAACCAGCTGCCACAGCCTTTGCTATGACGGGTTATAGCTTCCTGCAGGATGCTCTGATCATTGCAATTCTTGCAGGTTACACTTCAGTTATCCTGGTGATGCTTATGGGCCAATCCCGCGTTTTCTACACTATGGCTAAAGACGGATTATTACCTAAGTTTTTTGCTGCTGTACACCCGAAGTTCCGTACTCCGTGGAAAACTAACTTATTTTTCCTGGTATTTGTAAGTCTCTTCGCTGGGTTAGTGCCAGTTTCTGATTTGGGCCATATGGTGAGTATCGGCACCCTGTTCGCATTTGTTCTGGTTTGTATCGGAATTTTGGTACTGCGGAAATCCTTACCAGACGCAGTTCGTCCGTTCCGGACCCCACTAGTTCCCTTCGTTCCAATAATGGGTGTTTTAGTATGTGTATATCTGATGTACTCGCTGCCGGCTGAGAGCTGGGTACGATTGTTTATCTGGATGGCTATGGGTGTTGTTGTATATTTTAGCTATGGTAGGAAATACAGCAAAATACGTGAGATCAGAGATGGCAAGATCATTGAAAAAGATAGAGAATAATTGTACATAGCATAAGTTGAAAGGTTCCGGACTCATCCGGAACCTTTTTGCTTTCGGGGATACATTGCGTAAACAAGACAGTAAACCTTAACAGGCAGAAAATGGATAGTTTCTCTTTCAGCTATAACCAAATCTTATCGGTCACAATGATATTATTTGCGATCATTGATATACTTGGGTCCATTCCTATATTAATAACATTGCGGAATAAAGCAGGCCACCTACAGTCGGGAAAGGCATCTATCGTTGCTTTGCTTATCATGATCTTGTTTTTATTTGCAGGTGAAGAACTACTGCGTATTATCGGGCTCGACGTATCATCATTTGCAATTGCTGGCTCAATTGTGATCTTCATTATCGCAATGGAGATGATATTGGGTATAAACCTTTTCAAGGAAGAAGTTTCCGAAAGCGTGTCTATTGTGCCGCTTGCATTTCCTTTAATTGCGGGGTCTGGAACGTTAACCACTCTCTTATCCCTAAAATCAGAATATGCAACGCAAAACATCATTGTGGGTATCGCAGTAAATATGTTATTTGTATACATTGTACTCAAAAATACCATTCGGCTTGAGAAGCTCCTTGGAAAAACAGGTGTGAGCATTTTAAGAAAAGCTTTTGGAATTATTCTTCTTGCAATTGCGGTAAAATTATTCAGGAATAATACAGGCTTATAATTACTGAGTTATGGTCGAATCAGGATACTGCAGGTTTTATAAGGCGTGCGACAAACATGGTGTCGGCCTTGTTTTCGTATCCCCGTAAAATTTCTTGACCCTCCAGTTGCAGGCCATGTTCAGATATCAGATGCCGAACAACATCTTCATTTTCTTCTTTAAACACGGAGCAGGTAATATAGATCAGCGCTTTGCCTGGCTTTAAATATTTGATTACGTTAGATGCTATTGTTTTTTGAAGGTTTTGAAATCCCTGTATTTTGTAGTCAAGAAATTGGCTTATCATTTCCGGTGTTCTTCCCCATGTCCCGGATCCGCTGCAGGGAGCGTCAAGTATGATACCGTCAAACTGGTAATGATGAAGTACATAGTCCGGGTTTTTCGTAAGATCGAGGACTTTCTTTTGATAGGTGCGCAAACCAGCATTGATAAATCGCTCGTCCAGATTGTCCAGCACACTTTCGCGAATATCAGATACAACCAGCTTTATATCCGGTTGTTCAGAAAATAGCAAAAGTGATTTCCCTCCTGATGCAGCACAAGCATCCCACCAATGTTCATACCGGTTTGGCTTAAAATATTTAAGAGTTTGCTGGGATGAAAGGTCTTGAACTTCATAGGGTTTGGCTGGGAACTCCTCATCAGGAAAGATGTTATTTAAGTTCGTCCCATTCGGCAAAGCAAGGGTATATTGTTGTATCTGTCTGAATGGAATGGCAGTCTCAGCAATGGCAGAAACGACTAAATCTATTTTATCCGGATGTATACGTATATAAAGATCGGGCTGAATAAAAAAAGATTTGAAGAATTGAAATTGATTAATTCCTTTAGAAAGATGGCCAAAAGGAAAAACTTCAGCCAATTTAAAGCCATAATCCTTGATCAAAAAGGCAATTTTGTCCTCCAGCGGCAAATCAATATTCTGGTTTAAATCCGGACGAAAATGCTGGAGAAAAGGATTATCGACTCCGGTACATAAGAATTCTGCAATAAATAATCGCTCCTCGATCGATTTGTCTGAAAAAGCTTTTCCAATCCTATAGTAATTGTATAACAGCCTCGATGCAGAACGGCGATCATTGGATCCCATCTGCTTGTTTCTTTTAAAGAATTCAGGAAGAAACTTACTTAGTGGCCTGTCTTCTGTAAAACTTCCTAAAACACGCAAGAAGATTCTGAGCTGCTGTTCCGACCTCATTTTATTGGCTGTAATTCTAAAGCCCGATAAATCAACATCATTAGTTCAGTATTTGTATAGCCAGTAGTTGGATCTTTTGAGAAACGAAAATCGTTATGCAGGCCATTATAGGTCTCAGTTGTAAGATGGCTCGCATAATCTTTGCCGTACTTTTTCAGCAGGCCTCCTAAAAAATAACCGACATCAAAACCTTTAAAGGAAAATTCAGAGGGCTCGAAGCCATACTCATTCCTGTATCTGGCTACAAAATATCTAACGTTACTTTCTTTATAATCAACGAAATAAGAAGAGCTAAACTTCGTTTTAAGAGCTTGCATTTTAAATCCATCAAGAAAAGTTGCTTTTATCCAGTTCGGATGCCCGAAAAGCTCGATTTTGTATTTTTCGACCAACAACTGATGAAGCTTATCGATTATGGGTATCAAGAACGTTCGTTCGGAAGATGCGAGAATCACCAGGTTGTTTTTCGAATTGCTAAGATATGTTTGCAATCCTATCGCATTGGGTCGCTCGATGACTTTAAATTTGTCTTTCGAAAGTTCCCTCAGGAATTTTCTTACAGGAGCAGAAAATTTCTCATCATCCCATTTCTTTGTATTCACAAGTACAATATTTACTGCCTCCGGCTTGTAATTGCGATTTATGAAATCAGCTATTTTCCAGCCATGCTGGTCGACGGTGTTATTGACAGTAATAAGGTTGGGGTTTTTGAACTGTGCCGGCATTGATGCAGCAAGCGGGGAAACTATTAGTTTTGAAGCATTCTTTTCAAAAAACTCAGAGAATGTACTTATTGCATCTGGAAATACGGGACCTACTATCAGATCATTTTCTTTCACAGATGCTGCTCGTGCCAGATTAACAATACGTGCCTCCTGGTCCTGGGTATCCAATACCTGAAGCTTATAGTTGTGACCAGCGCTTGAAAGCGAGTCAAGAGCAAGCTTGAATCCCTGGTAAAAGTCTACTGCTAAGTCCGCTTTGCCGATTTCCTTTAAACCAGCGGTTTTGAGATTAATTGTATTAAGCTCAAAAGGTAGTAAGAGCCCAATGGAATTATAAACATCCTTCTTCAAAGGAGGTGGATCCTCTGCTTTTCGGCTGACAGGTGGAACTTTTACAACATCAGGTTTGGTTGCAACAATTCTTCTGGAACATCCTGCGATCAAAACCACCAGGCATAAAATCAGGAAATATTTACTCCCACTCGATAGTTGCCGGCGGTTTGGAACTAATATCATAAACAACTCTGTTAATTCCTTTAACATTATTAATTATTTCATTTGAAATTCGTGCAAGAAGCTCATACGGAAGGTGGCTCCAATCAGCAGTCATCCCGTCTACAGAACTAACTGCTCTTAAACAAATAACGTGCTCATAAGTTCTTTCGTCTCCCATAACTCCCACTGATTGAACGGGTAAAAATATTGCACCAGCTTGCCATACTTTATCATACCATCCTGAACTTTTGAGATTACTGATATAAATGGCATCAGCCTCCTGAAGTATAGCGACTTTTTCGGGAGTTATGTCATCCAAAATACGAATAGCAAGCCCGGGTCCTGGAAAAGGATGTCTTCCTAACAAACCTGCATCCATTCCCAGAGTTTTTCCAACTCTTCGTACCTCGTCTTTAAAAAGTGTTTTCAAAGGCTCCACAACCTTCAATTTCATAAAGTCGGGAAGGCCTCCGACATTGTGATGTGACTTGATAGTGGCCGACGGTCCTTTTACAGAAACTGACTCAATTACATCAGGATATATAGTACCCTGGCCTAACCATTTGACATCCTGAACCGCATGTGCGGCGTCGTCAAAAACGTCGATAAACACTCTTCCAATGGCTTTACGTTTCAGCTCAGGATCGCGTAAGCCCGCTAACTGACCTAAAAATCTATCACCGGCTCTTACGCCACGAACATTGAGACCCATATGCTGATACGAGTCCAGCACCTGCTCAAATTCTCCTTTACGAAGCAGTCCGTTATCTACAAAAATACAATGCAAATTCTTGCCAATCGCCTGATGTAATAGTACCGCCGCAACGGAGGAATCTACGCCGCCCGATAAACCCAATATTACTTTGTCCTCGCCAAGTTGAGCTTTAAGCGATGCAACTGTACTTTCTATAAAAGCGTCCGGTGTCCAATCCTGGCTGCAATTACAAATATCGACAAGAAAGTTTTCTAAAAGCTGTTTCCCGTCTGTGCTGTGTGTAACCTCCGGATGAAATTGAATTCCATAAACCTTAGTACCCATTATATGAAATGCTGCAACCTTTACGGAATCAGTGCTGGCAATGATTTCGAAGTTATCGGGTATTGAGGCGATGGTGTCAGCATGTGACATCCAGGTTTGAGATCCCGCGGCAATATTTTTAAAGAGCGGATGGGTATGATCGATAAACTCGAGGTTAGCTCGTCCGTACTCACGCGTAGACGATGGTTTCACTTCACCCCCTAACCTTTGTGCAATATATTGTGCCCCGTAACACACTCCCAAAATCGGGTAATTGTCTTGAAGTCTTACAAAGTCTATTTGTGGTGCGTCTTCTTGTCTTACGGAATAAGGGCTCCCGGAAAGAATAACTCCTTTTACAGTAATATCAAAATCCGGAAGGTTGTTAAATGGATGTATTTCGCAGTAAACGTTTAGCTCTCTGACTCTCCGGGCAATAAGTTGAGTGTATTGCGACCCGAAGTCAAGAATAATGATCTTTTCTTGCATGGGCAAAGATAAATTTTTATCAGCGCATCTCCCTATATTTGGTTATCAAAATTAAAATGGAGCCTATAACTTTTCCCGTTTTCCTGGAACCTATCGATGAAAAAATGGTTCATCACCTAATCGTTGTGCCCGACGAGATTGCAAAAGGTTTTCTCAATGGCAAAGGTGCACCGCGCATATTTTGTTCCGTTAATGGTGGCCCTGAATTCCCCTGTGCATTAAATCCCAGGAATGGCAGGTATGTAATCATCGCCAGTAAGCAATTAATTAAGAAAAACAGACTCTATATTGATGTCTTATTCGAGATATCTATTCGTAATGATCCAAATAATGGACTCGGCCGTCCGGAGGAGCTTAATGAAGTACTTGATCAGGACGAGACTGCATTCCAGGCTTATAACGCACTTAATGACGGACATAAACGCGGGTACATCTATTATGTGAGCCAGGCTAAATCGGTCGACAGCCGGATCAAACGTTCGTTGGAAATAGTTGAGAAAATTAAGAAAAGTGGAATGTTGAAAGTTGACCGCGGGCAGTTGGAAGGTGAAATGTAACATAGCGTATAAGTTGTCGAAAGTATTTGGTCGCATATTTGCATAAGCCACTGTATGAGGTTTTTATTCTTTTGTTTATTTATCGTAATAACGATTGCAAGGTGCAATTTCGGTGCTCAAGAGCACTATATACCAAAAAGTTTAAAAACTAGTGACTCTACCAATGCACATAACACATCGGAAGTGAGTAATAGTTCCGACATTGATTTATTGGGAGATGCACCGCCATGGAACTATGCAGACTCACTCGACGTTCAATATATAAACCCGGGAAATACTAAAGCTGATGAACTTGTGAATTACGCTGAAACGCTTAAAGGAGTTCCATACTTATATGGCTCTATCGATCCTAATAAGGGATTTGACTGTTCAGGTTTTATTACCTATGTATTTAATCATTTCAAAATTGCTGTGCCCCGTTCTTCAGTAGGTTTCACATCTGTTGAAAGAGAAATAAGTCTCAATCAAGCAAAGAGAGGCGACATAATCCTGTTTACAGGCACGGATAGCACTAAACGGGTCGTCGGTCATATGGGAATAATAACTTCGGGTGATAATGGTGCTGAATTCATCCATTCGACGTCAGGAAAGGCTTATGGAGTGACTGTAACCCCCCTAAATAAGTACTATCAGGGAAGATTTGTAAAGGTGATAAGGATATTTAATTAGTTGTTGGTTACCTGCGTGCCGTCAGGTAGGTTGGTTGTTAAAGACTAACAGGGTTATTAAATGATCTTATAAAGTGATCCTCCTTCTTTTCCTAGTTCATCTACCTTTTTTTCAATTTCCGGGTCTTTTATAAGAAGCGGTGCATGATGAGGTTTAATGCGTGCATCAATAATTAAAGGTCCTCTGCAGCCCCAGTGTTTATTTTCGGTAAAAGACTTAATACCGTGAATGTCATGGGAAGGATTACTTCGTGTGAATGTCACCCAGACAAAATTGTTGATGGTTTCCGCCGTAAAACCTGCATCATCGCAGAGCACAATTAATGGCAGGCTTTCCAAATTTTTGAATCCTAAGGAGCTACTAATGATTTCAACCTGATTGGCGGTCTCCTGAGGATCCGAGTATTTAGGGGCCTCTACCGCGAGAATTCCTGGCATCACTAGTTTGCAGTTTTCGAACGGCCTCGGCATTGTGAAAGTACCAGGCAACTCCCTCCAGAGTTCACGTTTTTTATCTCCGGCTGCTGCAATTGCAATTTTGGATCCTGAATTAATATCTGTACCGCTGTAATCCAAAGTATCAATGGTCGTTTTGGTATAAAAGTGAAGGTCTCTGGTCAGATCTACTCTTTCGAGAATGTGCTGTAGGAAACCTGAAATATCACTCGTCTTCAATGAAGGGTTATCCTCCTTGTTGCTGATAAAAAGATACTTAGCAAGGCTAAGCTGACTTTTCCCCAGAATATGATTAGCAAGAGTCAGGATTTCCTGAGGTTTCTTTTCATCTAGATAAGGTGTATAACGTTCACTGCCGATTGCAAACAATAAGGGGTGTACACCTGCCGCGTCTACTGCATTTACTTCGTGCAAACCAGGTATCTCCTTGGGAATGGCTGAGCCCGTAATGTCATGAATTAGTGCCCCGAAGCTAGTGTCCTCCTGCGGTGGCCGACCAACGACTGTGAACGACCATATGGCATCCTTTCTATGATATACATTCCTAACTTTCATTAAAGGAAAAGGATGTTTTAAACTATAATATCCGAGGTGATCCCCAAACGGTCCCTCATCTTTATTTTGGCCTGGATCAATGGTCCCTGTAATTACGAAGTCTGCATCTGATGAAATACAGAATCCTTCGTTATCATAGAAGTACCTAAAACGTCTGTTTCCTAGAGCACCGGCAAAAGTCATTTCAGATAGTCCTTCAGGTAGCGGCATAACTGCGGCAAGCGGATGCGATGGTGGGCCACCTACAAAAATGCTTACTTTAAGTGGATTACCTTTTGCGTTTGCTTTGGTTTGATGAACTCCAATCCCGCGGTGAAGCTGATAATGAAGCCCAATCTCTTCATTCTTAATATAATCATTGCCTGCCAGCTGGATCCTGTACATTCCGAGATTTGCATTCAAAATACCCGGTTTATCTATATCTTCGGTATAAACCTGGGGCATAGTAATAAAAGGTCCGCCGTCCATTGTCCAGTTTGTGATCTGAGGAAGGTCAGAGATTCTAATTTTACCAAATTTTACAGGCGAGCGGAAACCGGTCTGCCATGGGAGTGCTGATAAGGCAGTTAAGCCAACGCCGGCATACTTGAAAGGATTTTTTAATGCTTTAATTGGGTCAGACTTAAGATCCACAAGAGTTTTGATCTTGTCCAGCGAGTCACGGAACATAAATCTCGACCGATCGAGTGTTCCGAAAAGATTTGATACAGCTGGAAATTCTGTCCCTTTAAGATTTTCAAATAGTAAAGCCGGTCCCTGGTTTTCATAAACCCGTAAATGAATAGCAGCTGCTTCAAGGTACGGATCTACCTCTTCCTTAATCCGGATCAATCGTCCGTGTTTTTCAAGGTCTGAAACGCAATGTGCAAGACTTTTGTAACCCATGTAATGTTGAAAAGATGGGCAAATTTAAGGAAATGGGGACGAAACTATGAAATTATCTGACCTCAGACATTCTACCCCAAATTTGTTAAGAAAATCTACCCCTTCATCTGATGGCAGACCTTTATATTCTGCATAAGATGCTTTGAACCACACTTTCTTTATTCCGGAAGAATATATTATTCGTGCACAAGCAATGCATGGAGATAAAGTAAGATACAGGGTAGAACCCTCAAGGGTGGAACCGTTTTTAACTGCGTATAGAATGGCATTTTCCTCGGCATGAAGGGCGAGTGAACAACTATTCTTTGAATCACGCGGACAGCCAAATTCAGGCCATTCTTCATCGCAATTATGCGTTCCGGCAGGAGGGCCATTATAACCTATAGAAATTATCCTGGTATCCTTTGTCAGAACAGCGCCGACCTGCGCTTTCACGCAGTGTGAGCGTGCAGCCAGGTCGGTTGCTAGTTTCATAAAGATCAGATCAAAGCTAGGTTTTTCTAGCATTAATGCGCTGCTTCTGTGTCCAGCTTACTTACGTCAATGCCTTGTTTTTTCAATTCTGTACTCACCTTTATTGCAAAATATGCCAGATATACAAAGCATATAACCGGAACAATATAGGAGATATGAATACCGCTTTCATCTGCAAGGAGCCCTTGTACCGGTGGGATAATAGCCCCCCCCAGAATCATCATGATCAGGAAAGCAGAGCCTTGACTGGTATACTTACCTAATCCCGCAATAGATAATGCGAAAATACATGGCCACATAATTGAACAGCACAAACCACCGCTAAGGAAAGCGTAGATAGAAACCGGTCCGGTTGTCATAAGCCCAATCACCATAGCTATTGCACCTAAAACACCAAACGTGAGCAAAGTTTTAGCTGGCTTTTCCTGACTGTAAAAGAATCCAGCGATAAGAATAACAATGCAGACTGCGTAGATATAAAACTGACTCACTTCAGTACCATTCCAATCATTTGCAAATAATATAATTCCAAAGGCAATGAAAGGAACGACAATCGTAAGGATGTTTTTTGTGCTTTTTGAGAGATTAAATGCACTAACAGCTCCCGTCCATCGGCCGATCATCATACTTCCCCAGTACAGAGAGATAAACGGAGCAATAGTGGCGTCTGTATAACCGCCAAATTCGGGCAGCTTCAGAAGTGTTCCCATATTTCCCTGGATAGTCACTTCAACACCTACATAGGTGAAAATGGCCATCATTCCCAGTATTAATTGTGGGTAACCCATAGCTCCCCAGCCAGTTTTATCTTTAGAAGCTGCTCCCAGTGTCAGGAATAAAGTCAGGACAATAATAATTAACGCTGCATAGACGAAATATGCAAGGCTTAGACCAGTCCAATCGGAAAGAGGAATACCTGCCAGTACAAGGACAAATCCGATGAAAATAACAGCGAGGGGCAAATTAGTTTTATCGCTGGATTCGATCTTTTCATCACTCGTTACCTTTGGAAGTTTGGAAACCGCAAAAAATATTGCGACTGCCAGGAACAATCCGGCGAGAACATAGTACAAAGTGTCTATCGATGTAATTTCTACAACTTTAGGAGTTACTGCTTTTGCACTGCCAAAAAGAATGATACTTACAGCGATCGGTCCCAATATACTTCCGAAATTATTTACTCCCCCTGCCAAATTCAAACGATTGGCACCTGTCACAGGAGTTCCCAAAGCCACTACAAAG
>NZ_JBKJUM010000036.1:0-44775 GCF_046590655.1 Daejeonella sp.
AGCGGTATAGTTATCCATCTGTAAACCTGGTGGGTCTTATTGAAGGAACCGATCCGGTGCTTTCGAAAGAATATGTTTTGTACAGCGGTCATACGGATGCACATGGTATTCGCAACAGCATTGATGGAGATAGTAGATGTGGCTGCAGGTGTAGGTGAGCAATCCATCACCGTTGCAAATAAAGTTGGTGCAACTGGCTATGTACTTGCTACTGACATCTCATCCAATATACTTGAATTTGCACAACAAATGGCTAAGCAGGCAGGCCTGAATAATATTGAAACCCAGGTAATGGATGGGGAAAACCTTACTCTTACCAGAAGGCGTTATTGAAAAAGCATTCTCACAAGCTGGATTTATAAATGTAAAATCGGAGCTTGTTGACTCTCCTTTGCTGCTTGCATCGGCAAAAGAATGCGTACGGTTTGAAAAAGAATCATTTGGAGCTTTACATCAGATGATGAGTACTTTATCTGATAATGATAAGGATTCAGTTTGGAATGAGATTGAAGTAGAGCTAAAGAAGTTTGAAACCGAAAATGGCTTTGCGGGACCGTGTGAAATGGTTGTAGCTGTTGGAGAAAAGCCATAACAACTGAAAAGCGATTTAAATCAGTGCAGGCTGGACCGCAGCGCAGCAAGGGATCTTATGAGGTTATTACAACGCCGATATGAGTTCACAGAAAACGAAATAGAATGGCAGTTTTAATAACATTCAATCGCAAAACTATTAAATGAGAAAATATTTTAAGCTGCCGACTGCCACTACCCTTATGATGTTCGTAATTATCCTTGCTGCCATCAGTACATGGATATTACCAGCAGGACAATACAGTAAATTGACGAACGATGATAATAAGGCTTTTCTTGTTACCTCAAAACATGGTTCAACCTCCCTGCCTTTTAGCCAAAAAACCCTTGACAGTCTTTCAATCAAAATACCGTTGGAAAAATTTGCAAAGGGAGATATGGTTAAGCCCATATCAATACCGAAAACCTACCAACAAGATGTAAAAAAACCACAGGGTTTTGTAGACATATTGCAAGCTCCTATAAAAGGGATTGTGGATAGTATTGATATTGTACTGTTTATTTTGGTTATTGGCGGGTTTATGCAAATTTTTAATAAAACTGGCGCAATGCTTTCTGGGGTGAAATACTTAGCAAGCAGAATGAAAGGCAGAGAACGCTTACTAATTATTATATTAACTTTTATCTTTTCGTTTTTAGGTGGTTCATATGGAATGGACGTGGAGTCCATTGTCTTTTATCCTGTATTAGTACCCCTATTATTGGCTGCAGGTTATGATTTAATTGTGCCTTTGGCTATCGTTTTTGGCGGGGCAGGGGTTGGTTTTATTGCCAGTTTCTCCAATCCATTTTCTACTATTATAGCAAGCAATACACTGGGCATTAATTGGTTAGAAGGATTTTATGAAAGGCTTTTATTTTTTTTCATCTCCACCGCACTTTTCGTTTGGTATTTACTCAGATACGCTGACAAGGTCAAGAAAAATCCAACTGCATCGTTGGTTTATCAAATGGATGGAAGCGCCAATTCTACTTTTGATCTGCACGTAACATCTGAAACAGAAAAAATAACTCTGACATTAAAAGCAAAGGCTTTTCTACTTTTATTCTTACTCACATTCGTGAGTATGATTGTCGGCATCATTTTTTTAAACTGGTGGACTACAGAAATGTCAGCTTTATTTTTAGGTTCCGCCTTATTAATTGCCATCATTGATAAGATGGATGAAAAACATTTTGTGAATGAATTTACAAAGGGGATGGAATCTATGCTTACTGTTGCTCTCATCGTAGGTTTGGCTCGTGGTGTTACCATCGTACTGAATGATGGAATGGTGAGTGATTCCATTTTATATTATGCATCCAATGTAGTGCAACATTTTTATCCAACGGTGTTTATTTTACTGATAATGTTATTTTATTTTTTTTTTACCGTTCCTGTTAGTTCTTCATCTGGTATGGCTGTGCTTACGATGCCGATTATTGGTTCCCTGGCAATTTTATTGAATATTCCCGGTCGAGAAGTTGTGAATTCGTATTTGTATGGCATTGGAATCATGTATTTAATTACTCCAACGGGTTCGGTATTTCCCGCGCTCACTATGGTAAACGTCAGTTACAAGGCATGGTTAAAGTTTATTATTCCGTTCGTAATTGGATTGCTAATTTTAAGTGCACTATTTTTAACGATAGGGATTAATTTTTAAGTTGTTGCCGAAAATTATCCAACCTTTTGTAGCGATTGTGCTAAATCAGGTATTTAAGAAATGAACTGTTCGTATGGATAAGATGACCTGCACTTACTATAACAAAGCAGGGAAGGAGAAGACAATTCGTTTGGATTGCCTCGTCGTGCCTCCTCGCAAAGACACCCTGTTTCATTACAACTAAAACCGCAACCTCCTGAGTTAAAACACCGCCTGTCATTTCGAGCGCAGCGAAGCCTGCCTACCGCAGACAATCTCAAATAACATACCTTGGCGCAAAGTATTACACCCAAAACCCCAATTTTAAGTACCATCCTCAATTCTAATTTCAAATACTTTACTTTGCTGAATGACAATCGCCAGCATTGAAAAGGTGTTTATTGAAGACCTGACCAGTTTATATGGTTTGGAAGAAGCAGGGAGCATTGTCTGGCTGGTAATCGGTTTTGTTTGCAAAATTAATCGTTCTCAATATCTCAACAACAGAAATGATCAGCTTAGCGAAGATCAGCTGCGGACCTTTTATGAAATCCTAAGTCAATTAAAACAGGCAATCCCTGTCCAATATGTACTTTGTGAAACAGAATTTTATGGCTCTGTTTTTAAAGTTAGTCCGGCTGTGCTTATCCCGCGACCTGAAACCGAAGAACTGGTGGACTGGATACTAAAAGATGCAAAAGTAAATCCAACTTATTACACAGGCTTGAGAATGCTGGATATTGGAACAGGCAGCGGCTGCATCCCGATCACTCTGAAAAAGTATCTCCCGGACATGGAAGTTTCTGCGCTGGACATATCTTCCGATGCCCTCGAGCTTGCAAAAGAAAATGCCGGGCTAAATAATACCGATGTCAATTTTATACAAGACGATATCCTGAATCCGTTTACGGAATTGGGTAAATTCTCCGTTATATCGAGCAATCCGCCTTACGTAACACTTGCTGAAAAGGCACAAATGCACATTAATGTGCTTGATCATGAACCTCATTTGGCTTTATTTGTACCCGACGATGATCCGCTCATCTTTTACAAAGCAATTACACGTTTCGCAGAAAGGCATCTCGAAGGGGGAGGCCTGCTGTATCTGGAAATAAATGAAAATCATGGACAGGAAACGGTTTCACTTCTCATTGACAGCGGCTTCAAAGACATTGAATTGCGACAGGATCTCCGGGACAGGGACAGGATGATAAAAGCACGTTTAAGATAATTTTACAGATCTCAGGACAATTTTTAACATGGTAACATCATACGAAGCCGCCTTAGTGGAACTTTCTGTTCACCGGATTGGAAATAAAATTCAGAACGAATTCTATAACTTATCGGAGCAGCCGCTTGAAATCAACGACGAGATACTGAACAGGTTGCTGATGCAATATTTCCTGATACCTTTTGAAAAACAGAATGAGCTATATCGGTTTATGCATTCCAGCAAGGACCTCAATCTGAATGAACTATTTCATTTCAGTTCACATATTTTTGCGGACAAGGATAAATTTCACGAATTATCAGGGCAAATTACCAGGCATCTATTCGACATATCCAATCATCCTAAAATTAAGTCGGGAGAGCTCTACATCGCTCGCTTTACTAATTTACAACTGGAAGGGGAGCTCGTTGATGCAATTGGTATATTCAAATCGGAGACTAAAGAGCCCTTTTTAAAAGTTCATCCCGCAAAAGGTGGATTTGACCTGAGCTATGAAGAAAATGGCATTAATATTCATAAACTTGATAAGGGCTGCCTGATATTTAATACCGAAGAGGCTGAGGGTTATAAAGTGATGGTGATAGACCAAACCAACCGCACAGACGCAGCCTATTGGAAGGATGAGTTTCTTAAATTGAAGATAAGAAACGATAACTTCAACAAAACCAGCAATACGCTGAACGTCTGTAAGGACTTCATAAGCAATAAAATAGGGGAGGATTTTGACATCTCCAAAGCAGATAAAATTGATCTGTTAAATAAGTCGCTGAAATACTTTAAAGAAAAAGACAGCTTTGATATTGATGAATTCTCCGAAGAGGTAATCGGCAATGAAAAAGCAATTAAATCTTTTAAGAACTTTACTCAGGATTATAGTAATGAATTCGATGCAGGTTTGGGAGGTTCATTTGATATATCGGAAGCTGCTGTAAAAAAACAGGCGAGGGTATTTAAAAGTATATTAAAGCTTGACAAGAATTTCCATATCTACATTCACGGCAATAATGAATTGATAGAAAAAGGCTTTGATGAGAATAAGTCAATGAATTTCTATAAAGTATATTTCAACGAGGAACAATAATTACTAGCTCCTTGGATGGAATTGCACAATTACTTCCCGAAGGTAATCTCTATCAAGGTGAGTATAAATTTCTGTTGTTGTAATGCTTTCATGTCCCAGCATTTCCTGCACTGCCCGAAGGTCTGCACCTCCTTCGATTAAATGGGTAGCAAAAGAGTGCCTGAAGGTATGCGGACTAATACTCTTGGAAATACCAGCTGATTTTGCGAGGCCTTTTATTATAAGAAATACCATGACCCGGGATATAGGGCTGCCCCGTCTGTTTAAGAATACGAAATCCCCCTTGCCCGGCTTAACTGGAATGTGAACACGGATATCCTCAATAAATATTTTCAGAAATTTAATAGCTTCGGAGCCAATTGGAACCAGTCGCTCTTTATTCCCTTTGCCTAGGATCTTTATAAATTCAATATCCAAATGAAGGTTGGATATTCTAAGACCTGTCAGTTCTGAAACTCTTAACCCACTTCCGTAAAGTGTTTCCAGCATTGCCTTGTTGCGCATACCTTCAGGTTTTGATAAATCAATTGCATCGATAATTTTATTTATTTCAAGTATGTTGAGAGTATCAGGGAGCTTCCTCGTCATTTTGGGACTTTCAAGCAAAGCAGATGGATCGACATCCATTTTGTTTTCTAAAACAAGGTACTTAAAAAATGCCTTGAGCCCTGATAGCACCCGCGCCTGGGTAGAAGGGATCATGCCAAGCTGATTCACCCAGACTAGAAAATTCTTTAGGTCTGTACTTGTAACCTTCGCTGGTTCTTTCACTTCAAACCTGGACATGAAAAATTGCAGAAGCTTATCAACATCGTGCAAATAAGCCTCAATTGTGTTTACCGATAAAGAGCGCTCGAGTTTTAAATATGCCTTAAAACCCCGCAGGCTTGATTGCCAGTCCAAATTATTTTCTAAGTTTGATTAAAATTTATTTTGATGAAGATACAGATCATTAATGGACCAAATTTAAACTTACTTGGCCTACGTGAAAAATCTATTTATGGCGATAGTAGTTTTGAAGATTATCTTGTAACACTCAGGGATAAGTATCAGATCATAGACATTGAATATTTCCAGAGCAATATAGAAGGTGAGATAATCAATAAGCTGCATGAAGTAGGTTTTTCATACGATGGTATAATCCTTAACGGAGGTGCATATACTCACACATCCATTGGTATTGCAGATGCTATTGCCGGCATAAACACGATAGTTGTGGAAGTTCATATATCTAACATTTATGCGAGGGAGGAATTCAGACATGTTTCCTTGTCCGGAAAAAATTGCAGGGGAGTAATAACCGGCTTTGGCCTGGAGGGATACCGATTAGCTTTAGAAAGCTTCTTATAAGTCGTTAAAAGTCTTCTTTTGTTGTACAAAATATTGCCATACGATACTGATGTTCATCAGTCCCGCACGGTTGAAATTAGTAGTACTAATCTTCCTGGCCTTCTCCGCATTCTTAAAAATGTTTTTGAAGAATGATATGTGAGCCCTGGTAATTGCCCATGCATCCCTGGATTTGCCATCATATAGAAATTTACATAATGATATCAGATCAAGCCATAATCTGCAGAAGATGATCACGCTTGCGTGTAGAAATGGACGATTTTTCTGGATCAGGATAAGGTTATTTCTGAAATTTAAATAAGTCTTAAATGGATTCTCGCTATTAAGAGTACCTCCGCCTACATGATAAATTACTGAATCCGGGCAAAACATAATTTTTAAGCCCAAATTCTTTAACCTCCAGCATAGATCTATCTCTTCCATATGGGCAAAAAAATCTTCATCAAGTCCTCCCACTTCAATCCATTTATCCCTTTTAACAAACAGTGCAGCTCCGGAAGCCCAGAATATTTCTTTCACATCATCATATTGGCCATGATCCGCTTCTACGGAATCAAAAATGCGGCCTCTGCAAAATGGGTAGCCAAATATATCGAGGAAACCGCCGGCAGCTCCGGCATATTCGAATTTATGCTTATCCTTATAAGACAAGATTTTGGGCTGCACAGCCGCGATTTGACTATCTGTTTCCATTAGCTGAATAACTGGCTGGATCCACTCCGGATGAACCTCTACATCGGAATTCAATAGTATGAAATAATCACTTTTAACCTGGCTCAGAACTTCATTGTAGCCTCCGGCATAACCATAATTCTGATCATTATTTATTACTCTAATTTGAGGATAGTTAGCTTCAATAAACTGAACAGAGTTATCAGTAGAAGCATTATCACCGACAATGATCTGAAGATTTGGGTGAGTGCTCGCGCATACCGAAGGCAGGAACTGCTTTAAATGGTTTAGACCATTCCAATTCAGGATTACTACACTTACGCTTGGTACATTAGTCATTTTTAAAGTCTTCTGGCTTAAACTTCCATCGTTTGTGAGACCATAGCCAAAATTCTGGTTTTTCTATGATCAGGTTCTCAAGTTCAAGTGTGTGTGCATTTGTGATCGCGTGTTCAGAGCATTGGTCAGGATAATTAACCAACGGTTTAACTGTACTTTTATAATATCCTCGTTTTATGCGTTTTATACTGAAATAAATTATCGGATTATTTGTTTTCATAGCAATCTTCTCGATCCCTAAATATACCGCCGTAGTCTGGTTCAAAAACTTTGTGAAGTATTGCGATTCATCTCTTGTCGGGGTTTGATCTCCTACCAAAACTAAAACATGTGGCTTGTTTCTGTACTCAGCAACTTTCCTGAACGTTTGCTTCATTGGGATCATTATAGTACCGAAACGTGAGCGTATTTTATTTATGAGGTTGTCAAATCTCTCATCCGACAAGGGCTTATAAACTACCAGCACATCGTGCTTCAATTCGAGTGGTATCCCAAGCGGCCCCCATTCCCAGTTCCCGTAATGGCCAGATACAGCGATGACAGACCGTCCTTCTTCAAGATGTCTGACAATGATCTCCAAATTTTCAAACAGGTAACGTTCTTTTAATTCGGCTTCAGTAATTGAAATGCTTTTAATTGATTCGACAATAATATCAGCTAAATATTTGAAGTAACTTTTTTCTATAACTGAACGTTCTTCAGCAGATTTCTCGGGAAAGGCATTTGCGAGATTGTTTAGTACCACCTTTCGCCGGTATTTAAAAACATAATAAATAAACAAAAACAGGATATCTGAAAGTAGGTAAATTAACCAAAACGGAAGTAATGAAATTAATTTCAGGAAAAAAGCTATCACCTGGAACAAAACTTTGTTCATCCTTGAAAGACTATTTTTTTCAACTTTCTAGCAATTATTCCCTTTGATTTATGAAGATTCCTCGAATAGGGATATTTAATTTGTTATTTTCGACATCCGGATAACAAATCTAAGTCAAACAATGCAAAAAGGAGCAATTTTCCCTTTATTTTATCTTCCTCCAATAGAGTATTTCAGCGAGATTGTTTCACATAAGGATCACATTTTGATAGAAAATGCAGAGCATTTTGAGAAACAAAGCTATCGTAATCGGGCATCAATACATTCGCCTAACGGTAAATTAGATCTGGTTATTCCTGTTGTAAAGGGCTCGAAAAACCACACCAAGGTTAAAGACGTTAAAATTAGTTATGATTTTGACTGGCAGCGATTGCACATTATGAGCCTTCAAACTTCATACAGAAGCTCTGCGTATTTCGAGTATTACGAAGATGACCTCATGCCCTTTTACCAGAAGAAATGGGATTTTTTGTTCGACTACAATGAAGAATTTTTCAACTTGTTCCTAAGCTTTATGAAGTTAAGTGTTAGTTATGGTTATTCAAATGACTTTGTAAAAGAATATTCTGAAAACCTGGATTTCCGCAGCACGATTCATCCTAAGCGATCATCTAAACCTCAGTTTAAGTCTTATTTCCAGGTTTTTGATGAGAGAAATGGTTTCATACCTAATTTAAGTATTGCAGATTTACTTTTTAACCAAGGCCCCCAGAGCAGTAAATACCTTTAAAAATGGCTAAAATCCGACGCATACAACTTAAGTCAAAAAAATATATCCCGCTCCCGGGTATCAGTCCAGGATCTATACAGCTCTATGAGGGGGCTTTACCATCTAAGATTACAGCTTTTGCATATGACAATACCGAATATCAGTGTGAGGACCTGAATTCCCTTGATGAACTGGATAAGTATTTTAAAAAACGCCCGGCTCTAACGCATTGGATTGATATCCGTGGGATAGGAGAACTGGAGTTGTATGACTACATCGAGAAGAAATATAAGATACATAAACTAGTTTTGGAAGATATTGCCAATATTCAGCAGCGTCCAAAGGTCGACGAATATGATGGCTATCTCTATGCTGTAAGCCGGATGCTGTATGTTGATACTGGTCTGGAAATCGAAAATGAGCAGGTATCGTTTATTCTATTTCCGAAGGTACTTATCAGTTTTCAGGAAAATTATACACAAAAATTTGAACCAGTAATACATAGACTTCAGTCCGGCAAAGGCAATATTCGTGCAGGTGGCTCCTCATATATGCTTTATTCACTAATGGATGTAATAGTTGATGATTATTTCACACTTATATACAAGCTTGGTGATGAACTTGAAACCATTGAAGAGCTTTTATACCGTAAGCCCGATAAAACTCTAATGCATCAAACACAGGCAATTAAGAGAGCAATGATTATGATCAGGAGAGCCGTATGGCCAGAACGCGATAAAATAAATGACATGATTCGCAGCGAGAGCAAACTCATTAACAAACAAACAAAGACTTTCCTAAAAGACACCTACGATCATTGTATGCAAGTAATTGACCTCGTTGAGAGTTATAAAGATATAACAACCAGCCTGATCGATATGAACCTCTCGTTCATCAGTAACAGGATGAATGAAATCATGAAGGTTCTGACCATTATTTCCTCAATTTTTATTCCCCTTACATTTATTGCAGGTGTATATGGAATGAATTTCGCTTATCAGGATCCCAAAACAGGAGAGATCCTTCAACATAATATGCCTGAATTATATTCGGAAAACGGGTATGTGTATACTATGGCAGTGATGGTTTTAATTGGCATTGTTCAAATGTTCTACTTTTGGCGAAAAGGATGGCTTAGTAATAAATGATGCTGCCTTGCGGCGTATGCTGCCGAATATCGTAAAAAATAGGGTGAACACTATCAACCAAAAGCCTATTTGTCGTCTGTAATTGCTACTTTTAGCAATGCAATCTTTTGAACTGGATAAATCAGATATTCTTAAATTCAGAAAAGCCCTCGAAGAGGACGATTCTGTATTGAAAGCTCTGGTTGCTGAATATCATCCCTCAGAAATTGCTATTCTTTTCGAAAGTCTCCCTCAGGAATCGCGCGAAAGGATCATCAGTATTTTACCCGCAGAGCTCGCTTCGGAAGTTATTTCGGAAATGGACTCTGAATTCCATCCAGAAAGACTGCTCGAAAATCTACACCCTGAGCGTCGATCTGAAATTGTCGAAGAATTAGACTATGATGATGCAACCGATATTATCAGTCAGCTTCCCGAAGATCAACAGCAGGAGATATTAGAAGAGCTTGATGAAGTAGACGCATCTAGTATTCGTTCCCTTTTAAAGTACGATAAAGATACTGCCGGTGGGCTGATGAACAACCAGGTCATCAAGATCAGCATGAACTTGATGAAAAAGGATGCTCTGGAAGATATTATCAGGCAATCCGAAGAAATGGAGGAGTTTTATACTATAAATGTGATCGATGATCACAACGTACTTCGGGGCATAGTGTCTTTAAAGGATATTATAAAAGCCCGTAACAATGTAAGGATTGAAGAAATTATTAATACAAACTTTGTTTACGTCAAAGCAGACACAGACCAGGAGGAAGTTGTCAGACTAATTTCACAATATAACCTGACAAGTATACCTGTTGTGGACGATGATATGCACCTTCTCGGCAGGATCACCTTCGATGACGTAATTGATGTTATGGAGGAAGAGAATACCGAGGATATTTTGAAAATATCTGGAGTTTCAGAGGATGAAGAACTTGCTGGTAATTGGAAGGAAGCTGTTAAAAGTCGTTTGCCATGGCTCATATTAAATTTAGGCACGGCATTTCTCGCTGCATCTGTTATCAGATATTTCGACAGTTCAATAGCAAGAATGGGTATCCTTGCTGGCTACATGGTTATGATTGCGGGCATGGGAGGCAATGCAGCAACTCAAGCACTTGCCGTGACTGTTCGGCGTATTTCCCTCAATGACCTTACCGATGATCAAGCTTATAGAACTGTCTTAAAAGAATTTACGGTGGGACTTATTAATGGAGCCAGTATCGGCTTCGTGATCTTTCTTTTTGCAGTTTTTTATGACGGCAATCCTATGCTTGGTCTGGTAATTTTTGTAGCAATGACCGGAAACCTGGTCATTGCAGGTATGGCTGGCTCGTCTATTCCTTTGATGTTAAAAAGGGTAGGGATAGATCCAGCAATCGCATCTTCAATTATAATAACCACCTTTACTGACGTTTTTGGCTTTTTGCTCTTGCTTGGACTGGCTAGTAAGCTCCTATTATAGTTATACAATGAGATTTTTACCATTTCAAGGCCAATGATTTTTTATAAATTTACTCATTCCGTTTAGCGCGGTGACATACCATATGACTGAGATCAGAAATAACTGGACAAAAGAGGAGATATCCCACATTTATCATAGCCCTTTACTCGACTTAATTTATCGCGCAGCAACGGTTCACAGAGAAAATAAAGACTACTCGGAGGTTCAAATAAGCAGTTTATTATCAATTAAAACCGGAGGTTGTCCGGAAGATTGTGCTTATTGTCCCCAGGCGGCTCGTTATAATACCGACCTTGAAGTGCAGGCTCTAATGTCCGTTAATGAAGTTACCCAGGCCGCCCAAAAGGCGAAGGATGCTGGTGCTTCGCGCTTATGTATGGGCGCTGCTTGGCGGGAAGTAAGGGATAACAGGGATTTTGACCGGGTGATTGAGATGGTGAAGTCTGTAAACTCTTTGGATATGGAGGTTTGCTGTACTTTGGGAATGCTGACGGAATCTCAGGCTCAAAGATTGGCTGATGCCGGACTTTATGCTTACAACCATAATCTGGATACTTCCGAAGACGATTACAAACGTATAATAACTACCCGTTCTTACGACGACCGGCTGAAAACCATCGACAATGCAAGAAAAGCTAAACTTACAGTGTGCAGTGGTGGAATTATTGGGCTTGGGGAATCAGTAAATGATCGAATTTCGATGTTAAAAACTCTGTCTAACATGGTTAAGCATCCTGAATCCGTTCCAATTAACGCCCTGGTTCCGGTGAAAGGTACTCCACTTGCCGATCAACCAAAAGTACCAATATGGGATATGGTAAGAATGATCGCTACAGCGCGTGTTATCATGCCTAAAACCGTTGTAAGACTATCTGCAGGGAGAACAGAAATGAGCTTAACTGATCAGGCTTTTTGCTTTATGGCAGGTGCAAATTCAATTTTTGCAGGAGACAAACTTCTGACCACCCCTAATCCAGCTATCAGTGACGATATGGAAATGTTCAAGTTGTTAGGACTTAAGCCTCGTGAAGCATTTAAAAACGGAAGACCCGGGGTAAAAATAGCACAGGAAGTACTGTAAGATTTTTTATTATGTTTTGCTCAGTTATTCGGAATTACCTTTTGTATATCCAGAATCAATTTGTTGATCGAGTCTAATTGCTCAAATAAAAGAAGTTGATCTTTAGAATTACTTTCATCACTCGGAAATTCGGGGAATCGTATTTCTTTCTCCATAAAATCCTGAGTCCCCAACTTTTTTATAATTTCACTTAAACTATACAAAGACTTTCGAATCAGTTTAATATGACTTTCATTGATGACTGGCTTGTCTGTTGTTTGCAGATTGTTAAATAAAGTTGCAGTGTACGATGACAGCATATGATTCATCACTACAAAACTGTGAATCTCTTTGATGTTCTGCTGCTTACTTTTAGGTTCAGATTGCATACGCTGAAAAGCGCTCCCAAGATTTGCAGAACTTACATAAACGTCCTTTCGGGCAAGCTTATATAGAGTAAGATCAAATGGCTTATCCGCCAATTCGTCCGTTACTTTGAGTAAGTAATGGTAATTGGCAATCAGGGCTTCCCTCATAAAATTACTTAGGTGATGATATTCCCAGTTTGGCAGGATTATAAAGCTTGCAGCCAGTGCAATAAAAGATCCGATAAATGTATCAACTATTCTTTCCTGGGCAATCAACAAATTGTTTTCTCCCAGAAAGCTGAATAGAATCAGAATATAAGGTGTCATGAACAAAACACTTACAACATAATTAAGCCGTTGAAAGCTAAAAGTACCTACCATGAAGATGAGAAGGAAAACAAAAAGGGTCGTTTGGTCTTTCACGACGATCAGGATTAATGCGCCCGCAACTCCGCCGCAAAGGGTTCCTATTAATCGCTCTATGTTTCTTTGCTTTGTGAGACTGAAGGCGGGCTTTAGAATAACGAGAATGGTAAGCAGGATCCAGTAACTATGGTGTCCAAAGGGGAATAATTTGGAAACAAGAAAACCAATCAAGCACATTAGTGCAACCCGCACAGAATGTCGGAATATGGATGATTCAAACGTCAGGTTGTCCTTCATAATCTTAAGATCAAAGTCCTGATGGGAGACAAATTTCTTTAGATCTTCAATACGTCTGATACTGTTGCCCGCGAGCTGTGGATTATCATAATAACTGTAAATCTTCCTGACCCGGCTGGCCATATTACGGATATTTATCAGAATCTTTTTGAGTACCAGGTTGCTAATTTCCAGTTCTTCCAGCTTATCTATATTAAGTTTTAAAGCATCAAGTGCCTCTTTATAATGGTGAAGGCGTTCAGGCTTGTCATTGCTAATAATAAAGTAGCTTAGATTCTCAAGCTCTTCACTAAATTTCACAATGATATCTTTAAAGCCATCCAAAACATTAGTCCGTCCAAAAGTATTTCGGATTGCCTGATAGTCATAATGGGTAGCCATTGATTGATCAAACAGATCAACTATATCCACGAAAACAAGTATCAACAGTCTTCCGGTATTAGTGGACTCCTTAACCATGAGCCTGCTCTTGAATAGAAGCTCTCTCACATCGTCCTGATGCTGATGAACAACAACCTGTTGTTCAACAAGCTTTTTATAATTTGACTCATGAACAGTTTTTAAATTATAAAAATCTGATTTGATCTTTACAAATTTAGCAACTTCACGGATACACTCGCCAAGAGCTTGTTGCGGCAGTCTGTATGGGCTTATCTGACTTAAAGACATGCTTAGCAGGGTATACCAAATGCCTCCAACTAATATATACAGTGCATGATTCCAAACTCCATTGTTTGCTACCAGGTTCTCATCAATTGTGAGGATCATGATAAAAAGGGCTGCAGTCCCGATTGATGAGGCTCGGTTACCGTAGACGGAAAAGAATGAGAAAAAAAAACAAAGAATTAATATTTCTAGCCCAATGAGTATGGGGCTCCAATTAATAAGGCTCGTTAAGACAGCAGTAATAAGGATAAAAAGATTGCAAAAGAGCATTCCATTACGCTTATGTACCAATGGTCCGGGATTATCGGCAATACTTACGCAAAGAGCTCCGAGAGAAATTGTTAAACCAATGGAGAGCTGGTCAAGCTTATAAAAAACAAGCGAGGGGAGAAGGACACCAAATGTTATGCGTAACCCATCAGAAAAGTACTGGCTGAAAATGAAAGATTTAATTTCCCTCGATTGGTTCATTCTAACAAAATTACCCTTATCTAAATTGATTAACAATTCAGATAAAGGTAACTCATAAGAAGTAAATTATATTGCAGTTACTCTGGTTTCAATATTACCTCTGGTTGCTTTTGAATACGGGCAAACCCGGTGGGCTTTATCTGCAAGTTTCTGGCTTTCCTCCGCAGTAATTCCGGGTATATGAACGTCAAGTTCAGCGGAAAGGACAAATGCATTACCATCGTTATTAAAAGAAACGCGCACGTCAACTGTTGCCTCAGAAACATCTGCACCTTCACGTTCAGCTAGCGACCCTAGAGCTCCCAGGTAGCAGGCTCCCCATGCAGCGGCAAATAATTGCTCCGGATTTGAGGCTCCCCCCTGGCCGCCCATTTCATGCGGTTTGTGCAAGTCCATTTCCAATATTCCATCTGAAGATTTAACATGACCATCACGCCCTCCTTTTGCAGTAACGACTGCTGTATATAATTTTTCCATTATTTTGTTTCATGACTAGAAGCAATAACTGTTCCTGTAAAGCGCGAATGACAATAATTATCATTTTACATGCTACCGCACCAAATTGAATTTGTTTTTTCCTGAGAGGAATTGAATACAGGCCGAATCAAGGTGCAGTATTTTTCTATTTCTAAGCGATATGTTGAAAATAACCTAAAGCTTTAATGTTGAAGAGGATTAAGTTTTTTGTGTCAAAGTACTCCATATCAAATTGATACATAATTGTTCAATGTTGATAAAGGCCCATTCATTGTGGGAAACATGTTCATAAAATTCATTAAATTTTGCTTGACACATGATACTTTATAGCATACCTTAGTGTTAATAAGAAAGAGGTACATTGACAGTCTGAAATAAAATCCCAAAAGATCCGAGACCTTCGGGTTTCACCAGATCGGGATTATTTAACCCTGATTCAGAACAAATCGCAAGATTTGCTCGAAAAGATCAGGATCGAAATGACAGACGTTATTGAAGATTGCACGTGTTTTAAATAATGTATGCAATATTGAGATGAAGGGCCACGGGAATCTTGTTCGGAAGAACATTGACTCTACGAACCAGTTAATTACTAGAAATCTTATGCTTTTGATCAACTACGGTTGAGAAGAAAGTTAAAACGGAGACCATAATCGCAAGAGGACGGTTTCCGTTTTTCGTTTTATAGCCTTTAGGGAACGCAATGATTTCAACTATTTTCCAGGCAACCTGTATCCAGTATTTTCTGTCTCTAAAACAATTTAGCTACACAGTTTTCAATTTCGAGTAATTTTACGCCTGCAAATTGTAGAGCCATACAGACAAATTGTTGATAAATTCTGGAGTTTAGAAATGTTAATATCCTTTTTAATAAGATATAATAGTCTGTAAATTAATATTATACAAATATACAAGATGTTCATAACACCCTGAAAAGTGTGAATAAACTTGTTATTAAAAACAATCATTTTCCCCTTGACAAAACGTGAATCAGGCCCTATATTAGTATTATTAAGACAGACGTACTTTGATAGCCTGAAATAATATCCCTAAAAATCCGAAGCTCTCGGGCTGCCAGATTTGGGATAATTTAAGCTTTAATTCAGACCAGCATCGTGAGATAAAGGCTGACAAGACAAGCTCCAATGGACAGGCATTACCTATATTGCAGACATTCTATGGAATGGTTGTGATGATAAAGTAAGGGTCAACGGATACTAATGGTTTGAAAAGATTTGCAGGAACGAACCAGCCAAAGTATGAATGAATTAATACTTTTAGCAACCACGGTTGCAAAAAAGTTAAAACGGGAATCCCAATCGAAAGAGTAAGGTTTCCGTTTTTCTTTTATAGAATTTCCATTTCCGCGGCAAACCTTCTGCTGATTTTCTTATTTTTGATTAAATGGGAAAAGATAATTCTACAGCCACATCGGCGAAAATATTTGTTCTTGACACTTCAGTGATTCTGTATGAACATGATGCTTATCAAAATTTCCAGGAACACGATGTGGCGATTCCAATCCAGGTACTTGAAGAACTAGATAATTTCAAGTCGGGAAACGATACCCGTAATTATGAGGCACGGAGTTTTATCCGTTTAATGGATAATATTTCCAAAAATTCTTTATTAAACGATTGGATTCCGTTGAAAGGGAAGGGGAGAGGCAGCTTCAAAGTGGTTATGGACCATATCCCAGCTCAAACTGATGCAGAAAAGATCTTTGGAGAGGGTAAATTTGATCATCGCATATTAAATGCTGCATTGAGCCTTCAGGAACAATATCCATTGAAAAAGATTATCCTTGTTTCAAAGGATATCTGTTTAAGACTTAAAGCAAAAGCGCTCAATCTTTTTGCAGAAGACTACGAAACCGGCAAGGTAAAAAATGTAGAAGAGCTTTTTACTGGCAAAACGGTGGTAGAAAACCTTGCGAATAAAGTGTTGGATGAACTTATTACTAAAAAAGTTATACCTATTGAAAAGACCGGCATTACTATCCCTCACGAAAATCATTTTTTTACGTTAAACAGTGAAAACAAAACAGCCTCCGCATATTATAATCCTAAGAAATTTGAATTAGAATATATCAACGGGCAGTCGATTTACAATATCGAGCCTAAAAATCCTGAACAGGCTTTCGCTATTCATGCATTGATGAATCCGGAAATTAAATTAGTAACTATTCAGGGTAATGCAGGTACGGGAAAGACTTTATTAGCGCTGGCAAGTGCTTTAGAGCAAAGAAAGAATTACAGACAGATTTTCGTAACCAGGCCCATAGTGCCTTTGAGTAATAAAGACATCGGTTTTCTACCTGGAGATATTAAATCTAAAATTGACCCGTATATGGCACCCATATGGGACAATTTAAAGTTCATAAAGGATCAATTAACAGACGATGATAAGGCTCAGGCAAAGATAGATGAACTTATACTCTCAGAGAAGATTTACGTTGCTCCGCTAGCTTTTATTAGAGGACGTACATTAACTAAAATATTTTTTATTGTTGACGAAGCACAAAACTTGACGCCACACGAGATAAAAACTATTATTTCCCGTGCTGGTGAAGATACAAAAATCGTCTTTACAGGTGATATCTATCAGATCGATACTCCATACCTGGATGCTGAAAGTAACGGACTGTCATACTTAATAGATAAAGCAAAGAACCATCCGCTTTATGCACATATCACTTTGCAAAAAGGTGAGAGAAGTGAACTTGCCAATTTAGCCAATGATTTGTTGTAGCCTCCTTGATCCAAAAAATGATATCATAAAAAAAGCCCCCGATTTCTCAGGGGCCTTTTTGTCAAATGATATATGTTGATTTAGTAAACAACCTTCACATTAACCGCGTTAAGGCCCTTTTTGCCACGCTCAACTTCGTATTGAACCTTGTCGTTTTCACGAATTTGATCAATTAAACCTGATGAATGAACAAAAACGTCCTCTTCACCTGACTCAGCGGGTACGATAAACCCGAATCCTTTAGTTTCATTAAAAAACTTTACTGTACCTTCTTTTTGCATTGTGTTATTTATTAATATAATATGCGCAAAGGTAAGGAAAATTGACAATATTATAAATTATAATTATTTAGGGCTTTTTCAATATCTTTAAAATAATGCACACATTAACATGCTGGCGATCAACCTGTGCAATATTTCTAGTGAATGTATCATTTAGGATTATTCTTTAAAGTAAACCATAATGGACACCCATGGGATGAAAATAAAACTATACTATATGGTTTATAATTAATATTATGTTAAATAGAATATAATGGTTTGCCCCTATGGATTGAGAGTAAGCATAAAAAAAGCCCGGGTAAAATACCCAGGCTTATCAAATGAAAATGGACTTTTTATAAAGCTTCTATTTTCTTAACTAATTCCTCAACCTTAACATTATCTTTCTTGACCAGATAATATGTTTTAAGATTTTCCAAGGCTATTCTGGATTTAGGATCGAGTTCCGAACCTTTTTGAAGATACGGGAACGCTTTGTCAAATTCAGCAGAAGCTTTCTTCATAGCTACATCGTATTCCTTTTGTTGTGATGGCGGAAGTTTATTAGCCTCGTTGTATAGGGCAATACCTTTATTGAGTATCACACCTCCTATGTTTATGTTTGCATCAGAATATGCAGGGTCGATAGCAATTGCTTTTAAATAAGCTTCTTCAGCTTTAGCAACATCACCCACAGTGCTATATGCGATCCCTAAGTAATATGGATATAATTTATTCTTTGGATCTTTTTGAGCCTGGTCTGCAATTTTGGTAATTACCTCTTTTTGTTTGCCTGACATTAAACTTAATTCAATTTCCTGAGTTGCTAATGCAGCATCTTTATATTTCAATGCTCCTTCTCCAGCAATACTTATAGCTTTGGCAGTGTCGCCTTTGATTGAGTAAAGACGTGAGAGATCCAGATAAATTTGATTGTTCGCTGAAAAGTTGGTTTTTATTAATTCTGTGTAGTTTTTGATACCTGCATCATAATTTTTTGAATTAATGGCAGAAAGGCCAGCATAATAGGTTATGGTAGTGTCACCTGGACGATAATTCAGCGCATTATTGAATGAAATAAACGCATCGGCGAAATTATTAGCCTGATAGGCTTTTACACCCTGATTTAACTCGTATTGACTAAACAATGCACCATTAAGATGCTCCAGATTTGCCTTATTAGCACCATCTTTATCTAACTCGAGTGCTTTTTTGTAAGCTGCATGCGATTCGGTAATGATTGGCTTGGAAGTTGCTGGAACAGAATCCATTAGGGCCATTTCCGCATAAATTAACCCCTTATAAGTCCATGCAGCAGGATCTGTAGAAGTTTTTTCATTTGCGACGGCCTTATCAACAGACGCTTTTGCAGTTTTAAGACTTGGAACCGCAAGTTGCATTGAGTTAGCTTCTTTTAAACTGACGAAACTATCATAGTTTTTCTTAGCATTGGCTACTTCCCCTTTCTGTGCATATGCTATTACAGAGGAACCTGAGAAAAAAACAGCTGCTAAAATGAAAGATTTGATTTTCATGGTATTCTAATTTAATTTAAGTTGGTTAATTCTGTTATTAATTTTTTGAAGTTCATTCTTATCACCAGTGTGTTTATACAATATTAACAAAGATGTTAAAGACTTTAACTCATTTGGATCGATTTCGTTTGCCTTAGATAAATAAAATTTCGAAATGTAGATCATGTTGGTCTTACTTGGGTCTTTCAAATACAAATTGAGATATAGTAACCCTAACGCATAATTCCCTTCATAATTATTGGGATTGATATTTAATACAGCTTTGTAGTATTTCTCGGCTTTCAAAATACCGCCGATCATTTCGTTAGAAAAGCCAGCAAGATAGTTTAAATCGATATTGAATTCATCTAATTTAAGTGCCCTGTCTGCAAATTTAGCGATTTCCAGATAATCATTACGGTTCGACAGGAGGTTAATAAGTTTGAAAACCAGATCCCGGTTATCTGGAAATGCATCGCTCCCACTCTTAAGTGTTTTAATTGCATTACTTTCGTCGCCCATTGATTCATACAAACTTGCAAGAATTAGTAAATATTCTGGTTTGGATTTTTGTGAGATAAGTTTGATGAAATAAAACGATGAACGTTCATAATTACCCAGTTCCTGATTTAGAAAGGCAAGATTATGAGTTATTGAATAGTTATTTTTCTCCAGGGAGTCCAGGATGGAAAAATACCTTAGCGCTTCATTAAACCGCCGCTCTCTAAACGAGGAGTTCGCCCGGTATAAGTAGGTCTGTTTAAGTTTACCATCGATATATCCAATTTCTTCAACTGCGTTTGACGCAGATTTGGAGGAGCTTACATTTTTTAGTGAATGCAAAGCAATATCTACAGGATCCTTCGGATATTTCAGTCTCAAGTTTGAATCTGCATGTGCGAGGGCAGAATAAACCAGGCTGCGAATCAAATTATTCTTAAACGCGTTAGAGTCAGATTTATTCTTATAACCATCGTCAATAAGCTTTCGGGCAGCTTCGAGGTCTTTAATGTCATTTGAACCAGTATATTTAATAAAACTGTTCATTGCATCCTTTGTAATCACCGTTTGGGCGCGTAAAGGTGCAATGAACAGTAGAGTAGTTGAGAATAGAAATATGAATATTCTCTTCATTATTATTTATTCAGTTTCCGGAGTTTCAGGGCCTTTTGATTCTTTTTCTTCAGGTCCCGATTCAGCTGCTGTATCATCTTCTGTTTTTGAAGTCTCCCCTTCAGCATTTTCTAAATCCTCGATTTCTTCTTCATGCTCAACTTTCGTGATTGATGCAATCGAATCATCACCTTTAAAAGTAATTAAACGTACACCCTGGGTTGCCCGGCCCATAACCCGAAGATCACTTAGTCCAATTCTAATTACTATTCCCGACTTATTTATGATCATCAAGTCATCATTATCAGTGACATCCTTAATGGCAACGAGTTCTCCCGTCTTTTCGGTGACATTAATAGTTTTGACACCCTTACCTCCCCTATTAGTGACGCGATAATCCTCAATGTCAGTACGCTTACCATAACCATTTTCAGATACTACCAGAACCGTTACCTCAGGGTTATTAATACTTATCATGCCTACCACTTCGTCCTTTGCATGAGCCAGTGTTATACCACGCACCCCGGTTGCAGTTCTCCCCATCGGACGCACCTTAGATTCATTGAATCTGATAGCCCTTCCTGAACGAAGTGCCATTACAATTTCACTTTCGCCGGTAGTCATGCAGGCTTCCAGTAACTGATCCCCTTCGTTGATATTGATCGCATTTATGCCATTTGCCCTCGGCCGTGAATACGCTTCAAGAGAGGTTTTTTTAATTGTTCCTTTCTTGGTACACATAATTATAAAGTTGTTCTCCAGGTATTCCTGATCTTTAAGATTTACGACTTTTATATAAGCTTTGATATTCTCCTCTTTAGGAATATTAATTACATTTTGTATCGCGCGCCCTTTACTTGTTCTTGTTCCTTCCGGGATTTCAAACACCCTGAGCCAGAAACATTTCCCGGTCTCTGTAAAGAATAACATGTAATTGTGATTAGTTGCAATTAGTATGTGCTCGATAAAGTCCTTATCACGTGATTGAGAACCCATCGAACCCTTACCACCTCTCCCCTGTTTACGGTACTCTGTTAACGGTGTACGTTTTATGTAACCTTCATGAGAGATCGTTATGACGACTTCTTCATCCACAATAAAGTCCTCCATACGCATATCGTCCGCAGAATGGGTTATTGAAGTCCGGCGTTCATCACCAAATTTTTCTCTGATTTCGATAAGCTCGTCTGTAATTATCTTCATCCGCAAAGCCTCATCGCCCAATATCTGATTTAGATATTCTATAGTCTTCATCAGTTCTGCGTACTCTTCTTTGATCTTGTCTCTTTCAAGTCCTGTTAAACGACGCAAAGTCATATCGAGGATAGCCCTGGCTTGTATGTCAGAAAGACTGAAGCTTTCCATCAAACCTATTCTGGCATCTTCCGGACTATTTGACGCCCGGATCAGTTTTATTACTTCATCAAGATGATCAAGGGCTATTAATAAGCCTTCCAGAATATGGGCACGTTTTTCCGCTTCAGCGAGATCGAATTTGGTTCTTCGAACAACCACTTCGTGACGGTGATCTACAAAATGCCTGATTAGATCTTTAAGATTTAACAACATTGGCCGGCCGTTCACAAGCGCAATATTATTAACACTGAAGGAAGTCTGAAGTGCTGTATATTTAAAGAGGTTATTCAGTACAATTGAAGCATTAGCGTCACGTTTTATTTCGTAAACGATCCGCATTCCATCACGATCCGATTCATCTCTTATTTCACTGATTCCTTCAATCTTTTTATCATTAACAAGACCAGCTGTTTGCTCGATCATATTAGCTTTATTAACCTGATATGGGATCTCATTTACAATGATCCTCTCCCGGTCGCCTTTATGAACTTCAATTTCGGCTTTAGCACGCATAACAATCCGGCCTCGACCGGTTTCGAAAGCTTCCTGAACTCCCGAATAACCATAAATAATACCTCCTGTTGGGAAATCAGGAGCCTTTACATGCTGCATCAGGTCAGCTATAGTAACCTCATTATTTTCGATATATGATATGGTTGCATTAACAACTTCTGTAAGGTTATGCGGAGGCATATTGGTTGCCATACCTACGGCAATACCTGAAGCACCATTTACAAGCAAGTTTGGAACACGCGAAGGAAGCACTGTTGGTTCTTCCAGTGTATCATCAAAGTTCAACTGGAAGTTAACAGTATCTTTATTGATATCAGCCAGCATTTCTTCAGCGATCTTCTTTAAACGCGCTTCTGTATATCGCATTGCTGCAGGAGAGTCACCATCAACTGATCCAAAGTTACCTTGTCCATCTACCATTGGATAGCGCAGACTCCATACCTGTGCCATACGAACCATGGCGAAGTACACTGATGAATCTCCGTGAGGATGGTATTTACCTAAAACATCACCGACAATACGTGCTGATTTCTTGTGGGCCTTACTGCTTGTAACACCAAGGTCGAGCATTCCGTAGAGCACTCTCCGATGTACAGGCTTTAGTCCGTCGCGGACATCGGGAAGTGCGCGGGAAACAATTACAGACATCGAATAGTCGATGTAAGCTGACTTCATTTCCTCTTCTATATTAATGGGGATTATCCTATCGTTCCGAGGTGCTAAACTGTCGTTTTCTGTGTCTTCAGCCATGTTTTATTAAAATTCTGATTAGTTGTCTTTGATTTATTTGAATGCCTTTGCAAGCATGGTTAAACCTTCGCTTTTTGAGCCATGCGAAGTTAGCAAAAATCACGGTGTTTAAGTCCCGAATGGAAAAATATTCAGGTACAAAGATTCGGTTTAATTAAAGGAAATCCTGATAAAATTTATCAGCAATTTTTGAACTTAATTAAAAATGTGGATATGGAAAAAATAACTTTATTCCTCACTTAAAGCTTTTTTATAGACATCTAGAGCTCTTTTTCTTGCGAACTCATGATCAACTATTGGCGGCAGGTGATATTTATTAAAATCCTTAATCCAGGTTTTTATGTAAATCAATTTAGGATCAAATTTTTTTGTCTGCGAGGTGGGGTTAAATATCCTGAAATATGGTGCTGAATCACAGCCACTGCCGGCAGCCCACTGCCAGTTACCATTGTTGGATGACAGCTCGTAATCCAAAAGTTTTTGGGCAAAATAAGCTTCACCCCAGCGCCAGTCTATCAGCAGGTGTTTTGTCAGAAAACCAGCTACGATCATTCGCACTCTATTATGCATCCAGCCTGTTTCATTCAACTGCCGCATTCCGGCATCAACAATAGGATATCCCGTTTCCCCTTTACACCATAATTCAAACTCTTTATCATTATTCCGCCATGGAATATTGTCATATTTCCTTTTAAAACTCCGATCAATCACATGCGGAAAATGGAAAAGGATCATCATGAAAAACTCTCTCCAAATCAGTTCGTTAAGCCATGTTGCATTCCATTTGTAAGCGAGCATCACCAAATGGCGGATACTCAGGGTTCCAAACCGTAGATACGGACTGGCCTGGCTGGTGCCTGGTATCGCAGGTATGTTCCGCGTTTCTTGATATGAAGAAATGGTTGACTCATTAATATTTAAGGGCATAAAGTCCAGATCAATTTCCCGAAAACCAATATCTGCAATCGAAGGAAAGTCATACCTTTTTGATTGCAGCATTTTCGAAAGAAACTTCTCACTTGGAAATTCCTCTATTTTACCTCCAAGGAATAGTTGCCGCCACTTGTTAGAATATGGCGTGAACACGGTATATGGAGACCCGTCAGCTTTTGTAATTTCTGACCTCTCAAAAATAACCTGATCTTTAAAAGTATGAAACGTGATCCCTTGGGCTTCAAACATTTTTTTAATGCCTTGATCCCTGTAAATAGCATATGGCTCATAGTCGTGATTCAGAAAAATTTCCTTAACCTCGAATTCTTGGAGAAGTTTCTTAAAAGCATCCTCTACCTTATCAAATATGACATAAAACGATGAGCCCTGTTCCTTACATCGCGTGTCAAGATCTTGAAGGGTGTTGTAAATAAAATATATACGTTTATCACTCTTATCTGCAAGCTTGTTGAGAATTTCGGGGTCAAAGATAAAAATAGGTAAGACCGGATAAGGTGATTGGAGGGCATGGTAAAAAGCAGTATTATCATTCAGACGCAAATCACGTCTGAACCAGCATATGCTTATTTCTTGTTTCATTAATAATTATTGGGAGTAGATTTCTGTAAGCGCGTTATCAAGTGCAGGATATCGGAACTGGAAGCCTGCATTCAAAAGTTTCTGTGCTGAATTACGGTCGCTTATTAGTACCACTTCGCTCATTTCTCCGAGGAGAATTCTCATCAAAAATTTAGGTACATTCACAGGCCATACAGGTCTGTGCAGTTTTTTAGCGAGCGTACGTGTAAACTCAGAGTTGGTTACAGGAAACGGGCTTGAAGTATTATAAACTCCGTTGAAAGAAGGATCTTCCACAACTTTTTCAAAAATCGATATCATATCATACAAGTGGATCCATGGAATCCATTGTTTGCCGCTTCCTAACGCTGCGCCTGCAAAAAAGGTAATTGGCTTTTCCAGCTCAACTAATGCTCCGCCATGCCTTGTTAATACAATACCAATTCTAAGCTTTATAATTCGCTTGCAAAAGCTATGGCCTTCATCAATAGCATCTTCCCATTGCTTACAACACTCCGCTAAAAAACCTGTACCATTGCTGCTTTCCTCAGTTAATACTTCATCGCCCCGGTTGCCATAGTATCCGGCCCCGGAGGCGGAAATAATCGTGTCAATTTGGGCACCAGTTTTTTGAATTGTGTCAAACAACAGTCTTGTTGATTTTACCCGGCTATCCACGATTTCTTTTTTCCGTTTTTTAGTCCACCGTTTATCAGCTATCCCCGCCCCGGCCAGGTGAATGATCGTATCGATCCCAACTAGACATTTCGGGTCAATCTGGCCGCTTTCTATATCCCAGTGAAAAGCCTCAGCGTTTTTTACTCTTGAAGGATCGCGTGTCAGGATTTTTATAGTATGCCCTTTTTGCTGAAGATTTCTTACTATTCTGCTTCCAATTAGCCCAGTGGCTCCGGTGACCAGAATATTCATGAATTTATCGGGCTGGTTCATCTACTAATTACTTAAATAACTTGTTTAAGGCTTCTTCACGAAAATCAAAGATCTTTTTAATCTTCTCCCGGACCAAAAGGTTATGGGCGAGGTCACCAATAATTCCTAAAGGTAGCTTATACTTTACTTCATCCTGCATTAGAACCCCATTATCTTTCTCTGTAAATCTATGGGTGTGTTCCCATAGAGAGTAAGGTCCTTTCAATTGCCTGTCGGTAAACAGATTAGGTTTGTCAACCTGGCATATTTCGGTCTGCCATTTTAAAGCAATTCCAAGAAGAGGACTCACGGTGTAATCTATGATCATTCCCTCATAGACTTCCATATTTTCAAGTTGAGTATGGATCTTAAAGGCCATTTCAGGGGGAGTAATCCGGGCAAGGTTCTTTGCTGAGGAAAAAAAATCCCATGCGGTAGCAATGTCAGTTTTTAGAAAATGTTCACTGTTGAATGTATATATCATTTTTAATAATATCTATATGTTGTACAACTTTTGGGAGGCAGATCTTAAGCCATTCCGTAAAATTTTCCGGATATGTTACAATGTCCTTTTGCAACTCGTTTATTGGAATATATTTCCAGTCCATTACCTCCTCCGGATTGAGTTTGGGAATCTTATCACTTTTGCCAAAGTATACGTGATCAAATTCATGCTCAATAAGACCGTTTCCAAATTCAGCCCGGTAGGTAAAAGTAAATGCGAAAGTTAATCTGCATGTAATGCCCATTTCTTCTGCTAACCTCCTCGAACAAGCATCGGGAGTTGTTTCAGCTTGTCGGGGGTGACTACAACAGGTGTTACTCCATAAACCGGGGGAATGATATTTATCCATCGCACGGCGCTGCAGCATGAGAAAGCCCATGGAATTAAAAATAAAAACAGAGAATGCCCGATGCAACACCCCATTTTGATGGGTGGAAACTTTATCAAGAAATCCTAACTCATTATCATCTTCGTCGACCAGAATTAAAAGATCATTAGCTCCTTCTATCGTACTTTCATTCATCTTTAGCTATTCTGCTTTAAATAAGCTACTATTATCTTTTTTAGCTCAGCATCTTTCACACCCGATACCGATTGTTTTAAAAATGATCGGTCTTTCTCCAACTGACTGCTATATCCTAAAAATGATGGGATATTCGTTTGAATGGTATATCTCAAAAAGCGTAGCTCAACATTATTGTTTTCTGCCAGAATTGCCTTTTCAAGCATGTTTTTCCCCTTTTTAAAATAAGAAAGTTTACTAAAAGGATTTAAAGAATGCTTGGCCATAAGCATGGTCGCACCTGCCCGATAACCGAACAGTAAGGGATTTTTTCTTTCATTATAAGGTTCCAACTGATTAATCAGATCTTTACAAATCGCTTCGGATGTTGTTGAATTGTGGAACTTCAGTCGTATGGAAGTGATAGAAGGGTCACTTGCCGTATATAGCAAATTAGAAAGTAAAATCAAAATACACATCATCAACTTCAAACCCATTTCATTTTATTCTGTACCAGACAATTTATCATCAGCCCCAGCTTCCTACCGTTATTGATCCTGATTCGCTCATTTAAAACGCGATGTGCCGGAAGACTTTTTATTTTATTAAATAAGGTTCTGTAATAAATGTAAGCGAGGTAAACACCCCTCTTCGAAGAAAGAGGCAACATCCGGATACCTTCTAGCGCTAGCGCGAAATCCTCTTCGATTTCAGACTCTATTTGCTCCTTAGATAAGTGGTTAAATTCCTGAATATTAACATCGGGAAAATAACACCTACCGAGAATCTGGTAGTCATCCTTCATATCTCGTAAAAAATTTACTTTTTGAAAAGCAGCACCCAATTTCATGGCATAAGGCTTTAAGTGATCAAATTTTTCTCTGTCACCTTCTGTAAAAACATGCAGACACATCAGGCCGACTACCTCAGCCGAACCAAGAATATATTGGTTATAATTTTCGGTATTATATGAGACTTTTTCCAGGTCCATTTCCATGCTCCGCAGAAAAGTTTCTATCAATTCTAAATCTATACTATGTTTATTTACAGCATGTTGAAATGAGTTAAGTATAGGATTTATTGATATTTTACTCTGAATAGCTTCATAGGTATCATTTTTGAGTTTCGAAAGTAAATGTCTTTGTTCAAAACCATCAAAGCTATCTACAATTTCATCAGCAAGGCGTACAAAACCATAGATTGAATAGATCTCATTCCGAAGGCGTGCGTCAATAAAGTATATGCCCATGGAGAAACTTGTGCTATATGTCCGCGTTGTCATTTTGCTGATCTCAACAGAGAGATTGTCAAATAGATTCTTCATAAACTTTCTTTTTTAAGTTTTCAAGTAGCATTTTTGCCACGATCTTTCCTGAAATTAAAGCGGGTGGCACACCCGGACCAGGAACAGTCAGTTGGCCTGCATAATACAGATTGCTGATCTTCTTGTTTTTTATACCCGGCTTTAGAATAGCTGTTTGCATGAGTGTATTTGCAAGGCCATATGCATTTCCTTTATATGAATTATAATCCTTAATAAAGTCACTTACGCAATATGAACGCTTAAAGTCTATAAGATCCAAAATTTCTGCACCTATTTTTTTCTCCAGTCTGCGAACCATTATCTTAAAGTATTTTTCTCTCAGTTCTTCACTGTCTTCCAATCCAGGTGCAATAGGCATCAAGAAAAAAAGGTTTTCATGACCGGCAGGTGCAACCGATTTGTCCGATTTTGAAGGGCAGCATACGTAAAAGAGAGGGTTTGAAGGCCATTTGGGATTCTTATAAATTTCCTTAGAATGCTCAAGGAGATCTTCCTCAAAAAACAGAGTATGATGATTAAGCTTTTCCACCCTTTTACTTAGACCGATATAAAAAATCAGACATGATGGTGCAAAGGTTTTCTTCTCCCAATAATCGTTAGAATAATTGCGATAGGATTCTGGAAGCAATTTATCTTCAATATGATGATAATCTGCAGATGCAATAACAGCGTCAAATTTTAATTCCTCATTATTTACACTTAAACTTCTTACCCGATCTTTTTCTATGTTAATCTTTGTGACAGGGCTCTCAAAGTGGAACTTAGCCCCGTAACTTTCGGCAAGTGTCTTAATACCTTCTGTTACTTTGCCAAAGCCTCCTTTTGGATACCAGGTTCCCAACTTTAGGCCTGCATAGTTCATTAAACTATATAGTGCCGGGGTGTCTTGCGGCATTGCTCCCAGGAAAAGTACTGGAAATTCCATGAGAGCAATAAGCTTTGGATGGGAGAAGTATTTTCGTACATGGCTACTAAAAGAGCTAAAGACCTGTAGTCGCATCGCCCCCTTCACAAGGTCAAAATCGGCAAACTCCATAATAGATAGCCCTGGTTTATAAACCAGCTTACCCATTCCTGTATCGTATTTGAATTTCGCTTCCTTCATAAATTTATCGAGCTGTGCTGAACTGCCCGGTTCGATGGATTCAAATAATGCTAAAAGTTCTGAATACTTCTCCGGTACGCTCAATGATTCATTTTCGGGAAAAACAACATCAAAAGAAGGCGTTAGTAAACTTAGGTCATAAAAATCAGAAACCTTGTGGCCGAAATCTCCGAAGAAACGCTCGAATACATCTGGCATCCAGTACCAACTTGGGCCCATGTCAAAAACATAACCCTCTGGAGTTTTAAATTGTCGCGCCCTTCCACCAACTTCCGCATTTTTCTCATACACATGAACTTCTTGCCCATTTGCAGCAAGATAACATGCAGCACTTAAACCAGAGAATCCAGATCCAATAATGGCTATTTTAGACATAATCAATTTCCAGATGGATTTGTAATTGTTTTTCTAAAGAATCAATATCCCGGAGCCATTGAACCTTCTCAGAAAACTCTATCTGATTCAATAATTTGTAATTTCCAGCAACAAATATTCTCTCTTCACCTAACCCCACGTCTAACTCATTTAGATTCTGTTGAACGTCTTCGACCAGGTTATAATGTACAAGAAATAACAGCAGGTATTGAGGTTTTATGTCCTTAACGGCGTTAATAACTGCTTCAAGAGATACACTGCTTCCAAGATATACAACTTTATTGCCTGATTCACGAATAATATAGGCAGCGAAAAGCAAACCTATCTCATGAAATTCATCCTCCGGAAGAAAGAGCACCCACTTAGGCGAATGAGGAAGTGCTGGAGGGAGCAAATCAATAGACCTTAGAAGTTTCTGACGAATAATATTGCTAATAAAATGCTCTTGAACAGTTGGAATAGAATTCGCTGACCACATTAGGCCAACCCGCACCAGCATGGGATGTATAATAATTTTATAAGTTTGTAAAAGGCCATACTTAGTAATACACTGTTCAAAATGCTCTTCAAATTGTTCCTGATTATATGCCATTCCTGCTGAAATCAACTGGGATATAAAATACTCGGATGCTTCGCTGGTGATAGCATATTTCCTTTCAAATACAAGCCCAGAAAGTTTATCGTCAGGCATAGAACATAGTTCGGAAACTTTATAATCAGTATTCATCAGGCTCACAATGTTCAAAAGGCGACGCAATTGATCATTATTATAATATCTGGTATTTCCTTCTGATCTTTCAGGCTTTAATGCATTATATCTCTGCTCCCAAATCCGAATGGTGTGGGGCTTGATCCCTGAATACTGCGAGAGCTGTGAGATGGAAAACAAATTCATTGTTTAAATTTATAATTAAATATTTAAACAAGACATTTGCTTTAAGAATTTTACAATAAGATGTTGTAGAGTGGTACGTCTTACGTTGTACGTAATAAGTGTTTAGTTGTTACCCTGGGGTTTAACCATGCAAAGGGTAGTGCTCAATCAACTTTCTTCCAATATTCCTCCACAACCATCCCATTTGGCAAAACCCCGCTGGTGGTCATTTTATTGCCTTCGGTTTTAAATTTATAGGTAATGGTAACATTATCATTTTGAGAAGGCTGGCTGCTGAATTTACTGGTGATTAAAATGCTGTCACCATTTATTTCATAAGTTCCGGAATTATAAAGCTCTGGCTGGGCCTGGCCCTCAAGCAGAAAAGCTTCATAGGTATCTGATTTGTAAGTTCTTTGCATTGAAAATTCTGTAGCTGCATTACGGGCTTTGCCATTATATACTCCACCATCATACTGCCATTTCCCTTCAACGTCGGAGGATGAACAGCCAACTATTAGAATCAGATAAAATCCAGCTAACGATTTCGTTATTAATGTTTTCATGAGTGTTAGATCCAGTTTATGCCTTTTTTCAATAAATTTAGGGTTTTTTCTTCTTCTGAGTCCGGTTGAGGCTGGAAATCGTAAGCCCAGTTAGCTTGCGGGGGTAAGCTCATCAGAACGGATTCTATTCTCCCATTGGTTTCTAAACCGAATTTGGTTCCAGCATCATAAACCAGGTTGAACTCGACATATCTGCTTCTGCGCTGAAATTGCCAATCCTGGTGATCTTTGGAATAGCTTTTATCTTTGTTTCTTTCAATAAGTTCAGTATAAACTGGCAAGAAAGTTCTGCCAACAGCTTTCGAAAATTCAAATATCTCGTCCCAGGTTAGCGCTGTAGAATCAGGGTTTAGGCGATCATAGAAAATACCGCCCACTCCTCTGGTTTCATTTCTGTGTTTGATAAAGAAGTAATCGTCTGCCCACTTCTTAAAGTTGTTATAGAAATCCACCTTAAACTTATCGCAAGTAGCTTTCAGGCTTCTATGGAAAAAACGAGTATCCTCATCAATCACATAATGCGGCGTGAGATCTATTCCTCCGCCAAACCACCTTAATTCCTTTGCTGACTCCGAGATCATTTCAAAATACCTGATATTCATATGAATAATAGGTATCCATGGATTATTTGGATGTATTACAATGGATACGCCGGTAGCAAAAAAATCATCTTCGCTTACGCCGAACGCTTTCTTTATAATTTCCGGAAGTTTACCTTCGACAGCAGAAAAATTCACACCCGCTTTCTCAAGGTAATTACCATTTTGGATGATCCGCGTTCTGCCACCGCCGCCGCCTTCTCTTGTCCATAACTCTTCTTCGAACTTTCCTTTACCATCTGCCAGTTCCAGTCCCGCACATATTTCATCCTGAATCTGCTTGTATGCGTCAGCGATTTGTTCCTTTGTGATCATTTCCCAAAAATGGGGATTATTTTCAAGAGAATTATACTTTGATTGGTTGAAAGGTTAAATGTGATCCACCCCCTACGCCAGCGGGGGACAGCATAGCGCCTATTTATCTTATTATTATCTGTTCTTTCCGATTAGCATCTTATGAATCCTATCATCCTATGAATCCTATTCAAAACAATCTCTCATTAAAACCTATTCTAGCTTATTTCCACATAATCCAAATCCTTACCGAATGTTTCCTTCAACTGGTACAAAGCAATGAGAGCAATAGCGATAGAAACGAATCCTACAATCATAGCGCTGTTTATAATCCCCATACTGCCTTTTAAGGCTGTAAAAGAGAGTGTTGCGAGTACCAACGAGCCCCTTACAAAATTTGGAACTGTGGTGGTTACTGTTGCCCGCAAATTTGTGCCAAATTGCTCAGAGGCAATAGTTACAAAGGTAGCCCAGTAACCCGAAGAAAATCCGAGAAATAAAGCAAGCCATATGAATTGCTGAGCGGTCATGCCTTCAGCATTCAGATATACTACAACACTTACGGCGGTAAGGATGAGGAATGTAAGCATCACCTTTTTTCGCGAGCGAAGCATTTGAGCCATAAAACCGGCAACAATATCACCGAGTGCAATACCAATATAACACCACATAATACCTGTGCCAGCCGAAATAGGCTCAGTTGCATTCAACTCTTTTCCGAATTCGGGTGAGAAAGTAACGAGCACTCCTACGACAAACCAAAGCGGAATGCCGATAAGTATACAGCTCAGATACTTTTTGAATCTTGGTCCGTCATTGAAAAGCATAAATATGTTCCCACGACTCACTCCATCGTTTTTTACATTTTTAAACATCCCTGATTCCGCAAGCCCGACGCGAAGGCCCAGCAGCAGCAAACCCATTACACCACCGATGATGTAGGAAGTTTCCCAGGCAAAATGCTCGCCCACCAAGGCCGCAGCTACCGCACCTAATAATCCAACACCGGCTACTATCATCGTACCATAACCCCTGTTTTCTTTGCTCATGGTCTCGGTAACTAACGTTATGCCAGCACCCAGTTCACCTGCGAGTCCTATACCTGCAATAAAACGGATAACGGCGTAAGCCGGAACTGAGGTAACAAACCCATTTGCCATATTAGCAAGAGAATATAAAAGAATTGATCCAAAGAGTACGCTTATTCGTCCACGCTTATCACCGAGAATCCCCCAAAGCAACCCTCCGAGTAGCATTCCGAACATCTGGCTGTTGATTAGCATAGTACCTACGTCAAGGAGGTCGCTATCGGGTACACCAAGGCTTTTCAAGCTTTTTACTCTGATGACAGAGAAAAGAATAAGGTCATAGATGTCAACAAAATAGCCTAGTGCGGCGACGATAATTATTAGCCTAACGTTTTTTGAATTAGCTGCGGTTTGATCCATATATTTTATTTGAGCGGTCAATCTACAAACAAAAATGAGAAACCAAAATAGCCTTTATGTATTAACAATTAGAAGCTGTCTACCTTGTCAAACTAATCACATTATACATCTGAAAATTTTTGAAATCTCAGCCTTTTACTGATATTGCATTTATGGTAGTTTCAGAAAATACACTAAAGTGGGCCATGAGGTTTTATCCCCCTTTATTCTTTCAAAGGATTTGGGTAAAGCAGTTCGACAAAGGATTCTCGGGGGTGCACGTAAAGATCTCTAAAAGCTTTCTAAACACCAACTACAACAACTCTATTTTTGGAGGAACTATATTCAGCGCTTCGGACCCATTTTACGCCTTACTTTTCGATCAAATACTTACACGAAAAGGTTTTAAAGTACGTGTCTGGTTAAAGAGTTCGAATATTCAGTATTTAAAGCCGGGTCGTACCAATCTGTATTTCAAGATCTCATTAACTGAAGAGAATATAATGGAAGCTGAAAATGCTTTGAACACTGTTGGTAAATTTGTAAAGGCATTCCCTTTGGAAATCCTAAATTCGAAAGGCGAAGTTTGTGCTTCCGTGCAAAATGAAGTATATCTGCGGAACTTATTTAAAGGTGAGGAAGGGCCGGTTGCATATTAGCAGTTGAAAGGTCAACGGTGAAAATTGAGAAGGGAGAATCGAGAGTGGGCTGAGCGTCAAGGTTGTGGGACTATTACATGAATATTGATATACGGGTATAGAATTAGTGATGGGCAGGTTGTTAGAACGGGTTCATTGCCGAATCAAAAATATAACAGAAATGAAAATCAGGAAGTTCATATTGGAAGGTGAAGGTGTTAGTCAGGATTTCAAAAGAAAAATAACCAGCTGTGAGAAGATCGCTAAAACCATGGTTTCATTTGCAAATAATAAAGGCGGAAGACTTCTTGTAGGAATTTCTGACGACGGAAGCATCAGCGGAGTAAAATCTGAGGAAGAAGAGAAGTATATGCTTACTAAAGCAGCTCATTTTTTCTGCAAGCCAGCGCTCGATCCCCAATTTGAAGAAGTTTACATTGATGATAAGGTTGTTCTGATTGTCGACATTAAACGAAGCGAAATGAAACCCCATTATGCTCTCGGAGAAGATAAGAAATGGTGGGTATATATCAGGGTGAACGATAAAAGTGTTCTTGCCAGTAAGATTGTTGTTGACGTATTAAAAAGGGAGAACAACGAACATGGGGTGTTTCTGGAATATTCATCTAAAGAAAAGGCCCTCTTGGAATATCTCGATGAACATGAACGTATTACCTCCAGAGAATACAGCCATATGCTGAATCTTTCACGCCGGCGAACTCACCGAATCCTCGTCAATCTTGTACTCTCAGGCGTGATAAGGATGCACACTACAGAAAAGGAAGAATATTATACCGCTTCCTGATAAAATCTGAAAAATTCCTTCCTTATTAGTTTCCATGGTAAAGCGCATTTTTTATAAATATAAACTTCATTACCAGACAAACCTCAAGCTGGCCGTTCCGGTAGTCATTTCACAACTGGGACATACTCTGGTACATACCGCAGACAGTATAATTGTGGGCCATTTCGCCGGAACAATTCCGCTTGCTGCTGTTGCATTGGTTAATAGCATCTTTATGGTAGTGGTGGTCATTGGAATGGGTGTTTCTTATGGCCTTACTCCTCTAATAGCTCAGGAAAGTGGTCGAAAGAATTTTAACGAATGCGGTAAATTACTTGCAAATAGTTTACTGATTAATGCAATCGTAGGCGTATTGCTTTATATTTTGGTCTATTACGGGTCTCTGGCATTAATTGACAGCATGGATCAATCGCCTGAGGTAGTCAGAGAAGCGAAACCATATTTAGCACTGCTCGGGCTTTCCATCATTCCCCTAATGATATTCATGACTTTCAAACAGTTTGCTGAAGGTTTAGGTTTCACGAAACAAGCAATGATGATCTCGCTATGGGGGAATCTTTTTAATATTTGCCTTGGTATAATATTCGTCAAAGGTCTTTTCGGAATCAATCCGATGGGCGTTAGTGGTGTGGGATGGAGTACTTTAGCTGACAGGTCTATAATGGCTATTGTAATGGCCATATATGTGCTGCGATCAAAGTATTTCAAAGTATACATTAAATCCTTTACCCTTACAGCGCTAGACTGGATACGTTCTCAAGCGATTCTGAAGATCGGTGCGCCGGTTGCAATGCAGTATACTTTTGAAGTAAGCGCGTTCAGCGCAGCTGCACTTTTTATTGGAACAATAGGTGCAGTAGAACAGGCTGCACATCAGGTTGCTATTAACCTCGCTTCTATGACTTACATGATGGCTAGTGGCATCTCATCTGCGGCAACAATTAAAACCGGTAATAATTTTGGTAAAGAAGATTTCATGAACCTCAGGCTTTCGGCCATTTCAAGCTATCATATAGTGCTTGGTTTTATGGCTGTTACAGCAATACTATTCATTGGGTTAAACCAATACTTACCGTGGATTTATACAACAGATCAATCTGTAATAAGCATTGCAGCACAATTACTTATTATAGCAGGATTTTTCCAACTATTTGATGGAACTCAGGTAGTGGGTCTTGGAGTTTTAAGGGGTATTGGAGATGTGAATATCCCCACAGTTATTACATTTATCGCCTATTGGATCATTGGCTTACCCATTGGATACTATTTGGGAATATCGTTGAATATGGGTGCAAATGGCGTATGGTATGGACTAACTGCGGGACTTTTAGTGTCTTCAGGATTACTCTTTTTGAGATTCCAGTCTCTATCTAAGAAGCTGGTTCGGCAAGTTCGTAAAGAATCGATGCTACAGGGATCTTAATTTCATTATAAATCTGAGACTGCATCTTTTTTAATCTGTCAACATGGTCTTCCAAACGATCATTAATATTCATGTATCTAATAAGATCGCCCGTACGGGTGTCGACAAAACGGTAACGTGTAAAGAATTGCTTTTCCATAACGCAAATTTACAATAAATTTAATTAAAAATCAGTAATTTATTACATAAATTAGTTATTTTTTAGTATATAAAACGGGTCCGACACAGATCTTGGAATGTATAATAGTGATCCTCAGAGCGTATACCCAAAAGCACGGGACATTTATGAAGCTGCTCAAAAGAAAAAAGGTAACGACTCTTCCGTTGAACTCAAATTTAAAGAAAAAAGTCCCGATTAAGGTCTTGAAAGTTGCGTGGTGAGTTTATTTGTTCGTAATAACCGCATCAGCAGCGTGACCAGTATTATTATAAAAGCCGCCCATACCGCATTAGTAATTTCCTGAAAAGCGATCTCGTCGACCTGCCCGCGTTTTAAAGCGATCCCATAAAGTGCCCAGAGGATAACAAGCCCAAAGAAAAAATTGCGACGTACTAAAATAATGAAAAGAGAAAGCATAGTAGTTACTCCAATCATTATGATGGTCCAGTAACTCCCGGATATTCCGAACCCATCCCAATTGATAGAGACTAGAAAAGCACTAATATTAGCAATCGTTGCAACACATATCCAGGCGAAATATATACTTAAAGGGAATTGTGTGAATATTTTAATAGTCAAGTCCCGATCCGGGTTAGCAATGTGCGCCCTAACACTTATGAGTACCAGGGTAAATAACTGAATTAAGATCAGTATTACCGACAATCCAATTAATTCGTTAACCCAGGCTACGAGCCATGCCGCAGTTGCTAAGTTATTTATTATAAAAAGCCATCCAATTGCTACGATGTCGGTATTAGCTTGTTCATTTCGATCATTATTAAAAGCCTTGATAATGTGAAAAACGCAGAATGCAGCGAGAGAAGCATAAATAAGTCCCCAAATCGCAAAGGTTATAGGAGCGGGAGCAAAGACTGTTTCATATTTAGAGGAAACCTCACCAACATTAAGATCTGAAAACCAATTTTGCTGTGTAAGAGAAGAAATCAGTATTAGCAAGGCGAGCGAAATTGTGTTCAGAATTGCTAATAATTTTGTTTTCATATCTTTAATAAAAAGATTAATTAATGTGAAACATGATACTGTAAAATTTGTGTAATATACAAAACATCCCCCGGATAGTCTCGCCTGATTTAAGACGAAAGCCGATACTGCCTTATCACTTGGTCGAGCGTACGATGAGCCCATGATGAGTAGGATACAGGCTTTTTAGTATTAGCTTAACACCTCATATATATTCAGGCAGAATTCATAAATGCGGCCGGCTCACAAAAACATTCCCCTTAACGTAGAAACGCCAGGGTATTGTTTTATAAGGTCCTTCAAAGTTCATCCCTATTCGGGCAGAGGCCATAACCTGTTCATCGGTATACCTTATTCCCTCATCAGTTAGCCAGATATCGTCATTCTGTAAATCAGCACCATTATGTAGTTTAGAAAGTCCCAATGCTTTTGCAAGAGCTCCTGGTCCCTGGCACAGTCTTTTTTGATTGTCAAAAACCCCTCTTCTTTCACACATAATTTCCACACCCTCAATTGGTTCTATTGAACGAATTAAAGCTGCATGCGACATTCCTTGAATGCCTGTAACGATATTCAACATATCATGAATGCCATAGCAAATATACATATATGCCACCCCGCCGGCTTTGTACATCATTTCGTTTCGGGGCGTACGCTTGTTATTATAGGCATGAGAACCCCGATCGTCAGGGCCACGATATGCTTCTGTTTCTACAATTATACCTCCGGTAAGTTGTCCCCCTATGTTTGAGTAAAGATGCTTTCCAAGTAGCTGTCGCGCAACAGACACAACATCCGGCTGTTGGTAGAAGTCAACAGGTAGCTTACTTTTCAAAGTTAAATCTTATAAGGCTAACAATCTGAGACAAATACTTATTATCAGTTTCATCGAATTCATTTAGGTGAGCGCTATCAACGTCAAGCACTCCCAGCACTTCACCAGCACTTAACAAAGGAATAACGATTTCTGATTTTGACGCTGAATTGCAGGCTATATGTCCGGGAAAAGCATCTACATCCGGAACAATAATGGTTTTACCTTGCTCCCATGAAACCCCGCATACTCCTTTTCCTTTCCTGATGCGTGTACATGCAACAGGTCCCTGAAACGGGCCTAATACCAATTCCTCATTTTTAACCAGATAAAATCCAATCCAAAAAAAGTTGAATTGCTCCTTTAAGGCCGCGCTGATATTTGCAAGATTTGCGATAAGGTCATTTTCACCTTCCAGCAAAGCTGTGATCTGAGGAATAAGAGATTGATATTGATCTTCTTTAGTGCCTTTTACTATATTTAAATCTTCCGCCATGCTGCAAAATTAGTGATGAGAGTGCAATCCCGAGCAATCACAGGGTCAAATTCTTCTGTTTTTTCTCCAAATACCTAAAGAATGGATTATGATAATTTAACTTTGGGTGCAATTAACGAAAACTTTATAGATCAAAATGATCGTCACTTTAACAATTGTAAGGTATAAGCCATTTTTGATCCCTTTTGCTTTGCTTGCGATGGCAATTCACAGAATTCCGCTCTGCTTCGACAAGAAATGTTCCTTTTGGAAATTAATGGGTTGCGGAAGAAATGGAACATTTGACCTTAACCCCGATTGGCAGCAATGGGCATTACTTGCCGTATGGGATAGTAAGGAAGCTTTTGAAAATAGCACATTTATCCAGGCATGGTGGAATTCATTGGCTTACGAGAAATGGACGATTTTTGCAGTACCTATAGCCAGCCATGGCAAATGGGATAAAAAGGAGCCCTTCGGCAAGCCCGCACCGGACAATACTTTTAGCGGACCAATTGGTGTGCTTACACGTGCAACTATTCGTCTAAGCAAGCTTAAAGGCTTTTGGAGCAATGTTCAACCTGTTGCCAGTATTATGGATTCCTCACCCGGGTATATCACATCTGTGGGAATTGGAGAGGCACCTTTCTTTCGCCAGGCAACCTTTTCTATTTGGGAAAACGTAGAGAGTATGAAAGCTTTTGCCTATAGTTCCAAAGAACACGGTGAAGTTATCCGAAAAACACGCCAGGAAGACTGGTACAGTGAAGAAATGTTTGCCCGCTTCCGGATCCTTTCAAGCTCTGGCTCATTAAATGGCAAAAACCCTCTTTCAATCAAGAATCAAGAACCCACAACTAACCAGCCTGCCGGGAGGCAGGCAACCAACAACCAATAACAACCCCGCCATGCGAGTAATAGCTGAACTACCTCATCCCGACTGTAAAATCACAATCTTTTCGATGAATCAGAAGTATATCATCAAATTAGAGAAAGGTATTTTCGAGCAGATTTATAAGCTGTCGGAGCTTGATATTTCTGATGGCGTCAATGGTATATTTCAGATTCTGGATACTGAATTTATGGACAGTGTGTCTAAGCGTTTTGAACTGATGAGAGCAGATTTTAACGGGGCATTTAAAAGGCACGAGGGTTAAAGGGTAAAATGATACAATTCAGTAAAGCGTACTTGCGAGAGTTTACGACGAAATAGTCTATTATTAAGCTGGAGCATTCCCCGCTTAGCTCGCAAGGATATGTTCTCAAATAGAGATATCATGACTACGCCGGGGAGGAATCTCAAATTAAATATTTGATAATTTGCGCTAAGTTCTAAAGCTGTAAGTAGCTGATTAATAGTAGATAAATCAAGTAAACAAAATATAATTCTGTTTCAAAGACCGTTTATCTTATAAAAAACAACATTTACTGAACTTTTAAATTATATAAATTATATTAAGTTACTGACATACAAATTAATATAATTGAAAACAAAATATTATTTTGTACCCTGATATTGCCAAATTAATGCAATTTACATCAAAATTATATAATCGATTTGGCTTCGAAACAGTTAATATTTTTATTATTTTTGAGCATGAAAATGGAATCTACACGCTTTATCGTTTTAACTCTAATGGTTGTTCTTGCAGCCTTTAGCCGTGCCCTCCCATTAGTGTTTGATCACACTTGGAATTTTACAGCAGTTGGTGCCCTGGCAATTTTTGCAGGTGCTCAATTCAATGACAAGCGTTTGGCATTTATCATGCCCCTGGCAGCGATGGCACTTGCAGACCTTTTATTTCTCAAGAATGGATTTAGTTTGCTCGTTTACACTGGTTTTATAGCTATGGTTGCCTGTGGTTTCTTAATCAGAAATAAAGTAAATACGATGAACGTGATCCTTGCTTCTTTCATAAGCGCTTCGGTATTTTACTTCATTACGAATTTCTCATTCTTTTACCCGGTAACATTATACCCGCGTAGCTTCGAAGGGATAATGGCTTCCTACACTGCAGCGTTACCTTTCTTCAGGAATATGCTATTTGGAAATCTTGTTTACTCCGCAGTACTATTTGGAGGATTTTATCTTTTAGCAAAGCGGTTTCCGTTACTTGCGAAAGCATAACTTCAAAAATTAAAAAAGCCCGTCCCAGTAATTTGGAGACGGGCTTTTTTATGCACCAGAGTTTAATAGTCGGTCGACAAGCCTGGGCACTCCAATTGAGGCGGGTTCAGTTATTCTCTCTACATCGCGCGAAGCCAATGATTCATTTAGATCAATTATAAATTTTAAAGCGGTTTTCGGAACCACATCAATTAGTCCTGCGGCAGGATAAACCTGTAAGGAAGTACCGATAATAATAAAAATATCAGCTTCCTGACAGATTTCTGCCGCCTTTTCTATCATTGGCACAGCTTCTCCAAACCACACCACATGGGGCCTCAATTGAGTTCCAAGTTCGCACCTCTCTCCCATTTGTAACTCCCATCCCGGAATTTCATAAGTAAGTTCCGGCCTTCTGGTTGACTGCGACCGGGTGATTATACCATGCAGATGTAAAATGTCAGACGAGCCCGCACGCTCATGCAGGTCATCAATATTCTGGGTGATTATTGTAACATCGTACTTTTCCTCGAGCTTAACAAGAGCTTGGTGGCCCGCGTTCGGCACCGCCACAAGGACAGATTTACGACGCTCATTATAAAATTGCTGCACAAGTTCAGGATTGCGTTCCCAGGCTTCCGGGGTTGCAACGTCATAAACACTATGTCCTTCCCAAAGTCCACCTGCATCCCGAAAGGTATTTAATCCGCTTTCTGCTGAAATGCCGGCGCCGGTTAGGACCACTGCCCTTTTCTTCATATGGATGTGTTTTATGCGAAGATAAACTTCAAGTTAATTCTACCTGAAATCCAACCTAAATCCAGCATTGAAATTAAGCCCCTTCGTATTATAACCGCTAATGTCAATATATTTCTCATCCAGCATATTCTTAACATCTGTGAAAAAGCTAAGCCTTGAAGATGCCTTATATTGCGCATAGAGATCCACCATGTTGTAGGATTCCATATCTGCAGTCACCGTTTTGAATGTAGTACTATCAAAATAGCGGTCTTTCCGGTCTCCGGTAAATTTATAGATCAAATTAAAGCTAAATTTCTGGCTTACATCAACACCGGCATTTAAACCAAAAGAATCTTTAGGGCGCCTGAACAGATTAAAGATTTGATTGGTGGGTGTTGTAACTTCACCATTTACATGGGCATAGAAAGCATTGAGATTAACCCGGGAAGTGGGTTTGAACCCTAGCTCAACTTCAAATCCATTATCTTTTTGATTGTTTTGATTGATATAACCGAATATGCCAGGCCGAACTTGTCCAAAGTCGATAACGTTATCAACATCGCGTTTGAAATAGGACAATGCAAGATTAAGTTTATCAGTAAAAGTGAAGTCGAAACCTGCTTCATATGTTACTGAAGTTTCAGGCTCCAGACTAAGATTACCATATTGGGAGAATAATTGATATAACGACGGTACCCTGTAAGCCGATGAAAGATTAATAAAAAGCTTGTATCTGTCCGAAATTAAATAGGATGGATTTATTGTGTAGGTAAAATTGCTTCCATACTGGCTGTGATCATTCACCCGGCCTCCTAATTCTGCCTGTAATCCCGTATTCGATCGGATAAATAGAGATGTAAACAAGCTTTTAATGTTGTTATCAGCAAATAATGGCGGACTAAATGAATTATATTGGTCAGTTTTAGAGAAACGGTAGCTAACACCGCTAGCCATATCAATAAATCGGTTGAAAGCATAATTCAAGTTAGTTTCCAGATGAGTGATTTTTCCGCCATTATTGGTCCTGGATCCTTTGTTATTGTAACTGTTGTCCACATTGTTCTGACTTATATTAAAGCCCAATGTGCTTTTATCCATTATATATTGACCTCCAAATCCTGCCAAAAATGCGGTCTTACTATAAGTGTAATTTTTAGCATCTGCAAAGGCGCCATTATCCAGATCCGCCTGATTATTATTGCCCTGAAAGTTTCCTCTCAAACTAAATTTACTACTCAGATCCTGTTCAATATTTAAAGAAATCGATTTTTGATGGAAGCCATCCCGATCGAAATTTGTTTCACCCTTTCCCGGAGCTGCCGTCGAAAATGCTTTTGAATCCAGGTTTGAGGCGTTGATGGATACTGAAGTTGCGCCAATATCACCGGTCAAGCCTAATACTTGCTTAAAAGTATCATAACTCCCACCCGTGGCCAGCAAGGTTGCGGCGATTTTACCAAGTCCTTTTTTTGTGATGATATTAATTACCCCTGCAACTGCATCAGAGCCATATAAGGTAGAATTCCCTCCCTTTAAAATCTCAACCCGTTCAACCTGATCTACTGGAATAGCAGAAATATTGTATTCGCCGGTAATTTCTGAAGCATCGTTTACAGGGATTCCGTCAATTAGAATTAGCGTGTTGGCAGCAGAGGCGCCGCGCATATAAACCGCCTTGACGTCCCCCGGATTGTTTCCGTTTCCACCTATGGTAATTCCGGCAACGTTGTTAAGGATTTCAGAGAGTGTACGTCCCTGGCTCTTACTCAGGGTTTCCGAAGTAATTACCCTTACAACTTTACCGATTTCTGAGATTTTTTTGGGAGAACGACTCGCGGTTACAACTATTTCGCCGATAGTTTCAGGACTCCTGTCCTGAGCAAATGAATGGCTATAAAGCAATAGTGATGGTACAAGCCCAAGGCCTGCCATGATAAATAGGTTTGTTCTTTTCATTTTGTTGTGAGTTTGTTTATCCCACAGCAAACAGATTATGAAGAAATACAGAAATGGCCCTGTTGTACACCAATGCCACTCAAGCTTCAATCCCCGAAAGCTATGAATTGTTATGCAATGGCAGGTCTTCTGACTTACTCCCGGTTTATCCGGCCTTCCCATCCGCCTTGCGGACAGTGACCATTAGATTGGATAACCGTTGGGGAGAACACAGCAGCGGGACTGTCCGGGATTCTAACCCGGTTCCCTTTTAATTCCGATTGTGAAATCGGAAACCTAAAGCGAAGCAAATGTAGCACAAGATTTACAATTTCCAAACCCAAATATTGCGTGATTTCATTTGTCGCTTCATACTATGTTTATATCGACGAAAAAGTTTTAAACAAGAGAATAACGTCCCGAGCCTAAGCAATATATTTGCTCAAACTTAATTGTAACTGACATGTTCAAAGATTAGCGAAATAATTTATGAAAGATTTACCTCTAACCGTAAGAAGATCAATTGAACTGCTCGGTCTTTGTCTATTGGGCGCGCTGCTCGTGTTAGGAAAAGGAATAATAATGCCCGTACTAATGGCATTTTTTCTCAGTATAATGCTTCTTCCTATATATCGTTATTTACGCAGGTTAAAATTCCCGGAAGTTCTGGCCATCCTCCTTCCCATTTTGATGGTTGCCATTTTCATTGGCCTTATTGTGTGGTTTTTCTCCTCGCAGGTGAGCAGGCTGGTGGCCGATTTTCCATCAATTCAAAGGAATGTTTCTATTCATTTGAAAAGCCTCAGCGACTGGATTAATCAAAAAACTGACATCAGCACACAGGAACAAGTTAAATTTTTACAAGTACAAAGCTCTAAAATGCTCACAAACGCCGGTGCTATGGTCAGCGGGGCCGCAGGTTCACTAGGTTCAGTTTTTATATTTATGGGTTTAGTACCAATCTATATTTATCTTTTTCTTTTTTACAAGAACCTCTTGCTGCGTTTTATTTTTATTTGGTTTGAAACAAGTCAGCATAAGAAAGTTGAGGAGGTGATGAAAGAAACGGAGGTAATTATTAAAAGTTATCTTATTGGATTGTTTATCCAGATATCTTATATTACGATACTATTAGGCGGGATATTGATGCTCTTTGGAATCGAGCATGCTCTTTTGATTGGTGCGATTTTCGCTGTACTGAACCTTATTCCTTATGTGGGGGCACTGGTTGGAAACCTAATCGGGGTCCTTCTTACTCTAACTTCGTCCCAGGAAGTAAGCCCAATTTTTATTGTTCTTGGAGTTATAGCGTTTGTTCAGTTTCTCGACAATAACATATTGATGCCCAGGATAGTCGGTTCTAAAGTTAGGATCAATGCATTTGCAGCCATCCTCGGTGTGTTTATCGGTGGGAGTCTGGTGGGTGTTTCAGGAATGTTCCTTGCTCTGCCGATGATAGCTGTCTTAAAAATCATATTTGACCGTGCAGAAATGTTTAAACAATGGGGTGTATTGCTTGGCGACGAAAGGCCTACTAAAAGCCCAATGTCTTTCCTCAGACTAAGAAGAAAAGATTCAAAGGTTATCGAGGAAATACAAAGGGAAGATCAAATTACACCTGTTAAGGACAAAACGTAATTAGCAAAATTGA
>NZ_JBKJUM010000070.1:0-8697 GCF_046590655.1 Daejeonella sp.
TTCCGGGATTTCGTAAAGGTATGGTGCCGGCGTCTCACATAAAGAAAATGTATGGAAAGAATATTTTGGTTGAAGAGATCAATAATATCCTTAACGATACTCTAAATAATTACATCACTGAGAATAAGCTGGAGGTCCTTGGCCAGCCACTTCCCAAAATTGATGACAGCAAAGATTTTAATTGGGATTTCACAGACGAGTTCGAGTTTATTTATGAATTAGGATTAGCTCCTGAATTTAACCTTGATTTTTCATCTAAGGATAAAATCACTCATTATAAAGTTAAAGTTGACGAGGAAACTCTGGCATCCCGTATTACAAATTTGCGTAAATCTTATGGCAAAATGTCAAATCCTGACGTATCGGCAGATGATGATGTTTTGTACGCGGAATTAACGCAGCTTTCTGCTGATGGTTCTGTTTTTGAAGGTGGGATAACTAACACGGTATCCATACGTTTAGATCAGGTAACAGATGCCGGGATTAGAACATCACTTATCGGATTGAAGAAAGACGATGTTCTGGAATTTGATATTCAGAAAGCATTTGAAAGTAACGCTACTATTGTAGCTAAACTTCTTAATATTCCGGAGGAAGATGCGCAAGATTTGAAATCAAAATTCCGTCTAAATATTAAAAATATTAACCGTTTAGAGGAGGGTGATTTAAATCAGGAGTTCTTTGATAAATTATTTGGTGCAGATGTGGTTAAGACTGAAGAAGGGTTTAGAGATAAGATCAGAGAGGAATTGGAGTTAATGATGGTTCAGAATGCAGACCAGAAATTGCAGGCAGATATGCTGAAGTTTGGATTGGAAAAGGTTACGATGAAACTTCCTGATGAATTTTTGAAAAAATGGTTGAAAGCTACCAACGAAAAGCTAAGCGATGAAGAATTGGCGCAGGGATATGACGACTTTGCACGCAATTTGAGATGGACCCTGATTGAAAACAGGATTATTAAAGACAATAAGCTGGAGATAAAATACGATCAGGTTTTTGAAACTGCAAAGAAGCGTTTGGATGCACAATTCCGCATGTACAGTCCTCAGCCCCTCACAGAAGAACAGCTGGGACAATATACAGCTCAGTTTTTGCAGGACAAAGAAAATGCAAACCGTATTTTCGAAGAGGTTAAGGCGCAGCATGTGTTTGATTATCTGAAGAGTGTGGTCACTTTAGATACCAAAGAAATAGAATATAATAAATTTTTAGAATTGAAATAGCCGATGATTTAAATATGGGTTATTGGTTCTAATTATTCTGAATTAATTAAAAATTACAAAATAACTCATACCTTAAATTATAATTTTCAATATGAACATTGATAGAAACGAATTCCGGAAATACGCAGTAAAGCATCATCGCATTGGCAGCCAGCATGTAGACAGTTTTATAGGTCGGGTAAATAATGCTTCTTTACCAAGTGCCATGACACCATATATCATTGAGGAGCGACAATTAAATGTAGCACAAATGGATGTGTTCTCACGTTTAATGATGGATCGCATTATTTTTCTTGGTGATGCTGTACACGAAGGCATTGCAAATATTATTCAGGCTCAATTATTATTCCTTCAATCTACGGATGCAAAAAGGGATATACAGATCTATATAAATTCTCCAGGCGGCTCGGTTTACGCAGGTCTTGGTATTTACGATACAATGCAGTATATCACGCCTGATGTAGCTACTATCTGTACTGGTATGGCCGCATCGATGGCTGCAGTATTGTTATGTGCCGGTACTAAGGGCAAGCGTGCGGCATTACCTCATTCAAGGGTAATGATCCACCAGCCATCAGGCGGTGCTCAGGGTGTTGCTTCAGACATGGAAATAAATTTGAGAGAAATGCTTAAATTGAAGAAGGAGCTTTACGATATCCTGGCAAAGCATTCAGGACAGGCTTATGAGTGGGTGGAGAAAGCATCAGACCGTGATTATTGGATGATCGCTAATGAGGCCAAAGAATATGGTATGATTGATGAGGTGTTAGTTGGAACCGGAGACAAAAAATAATGAGTAAAGGAAATAAAGATATTAAGTGTTCGTTCTGCGGTTCAGGAAAGCAGGATACGTTGATGCTGATAGCAGGATTAGATGCTCACATCTGCGATAAATGCGTAGCTCAGGCAAATCAAATACTCGCAGAAGAACTTAATGTCCGTAAAACAAAGTCCTCGCAAACTTTCGAAACGCTTCTTAAGCCCGTTGAGATAAAAACCCATCTCGATCAGTATGTTATTGGTCAGGATCAGGCTAAGAAAATATTATCTGTTGCAGTCTACAATCATTATAAACGCCTAAACCAGAAAATCGGTAAAGACGAAGTTGAAATTGAAAAATCAAACATTATTATGGTTGGTGAGACAGGAACAGGAAAAACTCTTTTAGCTAAGACAATTGCTCGGGTATTGAATGTGCCATTTTGTATCTGTGATGCAACTGTTCTTACGGAAGCAGGTTATGTTGGTGAGGATGTAGAGAGTATTCTGACGCGATTGCTTCAGGCTGCCGATTATGATGTTACAGCGGCAGAACGCGGTATTGTATATATTGATGAAGTTGATAAGATTGCCCGCAAAAGTGATAATCCATCCATTACTCGCGACGTGTCTGGAGAAGGTGTACAACAGGCACTTTTAAAGATTCTCGAAGGTACCGTTGTTAATGTTCCACCTCAGGGCGGACGTAAGCATCCTGACCAGAAGATGATCGCAGTGAATACTAACAATATTTTGTTTATCTGCGGTGGCGCATTTGATGGAATCGATAAAAAGATCGCCAACAGGCTTCGCACTCAGACCGTGGGATATAAAGTTGACAAGGAAGATCTCAATATTGATCTTAAAAACCTCTATAAATATATCACTCCTCAGGATCTTAAGTCATTCGGACTTATTCCGGAGCTAATTGGGCGCTTACCTGTAATTACTCATTTAAATCCTCTCGACAGAGAAACATTATTAAGTATCCTTACCGAGCCAAAAAATTCCTTGATCAAACAGTATAAAAAGTTGTTTGAATATGAGAATGTAAAGCTTGAATTCGAAAAAGATGTAATGGAGTTTATTGTCGATAAAGCTATGGAGTTTAAGCTCGGGGCTCGTGGGCTACGGTCCATTTGTGAAGCAATTATGATCGATGCCATGTATGAGACACCCTCGGGGAAGAACAATAAGGACTTGTTCATCACCCTCGATTATGCCGCAGACAAATTTGAAAAATCAGATCTTAAGAAATTAAAAGTAGCATAAAAGAGCCCCCGATTTAATCGGGGGTTCTTTGTTTAACAGAATTAAATTATGAACGAAGAAAAAGACGTTAAGAAAGACCCCGTTGAGGGAGGACTAAAGAAAAAGACAAAAAAGGAAGTTGAGTCCCCGGTAAAGGCTGGACTTAAAAACAAAGAGGATATCGTAAATAACTGGCTGCCCAGATATACGGGTAGGGTACTTTCAGATTTTACAGGATTTATACTTCTGACTAACTTCTCTCGATACCTTAATCTTTTTTCAGAGTGGAATGACAATGCTCCGATCATAGGGTTGGATAAACCGATGCAAAGTGTATCAGCAAATGGAATAACTTTAATCAACTTCGGGATGGGTAGCCCGATGGCTGCCACGATGATGGATCTTCTAACGGCCATTAAGCCAAAGGCAGTATTGTTTCTCGGAAAGTGTGGGGGATTAAAAAAGAAGAACAGCATAGGAGATCTGATTCTCCCTATTGCTGCAATAAGGGGAGAGGGAACGTCCAACGATTATTTCCCGCCAGAGGTGCCGGCACTGCCCTCTTTTGCTCTTCAGAAAGCGATCTCCACGACTATCCGCGATCATTCACGTGATTATTGGACCGGAACTGTATATACTACGAACAGGCGTGTATGGGAGCATGACAAATCATTTAAAAAGTATCTTAAAAGTCTGCGTGCTATGGCGGTTGACATGGAAACAGCGACTATTTTTACCACAGGTTTCGCAAATAAGATCCCCACCGGGGCATTACTGTTGGTTTCCGACCAGCCAATGATTCCGGAAGGCGTTAAAACTGCGGAAAGTGATTCAAAGGTTACGGAGCAATTTGTGGAGACTCACTTAAGAGTTGGAATAGATTCCCTGAAACAATTGATCAACCACGGGCTCACAGTGAAACACTTGAAGTTTTAAGCCCTCATAAGTCCATTTGACCTGATCAACTCCCATCTTCGCAGTTGAGACTTTCCGGGCGACCATTTAACAGGATTATCCATTTTAGTATTTTTTGTTTTATAATTTCAATCTTACTCCCGCATTATTAAACAGACGGGTGAATGCAACACAAAGCAGTGCGAAAAGGAAAGATTTAAGAAGTCCTGCACCCCCGGTAATTACCCATTCGGGGTATTGAACATTCAAGATACTTCTCAGGATGAATCCAGCGAAGTAAGGCATGAGGTAACAAAGTAAAGTGTCTGTTCCTGCCGGTCTGATTAGATTGAACCAGTTCGATTTGCCTTTCACATCGGCTATCCAGTAAATGATTACAAACGTACCTAAGGTAAAGGCACTACACAAAAACAGCCAGGCCGGTGTAGACCCGAGCTTCGCAAGTCCCCAGTATGGCCTGGTCAGTACAGAAAGTACGACAAGGAGGAAAACAGCAACAGTGAAGACAACGATCATCGTTCTATTGTCCTTTCGTTCCCGATAATAAATGAATACCCAGGATGCGAGCACGCCACCCATTGTAAGTCCGGATAATGTCCCACCACTAATAGCGCTTGGAATGAATGAAAGAGTGCCCTGGGGGATGATTTGAGCTTTCATAACCATGCTTAATATGCAAAAGAATACCCACCCGATAAGCAAAGGCAGGAAACGATTTTTCGCAAATATGGTTATCATGGAGCTTGCCAGATAGGCCCATCCAATCAAACCAAGGATGCCCCACCACTGTGGTGAAAATCGATATACTTCTTTTCCATCTTCGCCGCCACCGCGGTATAGAAATGCCAGCACGATCAGCGTAACAATGCCAATACCCTTTAAAATATACCACAATGTTTTTTTGGAGTTTTCAGGATAGCTGTTCCAGATCAGTATAAATGATAAACAGCATAATGGATTCCAGAGATAGCGGGCCATTCCTGTTGCCCCGGCATTAAATGTCTCCCCATTTACAAGGAATACGCCCATCACCAGGAGAGCCACAGTTCGTATTAAGGCATGGTTTACAAGCTGCAGATCGGTATCGCCCTTTTTTCGCCGGTTATCGATAGCAAAGGGAAGTGATAATCCTACAATAAACAAAAATGCAGGGAAAACGACGTCAGCCAGACCAATGCCGTCTACACCGCGATCTACATGACCCAGCCATTCTGGAATGTCTTTCAAAGAACCCAGGTCGTTAACGAAAATCATAAGAACCATGGTTAAGGCCCTGAGAATATCGATTGAAGCGATTCGGGGGATAAGGCCTTGCTTTGGAGCAGAGCTTATTGGGGTATCTTCCAGTGTTTGCGTATCAGACATTTGACTTGTTGGATTGAGATGTCTTTTACTAGTTTAAAGTTTTATCGAGCACATTTAAAAGGTTCTCTTCGGGGTCACTGAAATATTCCCAGAAAAATACTCCCGCCAGTTTATGTTTTTTCACATATTTGGCCTTTAATTTCGTTGACTTTTCATCATCATAGGTAATAAAGACCTTTTTATCAGGGTTGAAAAGGTATGGGGCCTGAGCCTGTTTATCCCAGTAACGGGTATAGCCATTTTGATTAATGACACTTTCTTTCAGCTTGGTATATCCTCCAGCCTGTCCGGATGATGCGCTTGGAGTTCCTGCGATAGGCCTCACCCTTTCCTGTCCAAGGCCATTATTTTCTACACCGGCTGCATCCACAGCTTTCCCATAAAATGCTACTCCTATTCCGAGTTTATGAGCAGGAACGCCTGCCGCTATAAAATCTTGTATTGCCTGATCTGCTGAAGAACTTGTTCCACCCTGACCGTAAGAATATAAGTTCGTGTGATGCCCTACCGTTCCGTTGGGGCCACCAAAGTCATAAGTCATCAAATACAGATAATCAAGAAGTTTTGCCACCTTATCCATCTCTGTGTTTGCGATGAAATTCTTTGAAGCTCCGAGTGCCGCAGTAAGGAGGTATTTCTTACCGGTTTCAGTCGAAAGATTATCCAGTTCTTTCCTTAGTTCTACGAACATCAAAGTAAAATTCACCTTATCCTCAGGCCGGAATTTGTTATTATCACCACGCTGTCCCGGATATTCCCAATCGATATCCACACCATCCAGGTTGTGTTGTCTTAAAATATTAACGCTCGTTTTTGCAAATAATAACCGGGAAGTTGGTGTAAGAACAGCATCAGAAAAGTTCTTACTCCATGTCCACCCGCCAATAGAAATCAATATCTGGAGATCCGGATTGATCTTCTTTAACTGATTTAGTAACCTGAAGTTTACCGTATCCGTTTTTAAATTGCTGAGAACTGCCATGCTATCTATACAATTAACAAAGGCGTAATTAATGTGTGTCAATTTATTAGCATCGATCTCATCAATATTTACGGGTGTACCGCGGTATCCACCCACGTATCCATTGATTACATATTTCTTTTTCCGGGCTGATTGGGAAAAGCTGTCACCTGAAAAAAAGAAGGAAAGAACCAGAAGTAAGCTAAGAGATCGGGATAGTTTTGAAAACATAGTATTTGTATATTATTATTAGTTTAAATTATTTCACTGTTGAGAGTTTATTTATTTTGTCATACATCACTTTGACTGTGTTTCACGATGTTTCATTTGGATCGACCGTGCGTGCATTTGGAGCGGCAGCAGGTTGTGAGGGGGAGGGGTCCTTTTATATTATCCGTTAAAAAAACATATTGGTAGGAAATTCACTCTTATATCTATGGATATGAGTTTTCAATATAAATAATTTCGAATGGAATATTCAAAGAATTAAGTTTTTGTAAAATTAAAATTACAGAGAAATAGAGTTTATCCGGGAAAGTGTCCGGCCAGGGATACGAATATATTACGCACCGACATAGTTTTTATATATCCCAAACATCCTTCAAGTATTTCAGTAAATTCGCAACATGTGGTACAACAATATTCTTGAGACAATAGGCAATACTCCCCTGGTAAAATTAAATGTGATTACCAGAGATGTTAAAGGAACTGTATTGGCTAAAATTGAAACAACGAATCCGGGTAACTCAATAAAGGACCGGATGGCAATTAAAATGGTTGAAGATGCGGAGAGAGACGGCCGTTTAAAACCTGGCGGAACCATTATTGAAGGAACATCCGGGAATACTGGAATGGGCCTGGCTATAGTAGCGGTCATAAAAGGTTACAAGTGTATCTTTACAACAACAGATAAGCAATCCAAAGAAAAAGTTGATGCCCTGAGAGCGTTCGGTGCGGAAGTCATTGTTTGTCCGACCAACGTTGAGCCGGAAGACCCGCGTTCGTATTATTCAGTTTCAACCCGTTTAGAGCGCGAAGTTCCAAATTCGTGGAAGCCAAATCAATATGATAATTTATCAAATACCCAGGCTCACTACGAGCAAACAGGCCCGGAAATCTGGGAACAAACTGAAGGTAGAATCACACATCTTGTTGTTGGTGTTGGAACCGGCGGTACTATATCAGGCGCCGGGAAATACTTAAAGGAAAAAAATCCAAACATTAAAGTTTGGGGGATCGACACTTACGGTTCTGTATTTAAGAAATATAAGGAAACAGGGGAGTTCGACAAAAATGAGATCTATCCTTATATTACTGAAGGTATAGGAGAAGATTTTCTTCCAAAGAATGTAGATTTTGATGTTATTGACAGGTTCGAAAAGGTGACCGATAAAGATGCGGCGCTAATGACCCGGGAGATAGCCAGAAAGGAGGGTATTTTCGCTGGTAACTCAGCGGGTTCTGCACTTGCAGGGCTTATGCAGCTAAAAAATGAGCTTAAAGATGGTGACGTTGTTGTCATAATTTTCCACGATCATGGATCAAGATATATGGCTAAAATGTATAATGAGGACTGGCTTCGTGAACGTGGTTTTCTGGCTGACGAGAAACTTACTGCTAAATTAATTTTGTCAAGGAGAGAGCGTCAGGATATCATCACAATAGATTGCGAAAAATCGGTGCTTGAAGCCATTAATACAATCAAATCGCTTAATATTTCTCAAATTCCGGTAACCCAGCAGGGAATGATAATTGGCAAACTAACTGAGAGTGATATATTAAATTCTGTTCTCGAAAATCCTGCATTAAAGTCGGGAAGTATTAAAGAGATCATGACGGCTTCCTTTCCTTTTATTGATTTGAACACATCGGTGGACAAAATTTCATCTATAATAAGCAAAGATAATATGGCGGTATTGGTCGAGGATGAAGACGGAAAAATTGAGATTATCACTCAATACGATATTATTAATGCTATTTCCGCCTGAACAGCACATCGAGGGAAAAACCCGGGGTCTGGTTAGGGTCTGGTAGGGGGATCCTTCGTTCAAAATGTCATTTGAACGAAGGATCTCCCTACCAGGTATATAGTAGAACCCTACCGGGTCATGTCCGGATAATCATTCAATCCATTTAATTATTCAGCTTTTTAAGACGCGCAGTCTGGTAGTACGCATTGATATCCATTAAGGGGTCTGATAACAGATAAATTCTGGTATC
>NZ_JBKJUM010000049.1:0-8659 GCF_046590655.1 Daejeonella sp.
TATACCACCTGGTGGGAAAAGAAAAAGAGCCCGGAATTTTTAGCCCGTAAGCAATACCGTATCAAGGTTACCGATTTAAGCAAGTTCAACCAGATTATGAGCGCGGTTGATCCGAAAGGGATAGAGTACAGTAATATCGAAAGTTACGATTACTCGAAGATCGAAAGCCTCAAAAAAGATCTCAAAATTAAAGCATTACAGGCCGCAAAAGATAAAGCCAATTACCTTATTACGTCTATCGGAGGTACACTGGGGAGCCCGCTCGATATACAGGAGATCAACAATGAATATTATCCACAGCCTATATACAGGGCTAATACCATGATGAAAACTGAATCGGCCGACGCAGCGCCGATGCCGGATATTGATTTTAAAAAGATCAAACTGACGTATCAGATGAGGGCGGTTTTTGAGATACGATAGAGGAGGTCTGAAGTCTGAAGTCTGATGCAAATCGGAAATGAGGTTGTAGGTAGTCGGAGGTCGGACGTCGGATCTTTCCGGCGGCTAATATGTATTGGAAAGATGACGAAATTGGAACTCCTACGAAAGCGTGAACCTCCTCACTTCATCTAATAGTTTAAGGTTGTACCAACTAAACGAAAGCGGGAAACATCCTCGGTTCACCTAACATCTAATTCGACAACAAAGGCCACGTTATTAAAGAAAATTGGGAGGTTCCCGCTTTCGCGGGAATGACAGGCACGTTTTTAAAGATTGGGGAGGGGTAAGGCGGCCTTTGGCCGACTTACCCCTCCCCAATACCATCAAACAGATTTGTCATTCCCGCGAAAGCGGGAACCATATGCGCATCTTGTTTAATTTCGACCCGACGCTAGCAAATATTAAACCGCCTTACGTTCCAATTCTTTACGAATCAGCAGAAAAATAGCAAAAATTATAATAAGATTTATAAACTGTATATTACTTAGAAATAGACAAACAAGTTTGTAGTTTATAAATCCAGACCTCAGATACCTCTATTATAAGTGATTGCAAATATGTAATTTGCCTGCTTACCTACTTGCATGGACAGACTTCAAGAACCCCGCAACGACGTTCCTTCAAAGAAAAAAACCCTCTACCAAATCCGGCCGGAGCTTCGGGAGTATCTCCTGAAATACGACCGGGAGGTGAAGCTGCCGGTACAGTATTCTGATTTGCTGCGTTTTAATCTTTCAACTCCTTTACGGGATAAAGAAGGCCGGGATACGCTATGGCATACCGTATATTATGATGAGAGTGAGATGAAGGAGCTCTTTCCTAATCTGACGTATATCTATGCTTTAATGAATACGGATGGCGATACTGCAGTAATGGAGCACCTCTCGGTTGCAAGGATCGATTACTGCACTTTCGCAAACACGCGTCCCTTCAGGATCAGGATTATCAACCGGCTGAATGATAACTACGACCACTTCTACATAAAAATTGCGGATGCGTCACGGGTCTATGGCCTTGAACTGGAGCACGTGCTATCACCAAACCGCATTATTTACATGACGGACGGAAATACACTTATCGAAGAACATATCCCCGGACTGCCGGGCGATGAGTTTATAGCCCGCCGTTTGGATACGCTGAAATTTAACCAGATCAGGATATGCAAAGAATTCGTCAAATTCAATGAACGCTGTTTTGTGCGCCTTTTGGGCGATATGCGTTCGTATAATTTCGTGGTTGATATTACTCCTGATATCGAGGGTAACCAATACAGGCTAAGGGCTATCGACTTCGACCAGCAATCGTACGAAGGGAGGCTAAAAATGTATTTGCCTCATTATTTTAAAGAGAATGTAAACCTCGTTCAGCTGGGAATGAAACACATGGACGAAACTACCATGCGTCAGTACCAGGAAGAGGAGCGTACGCTGATAGCCAACCGTTTCCGTTCGGGATACTACAGGCTCGAAGATTTATTTAAGATCATGAATATTGATACCCTCTCACATCCTGAAAAGATACAACAGCTTCGTACAGAACTTTCCGATCACTATAAAAACCCGGTATTTAAAAGTTGTGATACGATGGGGCAATTGGTTTTTGAGTGTTTGGGGCAGGTTGTTGGGAAGAGAGGAACGTGAATGGGGAATTATCCACCTTCTACCCCCCGCCAGCGGGGGACACTGGGCGCCTAGGATACACGACTATTAATCAACTAGAATATTTTCTAGCCGATTTGTCTAGCCGATTTGCTCTCCCCCGCTGTCGGGGGCAGGGGGTGGATACTTGTCAATTCCACCTGATCTTTAACCGCCCAGCCTGGCAACGTGCCTACCGGCAGGCAGGCTGGTAATCTGCCTACTGGCAGGCAGCCTGGCAACTGATCAATCCGGCACATCCTTTGTTAGCATTCCCACATGCAACAAATAACAAACTCCAATTTAAAATGGGTGGAACGCGTTTCCCGTCTTATGGATGAGCAGTTCCGTTTGCCTGGCACCAATTTTCGGTTCGGACTGGATCCAATATTGAACTTAATACCGGTAGCCGGCGATCTTGGTGGTTTTGCGGTTTCAACAGTATTGCTGCTTACCATGGCAAAACATGGTGTAAGCAGGAAAGTGTTATTGCTTATGACACTGAATATCATTCTTGATTCAACCATTGGCGCCATCCCAATCATCGGACAAATTTTCGACTTTGCTTATAAATCGAATAGCAGAAACATAAAACTTCTTAAGGACCATTACGTAGAGGGCAAACATCAGGGCAGTGGCAAAGGAATTATTGCCTGGATTATTATAATCCTGCTTCTTTCTTTTATCCTTGTAGTATACGTTTTGTGGAGCGTGCTAAGCTGGCTTATCGAACTTATCTGATAACGATTACATCAGGATTTATAAACGTTCTGATTTCGTTGACAAGCACGTTTAAATCGAAAGGTTTCGACATAAAAGCATCATAGCAAAATTCGGAATATTTTTGCGCGGCATCCAGGTGGGCCGACAACATAATCACAGGAATATTTTTTTTTCTGGGATCATTTTTTAATTCCTTACAAATTTCTCCGCCGGTCTTACCCCTTAATAAATAATCTATTATGATAAGATTGGGCTCAAAATCGTCGATCATGCGAAAAACATTATCGCCTGAAAGAATCGCCCTTACTTGAAATCCACAGTAGGTGAGGGAAAGATCAAGCGCTTGTAAAATCCCCGGATCATCATCCAGCACTAGTATTCTGTTATCCATACAAGGGAGTATTGTGTCTGCTTTTATTAGGTACTTTATATAATACGCTTGTAAATGGGATTTTGTTTGGGCAAAAAGTTATACGTTATACGTTGTACGTTATAAGTGTATAACGTATAACCTATCTTACAAAACTTAGTACGTTTTACTTACAACTTAATTACTTATTACTTTCAACTTATCCGCCCAGACGTAAAACGTACAACGTACAACGTACAACTTAATCAATCCATTCAAACCCCGTATACCCAACCAAAGCTCCTGGAATTTTGATCCCCTTCTCCGATTGATTATTCTCGAGCAACGATGCCACAATGCGCGGTAATGCAAGAGCACTTCCGTTTAATGTGTGTGCAAGCTGTGGTTTGCCTTCTTTTCCCTTGTAGCGTAATTTCAAGCGATTACTCTGGTACGTTTCGAAATTGGAAACGGACGAGACTTCCAGCCAGCGGGCCTGTGCTGCACACCAAACTTCCATATCATAGGTTTTGGCGGATGTAAATCCCATATCGCCGCCACAAAGGCTCAGGACACGGTATGGAAGCTCTAGTTTTTGCAGCAACGATTGAACATAGGTGCTCATTTCCTCGAGTACATTATACGAAGTGTCAGGATGTACAACCTGTACGATTTCAACTTTATCGAATTGATGGAGACGGTTTAGTCCCCTGACGTGCGCACCATATGAACCCGCTTCACGGCGGAAACATGGAGTGTATGCACAATTTTTAATTGGCAACTCTTCTTCTTTAACAATCACATCCCTGTAAAGATTGGTGACAGGAACTTCAGCCGTTGGGATGAGATACAGATTATCTATTCCGATATGGTACATCTGGCCTTCCTTATCGGGAAGCTGTCCGGTACCAAATCCAGAGGCTTCATTGACAACAATTGGCGGCTGCATTTCCCGGTAACCCGCTTCTCCAGCATTATCCAGAAAAAAATTGATCAGCGCGCGTTGAAGCTTAGCGCCTTTGCCTTTATATACTGGAAATCCGGCTCCGGCAATCTTGTTCCCCAGCTCGAAATCTATGATATCGTATTTTGCGGCGAGTTCCCAATGTGGAAGTGCATTTGCCGGCAATTGTGGAATGGTGCCATGCTCGTAGGCTACCACATTTTCTTCAGGACTTGCTCCTTTTGGAACAGATGTATGAGGAACATTAGGAAGCAAAACGAGTTCATTCTGCAGCAAGATTTCGATGGCAGTAAGTTTCTCGCCAAGGGCTTTAGTTTGCTCCTTGAATGAGTTGGTTTGCAGCTTTAATCCTTCCGCTTCCTGCTTCATCCCCTGACGTATCAGGTCGCCGATTTTTTTTGCTGCTGCATTTGCTTCCGCGGAAATAGAATCAAGGAGGGTTTGAGTTTGACGACGGTCGTCATCAAGCTGAATGATTTGGTCAACAAGTTCAGGCTGTTTAAAATTCCTGACGCCCAACCGATTTAAAACTTCATCTCTATTTTCACGGATATAACTAACTTGCAGCATCTTTAATAATTTTAGGCAAAGATATAAACAGTTTAGAGTTTGGTGCTTGTATTCATCCGCTTATATTTATTGTTTTCTTTTGTCGGATGCCTGCCTGTCGGCAGACAGGGAACCTTTGATGTTTAAAAGGATTTGCCAAACTGCGGCGGTATAAAATCGAAATATGAGCGGTAAACTTTACCTGGTACCAACACCGATCGGAAATCTTGAAGACATGAGCTTCAGGGCCATCCGTATTCTAAAAGAAGTGGATCTTATCCTTGCTGAAGACACGCGTACCAGTGCTCCTCTGCTGAAACATTTCGGTATAGATAAAAAAGTTTTTTCTCATCATCAGCATAATGAACATAAGTCGGTGACAGAAATTATTCGTTTCCTGAAGGAGGGTAAACAAATCGCCCTCATCTCCGACGCGGGTACACCAGCTATTTCCGATCCGGGTTTTCTGCTTGTTCGCGAGACAATTAAAAACGACCTGCCGCTGGAATGCCTTCCAGGAGCAACTGCTTTTGTTCCCGCACTGGTTAACTCGGGCCTGGCTGCCGACCGCTTCACATTCGAGGGCTTTTTGCCGGTAAAAAAGGGGAGGCAGACCCGGATGAAAGAACTTACAGATGAAGAACGGACCATGATCTTTTATGAATCGCCGCACCGTTTGCTTAAAACGCTGGAGGAATTCGCTCAGTATTTTGGAGCGGAGAGGCAGGCTTCGGTATCGCGGGAGCTTACAAAAATGTTTGAGGAGACAGTAAGGGGTACTTTAAGTGAGATTAAAATACATTTTGAAACTAATACGTTAAAGGGGGAGTTTGTGATATGTGTGGCGGGGAAGTAAAGTTGATGCTGCCTTCGGCAGTATGGTTTTAACCGCGGAGAGCGCGGAGTTTTGCGCAGAGAGCGCAGAGTTTTTTCCGGCCTAACAATGGGAGGCGCGAATGTTGGAGAGTTTTGACTGCACGGCTCACGCAAAAATCTGAGCATAGAAGTCTAAACAATTAGCCTCTGCGCTCTCTGCGTTGCACTTTGCGAACTCTGCGGTAAAAAAAACACCTGCCGTCAGACAGGCGCAGACGCAGACGCAGAGTGTTATCACAGAGAATGCAAAGTATGCACCATGCCTCTGCGCTCTCCGCGTTGCACTTTGCGAACTCTGCGGTTAAAAAAAACACCTGCCGTCAGGCAGGTCAAAAAAACATGGCGAAGCCACCAAAAAAAAACAAAAATGGAACAATACTTAACAGACGACCAGGATCCAAGAACCGCCGAAAAAGTCCTTGGAAAATTACGCGATATGCTCACTTCCGGCGAGATGGTAGTTTATTTGGCCATTCAAAAGAAACCGGCGGTTACCCTGATTCCGGATTGCATTGCAATTACGAATAAAAGGATCATCTTTTGTATCCCTGAAAACCTGGGTCTGACCACAAACTTCATCACCTTTCCCTGGGAAGACATTAAAGAGGTTTCGTTCAAAGAAGAATTTTTTGGTTCTAAGTTTATCACTGTCCCGCAAAGGGGCGAAAATGTTGCGATAGATTATATCCCAAAGGTTCAGGCTCGTAAGCTGTATCAGTTTTCGAATGAGCAGCTGGAAAAGAACCGCGGACTTTCTCGAAATCCATTGAGCGAAGATAAGAGCCATCTTTCAGGGAATTCTAATACTTCCGATGATTACACTTCTTATGTTGAGATCGACGAAGAAGAGAAGCCATTCATTCAGCCGCAAAGTCCGCTTCCTATGGAAGAACCCGAGGACGAAGTAACTCTAAGGCTAAAAAAGCTGAAAACACTTTTCGAGAAACAGCTGATTACTTCTGAGGAATACGAACGAAAAAAGGCAGATATTTTATCCCAGTTCTGAGTGAAACAAAACTATCTGCTGGCTCTTTTTAGTGCATTTTTGCTTTGGCTGGCCTGGCCGCCCATACCCTTTACATCTTTAATATTACTGGTGGGCTTAGTGCCGGTACTCCTCGCAGTAGAAAACATTATCAATTCAGATTATAAACAAAAAGGCAAACTGGTGTTCCGCACCGCATTTTTATGCTTTGTGATATGGAACACTGCTTGTATCTATTGGGTCATCAATTCCCTTATGGCGGTTATGCCAACGTGGATGGCGCTTTTCGTAGCAATCATTCCATTCGGATTGGGCTCCCTGCTGATGGCGATTGCTTTCTGGCTGTATTACAGATTGAGAAGAATAACAACTAAATTTCTCAGTTATGCAGGTCTGATCTGCTTCTGGATTGGCTATGAATATCTGCACCAAACCTGGGACCTTGCTTTCCCCTGGATGAACCTTGGCAATGGCTTTGCCCAATCTCATTACCTTGTCCAGTGGTATGAGTATACGGGAGTCTATGGCGGTACTTATTGGGTATTGATGTCCAATATCCTTGTTTTTGAAACCTATCTGGCCTTCAAAGCAAAGGATACTCAAAAGCGTAAATATATGCTTGCTAGCCGATCAATTGCGCATGCCGTACTGCCTGTTTTGCTTTCCCTGCTCATCTATTTTAATTATAATGAGAAATCGAATCCGGCAAATATTGTTGTGGTACAGCCAAATATCGATCCTTATGAAAAGTATGGAAGCCTCAATACTTCCAAACAGATTGAACGGATGATCCGGCTTTCTGACTCCCTGGGACAATCCAACACAGAATATTTCATCTGGCCGGAAACAGCAATTTCGCAGAAAACAGATGAGGCCGCTATCAGGACTGAAAGTAATTTCATCAGGATCCAGTCTTTCCTGAGCAAATACAAAAATGGCAATCTCTTATCCGGAATTGAAAGCTTTACCCTTTATGACACCCAGAAAACAACAACCGCCCGATTTGATGGGAGCCAGCGCTTATATTTTGATGTTTTCAATGCTGCAGTTCTTATAGAAAATTCGCCAAAGGTTCAGTTTTACCATAAATCTAAACTTGTGCCGGGTGTTGAACAAACCCCTTTTTCAAATACCATGAGTTTTCTCAAGCCAGCTTTCGAAGCGTTTGGCGGTTCAGCAGGCAGTTATGGAAAACAGGACGAACCTAGTGTTTTCTACTCTCAAAGCGGCATTGGTGCAGCACCTGTTATTTGTTATGAGTCGATCTGGGGAGAGTATGTAGCCGATTATGTCAAAAAAGATGCTCAATTTATTGCGATCATCACCAATGACGGATGGTGGGGTAATACCTCCGGCAAGGATCAGCATCTTCAATACGCGAAACTTCGTGCTATTGAAACACGAAGATGGGTAGCACGTTCCGCTAATACCGGGATATCCGCCTTTATTAATCAGCGGGGCGATATCACACAGCAAACTAAATGGTGGGTGCCAGCAGCACTTAAGGCTGATATAAATCTTAATGATGAGCTCACGTTTTATGTTAAGCATGGGGATTATATCGCATTGGTGGGATCGGTGGGAAGTGGGTTGTTTGGAGTGTTTTTGTTGGTGGGGGTTTTTAGAAGGAAGAAAAGACATTTAAAGGTATAGATACAGTCCAAGGACGGGAATTAAGTGAGGGTCCAGGGCTTGAATAAGGTCCCTCACTATGTCATGTAACTTTCCAGGTGTGGTTTGGTGGCAAGAGGTCCATCGCTGCGTTTTTAACGTTCCAGAGTGATTTTGTAGCAGGAGGTCCCTCGCTTCGCTTCGGGATGACGGACGCACTTTTTGGAGGATTGGGGATTTCTCCTCGCGGCACATTTATCGTTAATGATAATTTTCACACCCGCTTGTCGAAATTGGTCCAATTACTAATCCATTTGTACCATTAACTAGTTCCATTTCGTCAAAACGTATTTTGATTCCTATATTCCACTATGGACAGAGGTGGGTATGTTTACATGATAACCAATAAGTATAAAACAACCTTGTATGTTGGGGTAACCTCCGACCTTCGTTCAAGAGTGATACAACATAGGGAGCATTTTTATCCCGACAGCTTCACTGCCAAATACAATCTTAGTTCT
>NZ_JBKJUM010000128.1:0-14693 GCF_046590655.1 Daejeonella sp.
CGGCATTATGCCTTGCTGCCGGTTTGGATGAATTTCAAACTGCCGAAATAGCAAACCTTGCCGGCGGACTCGTATGCGAACATGTGGGAGTTGTACCTGTCGATAAAGCGCAACTGCTGGAAGAAAGCAGAAAACTGTAAACTGTTGCCGGTTTTCTGTTATGTGTTTTGAGTTATGAGTAAATAAAACCCATAACATATAAATTTTCTTCTGTTTGTGGCGATGTAACGAAAGCTCCCCTATTTGAAATCAGTAATCACAAAACTTAAAACCTATAACTTATAACCTATAACTTATAACTTATAACCTACAACTTATAACCTATAACTTATAACCTACAACTTATAACTTATAACCTACAACTTATAACCTACAACTTATTCAGCCCAAGCGTAAAACGTACTACTTTTCTAATACGCTTGTAACCATCCTCTCCAAATCTTCAATATCAAATGGCTTAGCGAGGAAATCGTCTGCACCGGCGACACGGGCCAGGGCCTTGACATCATTATTAGCTGAGAAGTAAACGATTGGAATGTGGCTGATAGATAGAGTCGATTTGATAGCCTGAGTTGCTTTAATCCCGCCGATATCAGGGATCCAGTTATCCATCAAAATTATATCCGGCATAATCTCCTGAACTGTTTCGACTATATTCTTGCAATGGTTACGCGTGTGTACCTCCCAATCCTTCTCTTCAAGTATATAAGTACAAATTGAAAGTATGTCCTCATCATCATCACAAATTAGTATCCTTCTAGCCATAATCTAATTAATTAACCGTAAAGCAATTATTAATGCCTGTGATGCTTGTGTCCGGGTTAATCGGATTAAAAATAGACAAAATTAGATAAACCCAAGTGTGAAACATTAAAATAACTTTCTTAATAATTTCCAGTATCCTAAACCATTTATTATATTCAAACCTTTTATCTCATTTAAGGTTTACTATAAATAAAATTTATTCAAAACTCTTTAATATGAACAATATATTTCGTGGTTTAATAGCAGGATGGGGAGCATCCAAATTAGGTGGCGGTTGTTTAGGTACAATCGTAGTATTCGTTATTATCTACTATGCCTTAGGCCACTGTTAAAACTTACGAATATTACGGTATCGGATAATCAATAGTACTGCAATTATCAGTGCAACTATTACTACCGTTCTCATTCGGCAAATATATAAGTTTTTGGGAAGGGAAAGCGGAGACACAAGACATAAGGAACAAAGAGCAAGGACCGGGGGTTTTACCGAAAAGTATTGGACCTGTGATTATAGATATGTGATTTCACGTTTATTCGTATCCTCCGAGCTATATCTACGGGAAATTGTCTTTGCTCCATGCTCCTTGTTCACTTCATCTAACGCTAACCCTCACTCCTTCCGAATGTGTCGTAAATTCCGGTGCATACATGCTTTGTAATGAAGTGATTCCGTTTGAAAAATTACCGGAGTGACTTACTCTTAGCGGATATTCAAATACATAAACTCCTTTTCTTAGATAAGAAATATAAAAGTTCGTGGAGGCGTCTTTTGTACTTTCGTAATATCCAAGTCCGTGCTGGTATTTGTACCCGGAAAGCACATTAACAGGAGCAAAACCTGAAGATCGCATATCCTTTAAATGCAGATACTCCATATCCCGGTCTGTATAGATCTCGATCCGTACCTTCAGCAAATCTCCAGGCTTGAGCGCAAGACTATTATTGAGTGGATGTAGCACCGTTCCTGTATTACTTGTTTCCAGAAGAAACAGTTCCTTCTTAATCCTGACTCCTGTTTCTGCTCGCTTGATCTTATCAAGCTGTTCAAAATATTGCCAGTAAAGACTTCCCCAAGCAATGTTCTTATTGCTATTCTTTATCACGATATTACCCATTTCGGGTTTTATCTGGGGACCATTAATGCTGGTCGTCCTGTAACCTGTTCCGGCTTCTACTGACTCGGCAGGAAAGCCTGAGGCACTTAAGGTTTTCCCTGCTAGTGCAATATCCGGTTCGGTGCTTACAGTCAATTGGTAAGTACCCTGCATTAACAGTGCATAACAAGCTGCGGCAGTAGCTTTAGTAGATTTCCAATCTGTGGTTTGCTTAATCTTTAGTAGCCAGATTTTCATCTCCTCTACTGAAGTCAGGTCAGAAGCCACTTCCCCAAAGGCCTCTATTAATAGTGATTGGGTGTCTATCGGGTTCTGGTACCACCACCAGCCCGTACGGTTGGAAATCCAGTACATCCCCATTACATCATTGTGCTGCGCATTACCTTTTAGCATAACTATAACCTTCTGCGCTTCCAGCGACTGGCCAAAGCGGTGGAGCACCAATGCAGCTTGCCCCTGCTGATAGGGTTCCATTGTGCGCCAGCTTTCAGCTATTTTTTTCAGATACTCTGAGGTTATCTTGTTAAGTTCTTCATCCTTTGTCCTGTCGAAATAGCTCCGGGCATATAAGTAATGCAGTGGCAAATAGCCAATATTTTTGCGTTTAATCTCCGTGCTATGATCTTCCTTAATTTTGCCATCTAAAAATCTTAATGCCCTGTCAAGTATCGAATTAAACTGGGGGAGATCCCCTGCATCTATCAGCTTCAGCTTTTTTAACTGCCCCATGCCCAAAACAATGTGCTGCGTGATATAGCGGTCGTCAGACATACCCGGAAACCATGCAAACGATCCGTTAGAATGCTGCATTTGAGCGAGTTTATCCAGGTTACTCCTCAACTCATAGGCCATCCTGTTCAGATCAAATAAAACTGAAAGCCTTCTTTTTCTTTCGGTTTCATCCTCCGCAGCTCTCACCCAGGGCGTTTCCTCCAGCAAAATTGATTTAAGTTCCTGGTTCCTCTCCAGGTTTGATAATAATACCTTTCCATTATCCACCTTTTGCCAGCTTTGAAATACTATTTTTATTTCAGGCGAGCTGTTAATAATGCCTCTGGCGAAACTGTTGGCATAGTAGCGGGAAAATATCTGCTCGGTGCATTCCGACTGGTTCTCCATCATATAAGGCAATGCCTGGATAGCATACCATAACGGATTAGAAGTGAATTCAAGAGTCAATTTGTGATTGCGCAGAGTGCCTGACTGAGCAGACTGGGTCAATTTCTCCAGAGTAAAGGATTTTTCAGTATTTCCCCTAACATTAAGCGGTATACTCTCGGTTACCAGCATAGAATTAGGCAACACGGGAATGATCATTTCTTCGCCATCACTGAATTGTCCTGACTCAGCGAGCATCTTGTAAGAAATTGCGGAAATACCCGCTGGAATAACCAGCTCCCAGGTTAAAGCTTCATTTCCTGCATTGCTGATATCAAAACCCCGAACGAACTTTGTATTTTGAGAAAAGGTCTGGATGATATTACCATTCAGCGCGTTTCTGAACTCAACACTAGCTTCACCTTTCAGTTTTTTGCCCGAAAGATTGTTTAACCTCGCTGCAAACAAAATCGTATCGCCTTCGCGGAAGAAACGCGGCGCATTGGCCGAGATGGCCAGCTGCTTTTGGGTGATTAGCGTACGGCTAATCGTAGCAGTCTTCAGATCTTTAGTATGAGCAAAACCAATCATCTTATACCGTGTAAGCGATTGGGGGATTGTAAAGTCGATAATGATCTGGCCCTTATCATCTGTTCGAAGCTGGGGATAGAAAAATGCCGTCTCGTTAAAATTGGTCCTTGGAGTAATGCGCTCAGGCCCTGCTACGGGACGGCCGTTGATTATATATGTATTCGTTTTCTCGTTATAAGCCTCCACAGATGCGAAATCTTTGATCGAATGCTCTTCGACCAAATCAACACCGGCAACGTTTCCTGCCATGACTGACTTTCGCTGTAATGTAACGCTAGTTGTTGCGTTCGAAACTCCGTATGCTGTTGTAATTACTTCACTCAAGGGGTTTGCATAACCTGTTAAATTTACGTCGATTCGGAGTTTCCGCCCCGCCTTCATATTGGTAAATTCAAAACCGATGAGGCTGAATTGGATCAAATCGCCGGGTTTGGCATTTATAACATATATTCCATGTGCGTCTGTGATTGCCCCTTTAATACCTGCTTTTACATGTACGCCCTGCAATACCGCTCCGTATCTGTCGCTAACTATACCATAAAAGGCTTTGCCTTTCTGAAGTTCGCTAAGACGTTTTTGTGCAGAAAGTGAAGGTAACTTCGGAAGTGAGGCTACCAATTTTCTCATGTAATTATTATAACCTAACTGGTAGTTTCCAAAATCATTAGGTGTGTACTTGTATAAATACTCGTAATTCCTGCCCGCTAATTGCCTGATTTCGGAAGGAGTACGGTAGAATCCTAATTCAAAGGAAGTTCGCAGATAATCTTGTGTTATTCCCCATCTGAAGATTTCATACCTATATGTCTGGCCGATTGACGTACCCCAACTCATCGACTTCAAATCATCTAAAGAAGCATCATAGAGAGTAGCGGCAAGCTCTGCCATTTGCTTTTCGCCGGTTTTCGAACTGATACTTAAACGCCAGCTTTCCTTTTCACCAGGCTGTAATTTATCTCGAAAGCTTAAAAACTTTATATCAAGTTCACGTGCAGGATCATTAATATTAACTGTGTGAAGTATGTTATAAACAACACCATTTTGCACCATGGTAAACTGCACGGCGAAGGCATCTTCCCAGCCTTTCTCCGGAATAATCCGTATGATCTGTTGTTGTAAGGAAGTGTTGATCCATACTTTTTCGGCTATCCTTTCGCGGTAATAAACTTCATAGAAAACCCGGCTCACCGGCAGTGCTCCGGCAACTCTAAATTCTGCGGCCTCACCAGGCTGGATAGTACTTTCTTTCACACGGAGCCATTCCTTCATGCTTTGAATCCTTAAAGGCTGATCATGATATACCCTGATAATCTTTTTCGCACTTATGGTATCGCCGCTATTATTTACTGCAGATAAAGCAAGCCTGTAATAGCCAGGAGGAAGATTTTCCGAACTTACGTTTACAGTCCCCAATCCGGAAAGCGCATTAACTTCCTGTTGCAGCACGAGACGGGATACTGGCCAATTTGCCGGATCATCATCTCCCTGATAAGCTTCAAAAGGGAATACTTTTAGGAACTCCTCTTTACTCAAGGCATACTTATCGGGCTTCTCAGAAAAACGGCTTACATTCATTAACCGCCCGGGATCCTGTAAAAGAGTCCAGTCGGCTTTCAGTTTACCGCTTACCGGTTCTCCGTTCAGATTGGTCAGAGTAAAGGGAAGACTGTCGGTTCGATCATCGAGAAAAAGTTCAGAGGGCAGGTTTGATTCAAGAACGATGTCATTTCTACCGGCATTTATAACCCTGGAACTGCTTACCGTTTCGCCACTTAAATCAGTCAGCTCAGCCTTTACTACATAAGTAAGATTTCCTTTCCACCCCGGCTTCAGTGATGCCAAGAAGTGCACAATAAAACTTCCCGTCGGGTCTGTTTTGGAAGCGCCTGTTGCAATCTGCTGCTCAAGTGTAAATACAGACATTCGGGTATTTGGATATTGTATGCGGTAAACTGTATACTTTACATTAGCCCCGCCCAGTGAGTATCCTGAATAGCTTATTGCTCTACCCCTTACTTTGATACTGTCGTTTAGCAAGTACTTTTGGTTCGGCTTGTCGAAAATCACTTCAAATCCTGGCCTTTTATATTCTTCTACCTGAACCCTTATACTTCCGTAGCTGCTGACTAACTGCATCTGGCCATTCAGCTTTCCTGTGGGAATAGTAAATGAGCCCTGAATGGTACCGTAATCGTTAGTAACGAACGATAACTTCCCGATATCTTTACGGTTGATGTCTTCAAAATGGATACTAACAGACTGGCCGGGAACGATGCTTTTACCAGTGTTTTCATTTTGTATTAGCAACCCTTTAAAATATAAAATTTGGCCGGGCCGGTATATTGGCCGATCTGTAAATAAAATTAAACGAGGCTGGTTTCTTCCCGAATCATTTCCATACCAAGCTCTCGACGAAACCATTAAAGAATCCCCTTTGTGGCTGACCAATACCTGGCGATCGTTAGGATAATTGGCAATAGACGCCATTCCCTCTTTGTTTGTCAGAAAGACCGATCCATAGCCTTCAACTTTTTTACTATGAGAATATTCTGAAAACATTCGCTGAACTTTCGCAGATTCAATTGCCTGTCCGCTAAGTCGGTCGAGAACCACAAATTGCTGGACACCCTCAAAAGGCCGGTTTGTAACCCCCAGTGCAGTGACCTTAAATGCGAGACTACTGACAGTATATCCTGCCTGACTTTTATGAGTACCCGAAGCAGCAATTAATATATAATCACCTGCCGGAAGGGGCTCAATTTTGTCAATAAGCGTGTGAACTTCATAATCTGAGTACTCCGGTAATTTTACAGTCCAGTCCAGCACTTTTTTATGACTTCTCATAAACGACTCAAAATCCGGCTCGTTATTAAAATAAAGATAATTCTCACCCATGAATGTCTTGTACACTTTAATGACAGCTGTGTCGCTGTTCTTATGGGAGAGCTCGATTAGTATAGGTTTTCCCGGAAGACTAAAACTACTTATCTCCATAGTAATACTCTTTTTTCTGAGAGGGCCTAGAATATTTTCTGCTCTATGAGCGGCGAGACTCTTCGGGTTTTCTTTAATAATCCGTTCACCTATCTCTACGGCTTTACGGAAGTCATGCTTCCAAATTCCTCTATTGTTCTGCATAGAAGTATAAACCCATGCCTGCTCATACAGTATATCCGGAAAGATTTCGGTACCCTTCGCCTGCTCTCCGAGCGCTTGAAGAGCATTTAAATAATAGCTGGTCCGTTCTTCAGCTGTACTTTTCTGATATATAAATTTCAGTCGTTTAAGATCTGCATCAACCATGGCTGCCAGGTTATTCCCCTTGGCATGATATCTAAGAAGGTCCTGGAAGATTTTTACAGCGGCCATATTAAATGAAGAGCTATCCAACAAAGGAAGGCTCATTGACGAAAACACCCGGTGATCTGAAAACCAATTCGGATCGCTCATAATAAATTCATCCCCGGCAAATGCACCTAATTGCGAAGCTGGGTTCATAACGACATCAATGGCGCGGTGGGCCAGCAGGTCATAAAGGCTTGGACGCAAATTCCGCGAGCTGGAGTCACCCGCCAAAAGATTCTTCAGAATTCCCAGATCTTCACGCTGCAGTTGCTCAGCATTAGATACAGAAGCGAGAAATTGTTTTATAGCTTCATCAATGATTTTCTTCAAAGACCATGTCCTGATATTATATCCCGGATCAGCGCCCAAATTAGTTCTTTGACTGATCCTGTACCTGTTATCCTGGAAGAATTTCCAGTAAGTCTCCGCAAGCAGCGATTGAAGAACACTTTTCTCTGGCTGCTTTGCAGTACTGATATCTTTTCTAAGAGAGTCAACAATTTTTGCGAGATAGTCCTCCTCAAGCTTACTTTGAAAAAGCATCCGGTGAATTACAGACTTAATCAGCATCACACTATTGCCTTCGGCCCTCGCCCTATCGGCCAGCTTATTAACCAGGGCGTAGGCCTCTTTAGGCTGGCCGCTTACTGCTAATGAATCTACCTCCTTAAAGGATGCTTCCCAGGTTTTAGCGGTATTTCTTTGAGCCATACTGACTTCGGAAAGAAATACCAAACTAAGCAGGAATAAGGCAGACAGAAATGCTCTCATGGATAGGATTTATTATAGGAGTGAATTTAGGGGGAAATTCCATAAAACTAGAAGCAATCTCATGTAATAGTCGCAGAGATTGCTTCGCTCCGCTCGCAAGGACAACCCACCAGAGATTGCCCGCCTGAATCGCAGTGTCATTGGGTGCATAGCGAAGCCTGCCCGTCCGGTCAGACCTTTTTATTTTTAGCAAGAATTGTAGCTGGTATTTTCGGCGGACTGATCGGCGCACAGATTTTAGCTATTGTTGCCGACCTGATACCCTACGAGCGCCGTGGCATGGCAATGGGATAAAGGGCTGCTTTTTCTGTTGCTTCTGTATTTGGAGTTCCGTTTGGATCATACATGGCAAACTTGTTTAACTGGCATTATTACTTCTTTGCTACCAGTTTCGGACTCACAAGCCCCATAGCTGTTCTGATCATCGGCTTATCTTTAGCGGCGAGGTTGAGGTTGAGGATACCTTTATTTGCTGTTGGAACGCGAATTGAAACTACCTCCTGGTTTAATAAGGCGGCAATTCCGGCCTCATCAAGGGTACAAACGATCATTCTCTTACTGATATCTGATTCGTTCAGAGAAATGATATCATTGTCTGTTACCAGTTTTAAAGTCTTTCCATTTCCCATGATCAGGGTAATCTCTGTGCCTTTTTTTATAGTTACAGCTTGCGGGACATTGAATTGCAGATAATGGTTCTCATCAACACTCCTTACGTTGAAATGAAGTTTCGTCGTGCTCCCGTCTTTAAAGGAATAAAGTGAAGTCTGCTTTATCAGTTCCTTAGTAAATTTATCCACCCGGTTAACCGCAAGCACGGGGTTCTGGGCCTTCGATGATAAAGAAGAAATTAAGAATATAAATGACAGGACAACAACACGCATGGGGAGCTAAATATTTATTACAAATATACCTATAAAAAAGATTCCTATAACAAAAACCGTTCCCCAGAAAAAAGCGTTTATATTTTAAGCATTTAACATGTATTTTATGAAAGAAGTAGCATTAAAGCAGGCAAAGACTATAGCGTCAAACATAAGAAAACTCAGAGAATACCGCGACTATACCCAGGATTATCTAGCTGCAAAGCTCAATATTTCACAAAATGCATATAGCAAGATTGAACTCGGATATAGCAGAATCACCCTTGAGCGTTTATTTGTGATATCCAGTGTGCTTGAAATAAAGCCTGCGGACCTAATCTCAATGGAGAGAGAAGAGTTGATTGGGCTGGTTAATTTCAATAATTGAGAATGGAAATTAATCGCGCCAATTTATAGCGTTTAGTCAATACTCAACATTCCATTCCCAATTTTTAATTAACTAAACTTTCTTCGGCGGCAAATCGAATGCCACCGCTTCATGCTCAAAATGCCCGTTATGAGCCCCATCGCAAAAAGGTTTATTTTTCGAAAGTCCGCAGCGACATATCGAAAGAACAGTCCTTCCCTGCAATCCATACTCATTTCCATTTCTATCGACGATCTCGAAATCGCCTTCTATTTTGACTGAACCGTTGTTGTTGATTGTTAGTTTTGTTTTTGACATTGGAGGTGAGTAATAAGTTGTAAGTAATAAGTTTTAGGTTGCCTGCCTGCCGGCAGGCAGGTTAGATCTTAACGATGTAAGTGTACGCAATATTTCTTTTATTAATAATCTCTTGTCGCTATTCTGATTTTGTCCGGGACCCCTCAGTCCCGCGAGAAACGGCACAGCTACCCTTGAAAAACGGGGAGCGCGAGCGTACCTACCGTCTGAAGTTGGCAAATTTTCCACTTTCAACTTTCAACTCATTAGGTACGCTTGTAAGACACCGTCAACCCGATAGCTATCGGGTGTCAACTTACTAAAGTCCTCTGCTCTTCAGCATCGGTTTTATATCCGGATCGTGGCCGCGGAAGTCGCGGTACATTTTTCCAAGTTCGATAGTATTTCCTCTCGAAAGGACCATATCGCGGAAACGCTGTCCGTTAGCACGGGTGAGGCCGCCGTTTTCTTCGAACCAGGAGTATGCGTCGTCCGATAGCATTTCGGTCCATGAATAGGCGTAATACCCTGCGGAGTAACCGCTGTTCCAAATGTGGTTGAAATAAGAAGAGCGGTAGCGGGGCGGCACCTGCGACAGATTAAGGCCCGTTTTGGTGAGTGCATCCTGCTCAAATTTATTTACGTCCTGAAGAGGGAGACCAGGTTTAAGGCTATGCCATTGCAAGTCGAGATTGTGGGCAGCAAGCATTTCGGTGAATGAGTAACCCTGATTAAAAGTTGCAGCCTTTCTGATCTTATCCAGCATTGCCTGAGGCATCGGTTCTCCGGTTTTGTAATGCACTGCATAATTTTTTACCACTTTCGGATCCATTGCCCAGTTTTCATTAACCTGGGACGGGAATTCAACGAAATCGCGTGCCGTTGCAGTGCCTGAAAGGCTCGGATATTTCTGATCGGCAAAAAGGCCATGCAAGGCATGCCCAAACTCATGGAACATGGTGCGCATGTCGGAGTAAGATATTAAGGCGGGCTGCCCCGGAGCCGGTTTCGTGAAGTTGCAGACGTTGTAGATGACCGGCTTGGTACCGAAAAGCTTAGACTGTCCCACCATATTGCTCATCCATGCGCCGCCGCGTTTATTATCTCGTTTATAAAAATCAGCATAGAAAATGGCCATTTGGCTCCCATCCTTGTCGTAGACATCAAATACGCGAACATCCTCCTGGTAAACCGGAAGATCTTTACGCTCCTTAAAACTTATTCCATAAAGCAGGTTTGCGGCATAGAACACACCTTTCTGAAGCACATTATCAATTTCCAGGTAAGGCTTTATTTCATTTTCATCAAGATCGTACTTAGTTTTCCGGAGCTGTTCAGAAAAGAAGTTCCAATCCCATGCCTCCAGTTTAAATCCGCCATTCTGTTGGTCGATGACTTTTTGCAATTCAGCTGCCTCCTCTTTAGCCTTTGCCGTAGCAGCAGGCACGAGCTGTGCCAGAAACTTCTCAACAGTTTCAGGTGTTTTGGCCATCTGGTTCTGGAGCTTCCATGCAGCAAAGCTCGGGAAGCCGATCATGTTAGCCTTTTGGGCGCGAATCTGTGCCAGACGAGAGATTATTGGGCGATTGTCATTCACATCATTCCTTTCGGTGCGGTTCCATGAAGCTTCGAAAAGCTTCTGGCGTGTAGCACGGTTTTTCAGCGAAACAAGGTCGGGCTGCTGGGTGGTATTCTGCAGGGCCAGCAAATATTTTCCATCATGGCCAGCAGTCTTCGCGTTCCGGGCTGCAAGCTCAATTGCTGCATCCGTCAGACCAGCCAGTTCTTCTTTTGTATCTACAATCAGCGCTCCGGCTTTTGAGCCTGCCAGAAGCTGACTTCCAAATTTGGTACGCAGCGTCGCTTCTTCCTGATTAAGTTTCTTCAAAACTTCCTTATCTGCTTCTGAAAGCTTCGCTCCGGCAGCCAGGAAATTTTTATAATAATATTCGATCAGGCGTGCCGATTCAGCTTCCAGCTTTAATTTCGCTCTCTGATTATAAATGGCCTCAACCCTTTTAAACAGTTTCGTATTCAGGTAAATGGCATCATTATTTGCGGACAGTTGGGGCGCCATCTCCTGCTCTACCTTCTGTAGTTCCGGATTTGTATAAGCGCCAGTAAGCACGTTCAGCACTGCTCCCACGCGGTTAAGCAGACGGCCGCTTCTTTCCATCGCCACTAAAGTATTGTCAAAAGTTGCAGGTGCAGTATTATTGGTGATCTTTTGGATCTCCGCCATCTGTTGCCGTATACCCTCTTCCATAGCCGGCTTGAAGTCGCCGTTTTTTATCTTATCAAAAGCCGGCACATGAAAAGGCAGTGTGCTAACAGCATAAAAAGGGTTGGATTTGCTAAAGCCCGAAACTGTTTGGGCGCTGACGAGTCCTGCTTCAGAAACAGCCAGAACAGTTAAAAGTAAACAGGAAAAGTATTTCATAATGGTTGGTTTATTGGGATGAGTGCAATTTAGGAAAAAGAAAATTAGTTGGTTGTTGTTAGTTGTTAGTTGATGGGCTGGGCGGAGAAGGAAAGGGGGTAGCCATTGTTCGTAACTGATTGAAACCTTTTTACTTAATCAACGTAAGCAGGTAAAAACCTGGGGAAAATGACATATCATCACAACATCACGCAGTACCGTTCATTGAGGAACACTCGTTTATGGACGGAAAGGATTTTTCTGTCGTTACTGATTCTAAGCACTTCGGCTATTGCTTGGTATAATTCAACAGCTTTAAACCTTTACTATGCGTTGCCGGGACTGGTATTCATTATAGTAATTGCTATGTTGGTCATCAGGCGTCGCAGAATATCGTTTATCGATATTACCGACGGGACTTTAAGCTACCTGGATACAGACAAAGGGGAAATGGTTTCTGTTCCGGTACATGATATTACGCATATCAGCACCCGCTTTTGCCAGTTAAACGTTCATACATCAGAGTGCATACACACTTTAAATCTGGACATGGTCAGAAATGAAAAGACGCGTTGGGAAATCAAGGAGATGATCAGGCAGAGTGCCAGGCAGGCACGAGCTGTGGCCTGAAGTTCTCAGGCCGCCGGCTTAAATAATAAATTATACTGCGAATAACAAAATGGGAACTGTATACAACCGGAAGGTGAACTGTTAATTAATATACTGATTAACCTTATTGGCCAGATTATCGATATCGAATGGCTTAGAAATAAAATCATCAGCCAAACAAAACTCTTCCTGACTATCATATAGGCTGTGTGATGCAGAGATCATAATAACCGGAATATGTCCAGTTTTGGGATTCCTTTTTAAGGCCCTGCAAATTTCCCTTCCATCCATATCACCCAGCATAATATCGAGTAGGATGAGGTCGGGGCAAAAGGAAGTTATAGAATCAGATATGCAATGACCGTTATCGCAGCATTGTACTTCAAAACCCTCCATATCCAATATGATGCTAATGACGTTAAGAATGTCCTCATTATCGTCCACCACTAATACTTTTTTCATATTGAAAACACCACGGTAACTTTATAAGTAGATAGGGCCGCTTTTTTAGATGACTACGCTTATCATGCCCAAAAATAATGCCATTGTTTGATTGCATCATCGATTTTAGCGTGAGTCTAGTCTATTTAGAATGAATCAAATTTTAACAATCGAGTCGAATTAAAATGTTGAAGTCAAATTGATTACAATACAAAAGACTTCTGAAAAGAGCGTACTGGCGCTAAATTTTGATAAAAATTTGCACAGCTGACAATTTTATGACACGGGTTCACGTTGAAGGATTTGAATTTAGATAATTCACCAAATTGCTCCGAGTGACCAAATGTAGTATCAACTGTAACCCTTTAGTGTGAAACGCGTAGACTAAGAGATCGCATTAAACCTATCTGAATTAATCCTTTAAATTTTACCTCTAGTGAAAATGAAAAACCTATTCGTAGGACTAGTGTCCTGTGCCATGCTTTTTTCTTGCAAGAAAGATCCTGAGCAACAATTTAAAATCGCGGATAAACTATTAGCCCGCAAAGCGCCGAGAAATAGTCCTGCACCAGCACCCACTCCGGTCACAAATGGTGTGATCCTTAAAAACATGTTTGGCATTAACACCTATGAGTGGAACTTTCTACAGGATCCAAATAACCCTGGCAATGGCACAACCATTTATGAGCCTAAAATGGCTTTGATTAAAAACTTTAGTGGTGTACGCCATTATATGGACTGGGAAAAGCTCGAAGATTCCCCGGGCCAGTACACGTTTAATCCGACGCGAAGAGGAGGCTGGAACTATGATGCCATCTATCAGAGGTGCAAACAAGACGGTATTTTTGTCTTGAGTTGCCTGAAAGAAGCTCCCGACTGGCTTTACAACACGTACCCTGAGGGGCAAAGAGATGCCAACAATGTTCCTGCACCGTATGGTTCAAATCTTGAAGACCCTGCCTCCTATATCGCGCAGGCGAAAGCTGCCTTTCAATTCGCGGCACGTTATGGTGCTAACCCAAATGTAGATCCGGCGCTTGTTACGGTAAACAGTACCCCGCGCTGGACCGCCGATCCGGTTAATGAAGTTAAAATCGGCATGGACCTGATCAAATATATTGAGGCGGATAATGAACGCGACAGATGGTGGGTTGGACCAAGAGCCTATCAGACTGGCCGTCAATATGCTGCACATCTATCCGCTTTCTATGACGGGCATAAAGGAAGATTAGGCAGAAACGTAGGAGTCAAAACAGCCGATCCCACGATGAAGGTCGTGATGGCGGGTCTTTCGAAAGCAGATGTGAACTATGTGAAGGACATGATTGCCTGGTGCAGGGAAAACCGCGGGTACCGGGTAGACGGATCGGTGGATCTTTGCTTCGATGTGATTAACTATCACCTCTATTCCAATGATGCTCTGTCTACGCAATGGGGAACTGCTACCCGGGGAGTAGCTCCGGAATTAAGTGAAATAGGCCGTGTTGCTGATGAATTTGTTGCCATGTCAAGAGATTACGCGAAAGGCATAGACGTATGGGTTACCGAAGCCGGTTATGATATTAATTCAGGCAGCCCGCAACGGGCTATCGCAATTGGCAATAAGTCGGCTTTGATTACCCAGGCAGACTGGATTTTAAGATCATCCTTATTATATGCACGGCGCGGTATTAAAAAGTTATTCTTCTACCAATTGTTTGATGACAATACGTATAGCTCCATACAGTATGGTTCCTCGGGACTGGTTGAAGGGCTTAATCGCAGGCCTGCGGCAGATTATATTCTCCAAACCACCAACCTGATGGGTAATTATACCTATCAGCAAACGCTAAGTCAGGATCCCCTTGTGGATGTATATGACTACAACGGCCGGAAAATGTATGTCCTGGTAATCCCTGATGAGAAAGGGCGGACAGGTACATATCAGTTGAATTTGGGAACTGCTGCAAGTGCCACCATCTACAGTCTCCAGGCCGGATCTGCAGAAATGCTCGTTAAAAATGTTACAACCA
>NZ_JBKJUM010000131.1:0-4981 GCF_046590655.1 Daejeonella sp.
CTGTACAGATGAGGTATGCGTACGCAATGCAATATCTCCTTTTTCGCCACCTTTTTTGATAAAAAAGGTGTCCTGCATATCCCGCGCCGGATGTTCTTCCGGAAAATTAAGCGCAGAAAAGTTATGCCAGTCGTCTTCAATTTCAGGGCCCTCGGCAACGTGAAAGCCAAGTTTATTAAAAATACCTATAATCTCTTTTCTAACAAGAGAAAGCGGGTGACGAGAGCCCAACTGAAATCCATTGCCCGGTAAGGTCAGGTCTTGTTCTAAACTTATATTGCTTTCCTGGCTTTCTGACGCTTCTTTCAGGTCCTGGTATTTGGCTTCTGCAGATTGCTTGAACTCATTCAGTACCTTTCCAAGCACCCTTTTTTCTTCAGAAGATACAGTTTTAAACTCTTCAAAAAGATCCTTAATAATACCCTTTGTACCCAGAAACTTTATTCGAAAGGTTTCCAGCTCTTCTGCATTTTGCGACTGGAAAGCATTAATTTCTGAAGTGTACTGAGCTATTTTTTGTTGCATTGTTAAAATTTTCTAATAAATTGTTCCGCAGTCATCACAGGTAAAAGCGACTTTTTATAATGTTTTAAATTGCGGGTGATAATTAAATCACACTCATTACGCAATGCAACAAAATGTTGCATTGCATCTTCCATATCGTTAAAATTACTGTTCAAGGCCAGCGAAATACTTTCGGTATCCAATGGCAAAACGGTAAGCATTTTCAACAACTTGTTTATTTTATCCTTTGTGTCATTCTTACCCAGCGCTTTCGCAGTGATGTAATAAATGTTGGCTATAACTAAAGCCGAAGTGTGTATTTTAAATTCACTATTTATACCCTTGTTTAATAATTTTTGGGCATAAGAGTAATAGGGATCGCGCTGAATAAAAACATCCAATATGATATCGCTGTCAATGAAAATATTCTTACAGATCATACTTCTGTTTCAAATATTGATATTTTTCTTCTTTTAAATCCACCTCATCCGGATATTTCTCTTTTAAAATTCCTGTTAATGCTAAAATATCCTTATTTATATTTTTGTCAGGTTCAGGGCCAGGTTCACTTAACTGGGCTAAATAATCCTGAATTAATCGCGACAAGCTAATATTCTTCTCCTTCGCATACTTTTTTGCACGATACACCACTTCGGGTTTCATGCTTAGGGTTAGTTTTGTAGTAGCCATACCGTGGAAGTTATACGTACAAATATAAAAAATTTATACGTGATATTAAACGGTTCCCAGCTCTTTCCCCACTTTAATAAACGCGGCTACGGCTTTGTCGAGATGTGCCCTATCATGGGCCGCCGACAACTGTACCCTGATGCGGGCTTTACCTTTTGGGACCACCGGAAAGTAAAATCCGATAACGTAAATACCTTCTTTCAGAAGTTTTGCCGCAAATTCCTGAGCCAGCGCAGCTTCGTACAACATAATCGGTACGATTGGGTGTACGCCGGGCTTGATATCGAATCCCGCAGCAGTCATTTTTTCACGGAAGTATTTGGTGTTCTCTTCCAGCTTATCGCGAAGATCGGTTGTCTCACTCAGCATATCCAGTACCGCAATGGATGCTCCTACAATAGAGGGTGCCAGCGTATTTGAAAATAGATACGGACGGGAACGCTGGCGAAGCATATTGATCACTTCTTTGGGTCCGGATGTAAACCCGCCGGAAGCGCCCCCCAGGGCTTTACCCAGAGTGCCTGTAATAATGTCAACCCGTCCCATTACATTGTGATGTTCATGCGTACCCCTGCCTGTTTTTCCAAGAAAGCCTGATGAGTGGCATTCATCGATCATAACCAGCGCATTATACTTATCCGCCAGATCACAGATCTTGTCCAGTTGTGCGATTGTTCCATCCATAGAGAACGAACCATCGGTAACTATGATGCGATGACGCAGGTGTTGAGTTTCCTGTAGTTTTGCTTCCAGATCGGCCATATTATCATGCTCATAACGGTAGCGCTGCGCTTTACACAGGCGAACTCCATCAATGATTGAAGCATGGTTCAGCGTATCCGAGATAATGGCATCTTCTTCGTTAAATAAAGGTTCAAAAACGCCGCCATTAGCATCGAAAGCTGCAGCATAAAGAATAGTATCTTCTGTGCCCAGGAATTTTGAGATCTTTGCTTCAAGCTCTTTGTGGATATCCTGTGTTCCGCAAATAAACCGTACTGACGACATTCCAAAGCCATGAGAGTCAATAGCTTTTTTAGCAGCCTCAATAACTTTTGGATGTGATGACAGACCCAGGTAATTATTCGCGCAGAAATTGATGACTTCCTGTCCGCCTTCAACCTGGATGTCGGCGCCCTGAGGTGATATAATTATTCTTTCGCGTTTATAAAGGCCTGCTTTTTCAATTTCTTCAAGTTCTTTTTCCAGTACCGGTTGCAGTGTTTTATACATAAAGGTTTTTTGTTGTGCAAAATTACGAATTCCGACGGATTAAACTTCTCTCTAACTTACCCAGCGAAAATCAACCGCAGAGAGCGCAGAGTACCACGCAGAGTTCGCAGAGTATTTCTGGAAAACTTATTCATGTCGGCAGAGTTGACAGTCCCACCCAATTCTCTGCGCTCTCCGCGCAAAACTCTGCGCTCTCCGCGGTTAACATGGCGTTTAGTCAGTTCTTTATTTTACAATATAGTGCTTAGCTTATATTCAGGAAACTCTACGTATATGTGTAAATTCGCGTAACCTTTATCCAAAATGAGCGTCTTCTTTTTATGAAATTAATCTGTACCTGCCTGTTTGTCTTATTCTCTCCTATTTTATTTGCGCAGTCGCTAACTCTGCGGGGTAAGATCACCGATCAGCAGGGTATGGCAATTCCCTTTGCCAGTGTTTATGAAAAAAATACAACCCGCGGTACATCAGCGAACAGCGAAGGGGAGTATTCGCTAAAGTTGAGTCCGGGCAGGCATGTGCTGAATTACCGGGCCATTGGGTACAAACCGGTGGAAAAGGAAATAAATTTAAATACGAATTTCAACCAGGATATCACGCTTGATCAGGCGGTGTTTGAACTTGCCGATGTGATTGTCAGAGGGGGTGGTGAAGACCCTGCTTATGAAGTGATCCGGAATGCCATCAAAAAGCGGAAATCCCATCTCCGTGAAGCCGACGAATATAGTACCGATGTGTACATCAAAGGCATGCAAAAAATGCTTGCCGCTCCTAAGAAATTTCTAGGCCGGAACATTGATGATATGAGCAAGCAAATGGGTCTGGATTCTAATCGGACGGGTATACTGTATTTGTCGGAGTCTGAATCGCGGCTGAGCTATAGGCAGCCCGACCAGTATCATGAGGAAATGATTTCTTCGAAAGTTTCGGGCAGCAACCGCGCCTTCAGCTTTAACCGCGCTTCTGAAATTAACATCAATTTCTACGAGAACATCATCAATATGGAAGGTTTAAGCAACCGGCCTTTCATTTCTCCGATAGCGGACAATGCGCTTTTTTACTACGACTATAAGCTCATCGGAACCAGCATGGAAAATGGGCTTTTGATAAATAAAATTGAGCTGATCCCTAAACGTGGTGCCGATCCGGTGTACAGGGGCAGTATCTACGTGATTGAAGATAGTTGGAGGATACACAGTTCCGATCTCCTGATCACTAAACAGACAAATATCAATTTCGTAGATACCTTGAATATCCGCCAGCAATATATTCCTGTAAGTTCAAGAGTTTGGATGCCGGCGTCTGTACGATATGATTTCACTGGCGGGATATTTGGCTTTCGCTTCGGCGGATATTACCTCGCCCTCTATAAAAACTATGACCTTAATCCGGGCTTAAGTAAAAAGGATTTTGTTGAAGTGCTCAATATCACCCGCGAGGTGAATAAAAAAGACAGCGCATACTGGACCCAGGCGCGTCCCGTGCCGCTAACTCTGGAAGAGCAGACGGATTATGAGAAGAAGGCGGTTTTAGCCCTGAAGCGGGAATCAAAATCATACCTCGATTCGATAGATAAGGTTAACAATAAGTTCAAACCCATTCAGTTTATAATCGGCTCTGGCTATAGCCCGAGAAACCGCTTTAAAAAGGAATATTATTCATTCAGCTCACTAATTAACGCTGCTTTCTATAACACAGTGGAAGGCTTTGGTATTAATTACGGGGTTACTTATGCCAAACGACTTGATTCGCTGACCAATCAGTTTGTTAATTATGCCGGAAAGGTGCGTTATGGTTTTTCAAGTGAGAAATTATACGGAAGCCTGTCGGGAACTATCCCTGTTAAGGAAGCAAGCCTCGCATTCAATCTCGGTTCTGATGTACTTGATCTTAATAACCTGGGGAGTATAAGTCAGCTGGGGAATTCTATAAACTCGCTTTTCTACGAGCGGAACTTTTTGAAGTTGTACGAGAAGAAATTTGTATCGGCCACGATATCGCAGCGTTTCGGCGCATTTGTGGGAAGGATAGGCACGGAATGGGCAAACCGGACTTCTCTTCAAAACACAAGCGATTATACCGTACGCGAGCTTGAGGATAGAGTGTTTACTTCCAACAACCCGTTTCTGCCGCAGCCATTTACAAGTACATCGCTATTCCCTGAAAATCAGTCGTTCAATTTAACCCTGCGCGGAACATATGATTTCAGCAATAAATACGCAACTTATCCATCTGGCAAAATTCATCAGCATTCAAAATATCCAACCCTCGGAGTTAACTATACAAAAGGTATTAATGGTGTCTTTGGTTCGGACGTAAATTATGATCTCCTATCTCTCGATCTTACTAAATCGGACATAAAACTTGGCATGTACGGGGAGTTTAAATTCTGGGTCGCTGCAGGGACTTTCCTGACTAGTAAAAGCCTCTATTATCCCGACTTTAAACACTTCGACGGAAATATTAGTCTAAGCTATATTCCTAATATTAACAGCTTCCTGTACCTCGATTTCTATCAGTACAGCACATCCGACAAATTTGCGGAGGCTCATTT
>NZ_JBKJUM010000135.1:0-48395 GCF_046590655.1 Daejeonella sp.
ATCTCTTCATACACTTCGAGCATTCCTGCATTGACTATACCCATATCGAGTCCGGCCTGGATGGCATGGTAAAGGAAAGCAGAGTGCATTGCTTCACGCACGGTATTATTACCCCTGAACGAGAATGAAATATTACTTACACCACCGCTAACTTTTGCAAACGGTAAATTTTGTTTAATCCAGCGCGTTGCTTCAATAAAATCGACAGCGTAATTGTTATGCTCCTCAAGTCCCGTAGCTACCGTAAGAATATTGGGATCGAAAATAATATCCTGAGGAGGGAAATTCACTTCGTTTACAAGGATATCGTAAGATCGTTGACAAATTTCTTTTCTTCTTTCCAGTGAGTCTGCCTGGCCATTTTCATCAAAAGCCATCACAACTACTGCCGCACCATATTGTGCTATTTTCTTCGCTGAATTAATAAACGCTTCTTCGCCCTCTTTCAGGGAAATAGAATTCACAATTCCTTTCCCCTGAAGACACTTTAAACCAGCTTCAATAACCGACCACTTCGAAGAATCGACCATGATAGGCAATTTGCAGATATCAGGCTCAGATGCAATAAGGTTCAGGAATTTAACCATCGATGCCTCTGAATCGATCATCCCTTCATCCATGTTGATGTCGATAATCTGAGCGCCGCCTTCTACTTGCTGGCGGGCAACTGAAAGCGCCTCCTCAAAATCGCCATTCAATATCAGTTTCGAGAATTTCGGTGATCCGGTGATGTTTGTACGCTCACCAATATTTGCGAAATTTGTTTCTGGAGTCATCGTCACTGGTTCCAGTCCGCTCAGCCGAAGATAAGGCTCCGGGACCGGTGGAACCCGCGGTGGAAACTTCGCCGCTTTTTCAGCTATACACTTAATATGTTCCGGCGTTGTACCACAGCATCCTCCAACCACGTTCACAAAACCGCTTGCCATAAAATCTTCAACTAAATGGGCAGTTTCATGAGGGAGCTCATCGTATGCGCCAAACTCATTAGGCAGACCCGCGTTCGGATATGCAGAGATATAACATCCAGCTTTCTGAGAGAGCTCCTCGATATGAGGGCGCATATCTTTAGCACCTAAGGCGCAGTTCAGACCAATACTTAAAAGATTTGCATGGCTCAACGAATTTAAAAACGCCTCGACTGTCTGACCAGATAAAGTTCTTCCACTGGCATCTGTAATGGTGCCGGAAATCATAATCTCTATCTTCCTGCCTATTTCGTTCTCATAATTCTTAGCAGCAAAAAGAGCAGCTTTGGTGATTAATGTATCGGTGATCGTTTCGAACAGAAGTACATCAGCGCCACCTTCAATAAGTCCTTTAACCTGCTCGTAATAAGCAGATACAAGTTCATCGAAAGTAACAGCACGGTAGCCGGGATCATTCACATCCGGCGACATAGAAGCCATTTTGGTAGTTGGCCCCAATGCTCCGGCCACAAAACGTGGTTTATCCGGATTTCTCAGAGTAAACTCATTTGCAATTTCTTTAGCAATGCGGGCACCTTCAAAACTCATTTCGTAAGAGATGTCCTCCATCTGGTAATCAGCCATAGAAATCCGCTGGGTACTGAAGGTGTTAGTTTCAATAATATCTGCGCCTGCCTCGAGATATTCGGCATGAATAGCCTTGATAATGTCAGGACGGGTTATATTCAGCAGATCATTATTACCCCTTACATCACAAGGATGATCTTTAAATCGTTCGCCACGAAAATCCTCTTCAGTTAGCTGATAGCGCTGGATCATAGTACCCATCGCACCATCAATCACAAGTATGCGTTTTTTTAGTTCTTCTCTTATCATATAGAATCAAGTAGCAAGTATCAAGTATCAAGTAGAGGGGTGTCGTAAGTAGGGACGGGTCGTGCCAAATTTAGCGCAGACCATGTCTTGATACTTAATACCTGATACTTAATACTTTTACAGCTTATCTAGAAAAGTCGGTATGCATTGACTTTCACTTATCTGTTCCGCCTGTGGCGGATAGAATGTAGCACCTTGTTAGCACAGGTTGCTAAGACTTCGTCGGGTCTAATCCCTCCGTCTTTCTGAATAAGCAGTGCAAAGGTGGGGGAATTTTGGGTCAATTGCAAATTTAGTTAGAGTTATCAGTTACCAGTTACCCGATGCCAGGCTGGTCTTCTAGCTGGCGAGTTAATATAACGTGTGATGGCAAGGGTTCTAAAGTGCACGGTGATTCGATGCATTCTACAAGAATTCGTTCGCAATTGCTTTTTGCTCGCTAGGTACGTATGCTAGTTCGGTAGCCTGGTAACGGGCAACTTGCTAGTTCGGTAGCCTGGTAACTGGTAACGGGTAACAAAAGTGACAATTATTTCCTACCTCCAAATAAACGCAACAACATTATGAAAAGATTAATAAAATCGAGATACAGCGTCAACGCACCCATAATCACCATTTTATTTGCTGATGCATCGCCGTATTCAATGCCGGCTGCAATTCGTTTTAGACGCTGCATGTCGTAGGCGGTGAGGCCGATGAAGAGAGCGACTCCAATAAAGCTGATGATATAATCAAGCTGGCTGCTGCCTAAGAAGAAGTTCACTACACTTGCAATAATAATTCCGACCAGGGCCATCATAAGGATCGAGCCAAATTTGGTAAGGTCGGTTTCGGTAGTGTATCCGGCTATAGCCATTACGGCGAATAATACAGAGGCGGAGATAAAACATCCCAGAACCGAGGAGGATGTGTAAACTAATAAAATATAACTTAAACTAATACCGGTTACGGCTGAATAAAGCACAAAAATCAGTGCGAGCACAGGAAAGGACAAACGGTTTAAACCGAACGACATCAGGAGGACGAAGGCAAGAGGTGCAAACATCGCAATTGTACCTAAGCCCGTTCTGCTTCCTGTAACCGGGTCAATTAACAAGCTTAATAAGCCTGCATCTGTCGAAAAGAAATATGCAAATCCTGCAGATAGCCCCAAAGCGATAAACATCCAAAGGAAAACATTTGGAAGAAAGTTTCTGGAAGTAATTGTTCCACCACGCTCAACTAATGGGTTTTGATCAAATTCAAAGGTATTTCTGACTTCTGGCATAAAATGTTTTTCTAAATTTAATTAATTTTTATTCAATTGAGCCTTTTTCCTAATTCCAGCTCCACATTTTTGAACAACTGCAATGGCTTAAGGCTCCTCCAGTTCATGTCATCAAGATTTCCCCCGAAGTTAATGTAGTAATCAATGTTATTACGCTTAAATTCGCTGACAACATGTTCCCGGAAATTTATGCCGGCTATCCAACCATCATCTGCATCCTGAAACCACTCTTCATAATAACAATCGTCTGAAGAATGAAAATTAAGCACATTCTCCCCGATAAGGATGAACTTATTTAATCCGTCAATTACCATCAGGTCAAGAATCTCGCGTTTGAGCAGCATAATATCGTTATGAAGCGCGTCATTCCACTCCCCGATAAATTCCAGAACAACATAACCCCTATCGTAATCTGCGTAAAGAACTTTTAAGTAAAGAGTCTGCGAACCAAAGAAGTCCCATTGAGGATGGATGAGGTAATTGTAGATTTGCTTATCGAATTCGAACTCATTATATCTCGTTTCAAAGAAGGGTGAACGGGGGTCCTCAGCAGCAATATAATCATCGCGCCATCTGTAATATGGTTCTATTTCATGCATTGGTTTTCTAGTTCTGAACGACGAACCTATCAATAATTTTATGCCAGATCCACGTTAGTTTTAGAGGCATTGTCAATAGCATTGCGAACGCTGCCATATAGGTCGAGTAACTTTTGCGCCGATTCCTGATCCAGGTTCGTGGATTGCATAACCATATTGACGGCACGACCAACAAGTTTAATATTGGTCATTTGCATGTCAACCATTTTATTCCCTTTCACTTTTCCCAGCCTGATCATCGTTGCCGTACTTATCATATTAAGAATTAGTTTTTGGGCTGTTCCCGATTTCATACGGGTTGACCCGGTGACAAATTCCGGCCCTACCACTACTTCTATCGGGTATTTAGCTTCCGCGGCGATGGCACTATTTTCATTGCAAACTATACATGCAGTTTCCAATCCGTTCTCATTCGCTTTTCGTAACCCGCCGACAACATAAGGCGTAGTGCCTGAAGCAGCTATGCCTACTACCACATCTTTATCATTAATTCCGTAAGTCAAAAGGTCTTTCCATGCCTGCTGCATGTCATCCTCAGCATTTTCTACTGCTTTCCGGATGGCTTTATCTCCACCTGCAATAATACCTATTACCATATCGAAAGGTACACCATAGGTTGGTGGACATTCTGATGCATCAAGAATCCCCAATCTACCGCTCGTTCCGGCGCCGATGTAAAATAAGCGGCCCCCTTTATTGATCTTTTCAACAATTACAGTCACAACTTTTTCAATGGCAGGTATAACTTTCGCAACTAATCCAGGCACTGAGGCGTCCTCTTTATTTATTCCATGCAGTAATTCTGCAACAGACATCTTTTCAAGATCATTATAATTAGAGTCCTCTTCGGTAGTTCTTTTCATAGTTCACAACTAGGCTATAAAAATCAGAAAATTATCCGGAAACCGAAAATATACACGCTAATAAAAATACTATCCTGAATTTTTAAAGCATGATATTGAACGGGTAGTGAGAGATTAAAAATTAATTTCTAAACCTGCTGTGAGCATCCGTGGTAAGCTCACGCGAATGCCTTCAGGCCGTCTGGTTGTAATATAACGCTGATCTGTTAGGTTTTTTACAGCTACATTAAGTACAGCATTTGTTTTAGAGATTTTGTAAAAAGCATTCCCATCTACGACAAAACGGCTGTCCATTTTCCCTGTTCTTCCGTTTGCTGAAGCGGCTTGGGTATTTAATTCATCTGTAAACTGAGCCCCTATATAGTTTCCTGATACCCTAAACCCAAAGCCATTTTGCAGATTTATTCCCAATGCGTTCCATAGCATCACCTTTGCTGAATAAGGGAGCTGATTGTTTTTTATGTTAACCGCTTGTCCTTTTACTGCAATAAAACGATCGTTGTTGTATTTTGAGTTTTGTAAGGTAATATTGGATTCTATCGTGATGGAATTCCTGGAACCTGAAATGGCACCTAGATCTACTCTAAAGGCTGCTTCAATTCCTGTGTGTAGAGTTTGTCCCCCATTTATCACTCCAGTGGCGTTAAGATTTCCGGATGAATTGGAAACAGGGATGATCTGGTTTTGGAAATCCAGGATAAAGCCTGTTACTTCTGCATTTGCAAAATCTCCTAACTGCATACGTGTTCCTAATTCATAATTGGTGCTAAGTTCGGCATCCAGGTTGTAAGGAACGCCATTGGAGGTTATGGCGTCTTTGATTCTAGGAGGAGCAAATCCTTTATGAACTCCTGCAAAGAAATTAACCTTGTCGCTCGGCGCATAGGTAATTCCTCCGCCCGGGATAATAGCAAATGTGTTATCGTTAGCGATAATGCTGGTATCCCTGATCACGTTATTCACGTTATTTATCCGGTATCTTCCACGAAGAATTTGTCGTTCGTAATCGAAGTTTTCCATCCGGATGCCCCCACTTACCGAAAACCTCGGGGTGATATTAAATCTATTTTGAAGATATGTACTGAATGCTGTGCCTGTCCTAATTTCTTTATCACGTATAGTTCCTGTTGCTGAACTTGCATTATTTCCAATAATGAATTGTTCATTCGCTCTTTCGTAGAGTATACGGACACCTGTTTCAAGTTCATTTTCAAAATTGAAAAGCCGATGCTTGATGCTCAATCTAGGCTCCAGACCAGCCACTTCAAATTGACGGTTACGGTTGCCCGTAGAATTAAGCATGTAAACTGCTCCGTTCGATACATTTTGACTACCCCAGATCACCCCGGTTTGATTAGGTGCAGAAGAACTAAAAGAAAAATCCTGACGCTGCCAGTTCCTGCTTGTCGTATATGCGAAAGCAGTTGTTTTTAACGTAATGCCCTCCCTGATCTCAAACTGGTGCGTTGCACTTGCCGAGTAACGTTTAATGGGCAAATTATCGGAAGCAGACATACGAACAAAATCCTGCCCCCCTGTATCAAACATGGTTTGTGTTAAACCCAGATACGTAGCATTCGACTCCTCATCGTAATAGCCAAGTTTGATTCCCAGTGTCGATCTTGAATTGAGACTGATTTTAACTTTTGCCGACAAATCATTCAAATTAAACCGTGTAGGACCTAATGCATCAGCTCTCTTGTGAAGGAAAGAAACGATGAATCCAGTTTTACCGATCGTATTGCCATACGTTCCAAAACCTGAAAAAAACCCATTTCCGGCACCCATAACTTTTAAGTGGCTGGTTTGTCTGGATGGGGGATCTGCAGTAAAAAAGTTTACAATTCCCCCGATTGTTTGCGGACCATGAAGGATCTGTCCGCTGCCTTTTAAAACTTCAATCCCAACCATTTTATCGATTGAAGGAGTGAAATACATTTCAGGTTCCCCATAAGGTCCCAGCGCAATAGGAACGCCATCTTCAAGCATCAGAACACTCCGGCTTCGATCTGGATCCAACCCACGGATACCTATGTTAACCCTCAATCCCGCTCCTTCTTCATCTACGATGTTCAGGCCACTTACTTTACGCATGACTTCGTTCAATGTTATTGGCGAAAAAAGTTTAATTTCCTGTTGGTTCAATACGGTGCCCGATCCCGGCACTTTATTAATCATACCATCTCTTTTGCCAATGATAACCACCTGAGGCATTGCAATTCTTAGGCTATCTGATAATTTTAGTGGCTTTTCTGAGTTGTTATTTTGGGCAAATGCACTAAAAGTTGTTGCCAGACCCATTAAAAGGATAAAAATATGCTTCATGTTAATTAGACTAATTTTAAATAGTCCGCAATATTAACACTAGTTTTTTAAATTTGCAAATTATTAAGAATGATTATAAATAATATTTTTTTCAAAATGCCGGTTACCATGCTGAATACTGCCGAAGTTTAAATAAATTTGAAGTTTAATGTGGACATGAGAGCTTTTACGAGGAGGAATATTATTATATCGGCAGGCTACGCTGTGGTGTTGATAGCAGGCTTGTTCTTAGGACCCAGATTTTCACCTGAAAACAGAAACAGTAAAAACGGCTCATTTTTATCTTTTGGATTAGGTAACCGCTCTGAAAAGGTTGAGCAGGTTATGCAGATCATTAACGATAATTATGTCGATTCGGTCAAAATAGACACTGTCCAGAATATGGCCATCCAGGAAATATTGAAACACCTGGATCCACATTCTGCCTATCTCGGACCTTCAGAAACCCGTTTATTTAGTGAAGACCTCGAAGGTAATTTTGATGGTATTGGTATTGAATATTATGTTTTAAATGATACCTTATTAGTTACGTCGGTAAATATTGGAGGGCCGGCATTTAAAGCCGGGCTGAGGAATGGAGACAAGATTCTGGCTATAAACAGACATCCCGTTTCCGGAATTCGAATCACCGCTAAGAAAATTGTTGAACAGATCAGAGGCAAAAAAGGTACTCCGGTAGAAATTCTGGTAAAGCGCGACACAGTAAAGAGATATTTCAGCGTTTTGCGTGAGCGGATAGTAGTTAGCAGTATTGATGCTGCCTATATGTTAAATGACCGCAGCGGCTATATCAAGATCAGCAAATTTGGTGCAGAAACTGACGAAGATTTCCGGCTTCAGCTTCAAAAATTACAGAAGCTGGGAATGAAAAACCTTGTTCTCGATCTTCGTGACAATGGGGGAGGCTACCTGAGTGCAGCAACGGGCCTGGCCGACGAATTTTTAAAAGATAATGAGCTGATCGTTTATACTGAAGGTTTGCATGAACCGCGTACTGATTATTTTGCAAGCTCAAAGGGAGGTTTTGAACAGGGAAAACTGGTTGTGTTGATTGATGAGAATTCAGCTTCTGCGAGTGAAATTGTCGCAGGTGCAGTTCAAGATCTGGAACGCGGAACCATCATTGGAAGGCGCTCTTTTGGTAAAGGCCTTGTCCAGGAGCAATTTGATTTTGGAGATGGTTCAGCGCTTAACCTGACTATTGCCCGGTATTATACAGCTTCAGGGAGGTCTATCCAGAAATCTTATAAAAAAGGAAATGATGCATATTACGGCGAAGTTAACGAACGCCTTAAGACTGGCGAACTCGCCTCAGACGGTAAAAATCTGGCTGATACACTTTTTGACAAAAAGAAAACTTTTACTACCAAATCGGGTAAGGTGCTTTATGGAGGAGGAGGTATTATGCCCGACATTTATATACCAGTGGATACTAGCGTTTACACAAGTGCTTATCACACCTTGTCAGGGAAAGGGGTAATGAATGATCTGGTATTCAACAGCCTTGTCAAGTCCAATCCCAAATTCAATTCTACAGACGAAATAGTAAAGAACTTTAAGCTTACCGAACAGGATGTTAAAAAAATCATCCAGATAGCTTCTGCAAAGAATATTAATACCACTGAAAAGCAGATTGAATTATCCCGAAAGGAAATAGAAAACAGGGTCAAGGCTTTATTTGCCCGCTACTATTTTGGCGATGAGGGGTATTATAGGGCTTTAAACTCCGGCGACCAGGCTATTGCCCGATCGCTAGAAGTTTTGAAATAATCTTATTGAATAGAATCTACCGTTAGGGTGTCACTGCCAAGTGAATCCACACTTAATGTATCGGCAGCCATAGCAGCGTTTAAGATAGAATCTGCTGCTGCCGCTGCCGCAATTGAATCCTGGGTTTCTTTTTCCTTTTTGTCAACTGTGTTACATGCTGTGATAACAAGGGCAGTTGCAATGAATGTAAAAATTAATTTCTTCATATTTATCTGTATTAAAAGTGAGTATTTATTTCTGTCGGAAGTAGATTTGAATTGGAACCCCCGTAAAATCGAAGTTCTCCCTCAGTTTGTTTTCTATGAAGCGTTTATAAGGCTCCTTGATGTATTGCGGTAAATTACAAAAAAATGCAAACATTGGCGAGGAAGCATTAATTTGAGTCACATACTTGATCTTCACATATTTTCCCTTCACGGCAGGCGGGGGGAAGTTCTCGATTATAGGCAGCATTACATCATTCAGTTTTGACGTAGGTATTTTTTTAAGTTTGTTTTCATAAACCTTTGATGCCGCTTCCAGAGATTTGTAGATCCGTTGTTTTTCAACTACCGAAGTAAATACAATTGGAACATCACTGAATGGTGCAATTTTATCGCGGATAGTATCTTCAAATACGCCAGTTGTCTTGGTATTCTTTTCGATTAAATCCCATTTATTTACAAGTATAACCACTCCTTTTTTATTCTTTTCTGCCAGGTGGAAAATATTGATATCCTGGGATTCTATCCCTTCAACGGCATCAATCATCAGGATGATCACGTCGGCTTCTTCCAGCGCCTTAATTGTACGCATCACCGAATAAAATTCGATATTCTCTTTGACCTTTGTTTTCTTCCTTAAGCCGGCTGTGTCAATCAGCATGAATTCATGCCCATATTGATTATAGTGAATATGAATTGAATCGCGCGTAGTACCGGCAATCGGCGTAACGATATTCCGTTCCTTACCAATCAAAGCATTTATCAAAGACGACTTACCCACGTTCGGGCGGCCAACTATCGCATATTTAGGAAGCTGATTATCATCTTCGGGCTCATCTTCAAAATGTTTGATCACTTCGTCCAGAAGCTCACCAGTTCCTGAACCCGACATTGCCGATAACGAATAGATCTCGCCCAGGCCCAGGCTGTAGAAAATGCTTGCATCGTTTAAACGCTGGTTATTATCCACTTTGTTAACCACTACAAATACGGGTTTTTTACTCCTGCGCAAAAGCTTGGCTATATCATCATCAAGATCGGTTATGCCTGTCACCACATCAACCATAAAGAGGATCACTGTCGCTTCCTCTATGGCAATAACTACCTGCTCACGTATGGCAGCTTCAAATACATCATCAGAGTGTGCTACGTAGCCTCCGGTATCAATTACCGTAAAAAACTTATCAGTCCACTCAGCGGTGCCGTAATGCCTGTCGCGGGTCACCCCGCTAAAATCATCAACTATTGCTTTACGCGTCTCGGTTAAGCGGTTATATAATGTGGACTTTCCAACGTTGGGGCGGCCTACTATTGCTACTATGTTACTCATTGTGATATGATAAAGGAACAAAGAGCAAAGAACAAAGACCTGGAAGTCTAATGCCTTATACCTTAATCCTGTATTTTATTTTTAATAATATTTCAAAATGAATCAAGGCCAATCCTTAATCCTTGCTCTTTGTTCCTTATTCTAATCTTCGTATCCAAACGATTTCAAATAATTCTTCCTATTCCTCCAATCCGGAATTACCTTCACGAACATTTCCAGAAAGACTTTCTTTTGCAGGAATTCTTCCATGTCCTTACGGGCGTATGTGCCTACTTTTTTTAACATTTCTCCAGCTTTACCGATGATGATATTTTTCTGCGAATCACGCTCGACGATAATTTCAGAGCTGATGCGGATGATTTTAGGCTCCTCTTTAAAAGCGGTGATGATTACCTCGGTGCTGTACGGGATTTCCTTTTCGTAAAGCTTAAAAACTTTTTCACGGATGATCTCCGATACGAAGAAGCGCTCATTGCGGTCAGTTAAAGTATCCTTGTCATAATAAGCCGGATGTTCTGGCAAATTATCCATGATGAACTGCATTACGGCGGGTACATTATGGTCGTGCAGTGCTGACACGGCAAACACCGCTTTCGGCTTCAGAGTTTCTTCCCAATACGCTATTTTTCCTTTTACAAGATCCTCGTTTGATTTGTCGATCTTGTTGATAACCACAGCAATAGGAGAAGTAGTTTTAGCTAATTTTTCAAGCACGTCATTCTCATCATATTTTTCATTGATGTCCGTGACAAAAAGGATAATATCTGCGTCGACCAGCGATCCATTAACAAAACTCATCATGGATTCCTGCATTCCATACACCGGCTTGATGATGCCCGGGGTATCAGAAAATACAATCTGGTAATCATCTTCATTCACGATGCCTAAAATCCGATGGCGTGTAGTTTGTGCCTTTGGAGTAACTATGGAGAGTTTTTCACCAACCAAAGCATTCATCAGCGTAGATTTTCCAACGTTTGGTTTTCCAACAAGACTAACAAATCCGGCTTTATGAGACATGTAAAATTTATTTTGAGATTTATTTGGACTGCAAAGAAACGAAATATATCTTTGCAGTCCAATTTAAAAGCAACGCAGAGACGTTCTTTGAGCTTAAAATTGAAGTAAATGTGGCCTTGCCATCGAGCTTATAACTCGTTAAAAAAATACTATAGTGCGGGATGGAGCAGTTGGTAGCTCGTCGGGCTCATAACCCGAAGGTCGTCAGTTCGAGTCTGGCTCCCGCTACCGGAGAAGTATTAAGTTATAAGTAATAAGTTTTTACTTAATACTTACAACCTAAAACTTACAACTCAACAAGGCCCGTTCGTCTAGGGGTGAGGACGCCAGATTTTCATTCTGGAAACAGGGGTTCGATTCCCCTACGGGCTACAAAGTAGCTGTTAAAGGCATTGTAAATTAAGTATTTACGATGCCTTTTTTGTTTAACTGTCAATCTGGCGGTCATTAGACAGCATTATTATAATTGCTTATAATTTCTAAAACTTAAGAGTCGTAAGTATCAAAGAAGGTATCATTTGCAATTGCCTCAAGCTGCAAGAGATTCTTCCTAAGAGCTGATTTCAAGTTTATACCCTTTCCCGTGAATATTAACAAGTTTAACTGTAGAATCACTTTCGAGCTTTTTTCTGAGTTTTGAAATAAACACATCAAGGCTACGGCCGACAATTATGCCCTCATCTTCCCATATTTCTTTTTGCAGCCTGTTTCTGTCTATAATTTTATTAGGAGGGCTTGCAAAAATGTATAATATTTTAGATTCTTTATGAGTGAGTTCAATTTGTTCATTATTATTGATAAGGTATTGCTTATCGTTGTAGAAATAATATTTCCCAATTCGGAGGTATTTATACTCCAGGTTATTGCCGCCTTCACCCGTTATACTTTTCTTTTTGCAGTAAATCTTTACTGCTGAAAATACTATAACCAACGCAAAGAGGCCGATTCCCGTAGTAACATACTTCGTTGGCAAACCTAAATGGCTGGTACCTGGTAATGTCCAGTTTCGCCACATTTTCCGGGCCCTAAAGTGGCGGCTGGCAACTGATTTCGTAAAGCACAACATATTAAATAACACCATCCGGAATTTCAGATGTTCGTTAGGGATACAGGGATGGGATAACTTAAACCCAATTTCACAACCCCATCTTTGTTACCCTGGAATATAATATACCCATTCTAATAAAATAATTCATGAACATTAAATATCCTGTCGAAGATGCCCATACCCTGTCTATCGATGATGTGCTGCAATCTTTTCAAACAGATTCTGACAAAGGCCTTAGCAAATCCGAAGCAGAAAGGCGGTCAAATGAATTTGGGCTAAATGTTTATGAAGCGCAAAAAAACAAAAGTATCTGGCTAATCCTTCTCTGGCAATTCAAAAGTCCCATTGTGTATTTGCTGGTATTTGGTGCTTCGGTTTCATTCTATTTCCAGGATTATATCGAAGCTTTTGCCATTTTGGTGGTAATTTTAGTAAATGCCCTGATAGGGTTTTTAATGGAGCTGCAAGCTCGCAGTTCAATGAATGCTTTACGTGAGATGGATGTGATACTTTCCAAAGTAATTCGCGACGGAAAGATCCAGGATATTCCATCAGAAAATTTAGCTCCCGGAGATGTGATTGTGCTAGAGGCAGGCGATGTAATACCGGGAGATGGCCGCTTACTGGAATCGAATCAATTGCAATGCGACGAATCATCGCTTACCGGGGAGTCGCTCCCTTCGGAGAAGATTACAGAAAAGCTTCCCAAAGATACTTTGCTTGGTGATCAGCACAATATGGTATTTAAAGGAACCTCGGTAATGAATGGGAAAGCGAAAGCTGTGATTACCGGCATTGCAAAAAATACGCAATTGGGAACTATTACATCATTGGTAGAGAGTTCAGTTGAAACTGCTACCCCGCTTGATAAGAAGCTCCATGCTTTAAGCAAGAAACTTATTTGGTTAACATTAACTCTAACGATGTTATTTGCCGTCACGGGAATCATACAAGGCGAAAAGTGGGTGTTGATCATTAAAACCTCCATTGCTCTAGCCGTTGCTGCTTTCCCCGAAGGCTTGCCAATTGTAGCCACAGTGGCACTGGCTTATGGAATGGTTCTTATGGCCCGGCGAAATGCTCTCGTCAAAAAGCTTTCTTCTGTAGAAACGCTGGGGAGTACTAATGTAATTTTGACCGATAAGACGGGTACCTTAACTGAAAACAAAATTTACGTGGAGACTTTTTCTTTCCCTGAAGAGCAATTAAAGGTGACTATCGAAAAAAATACCTTAAAATTTGAAAACGGGAAGATTGAAAAAAGCCCGGAGAATTTTGAGAAACTGAGGCTGGTAGGAGCTTTGTGTAACAATGCCACCGTGGATCCGGAAGATAAAAAAAAGAAGTTGCTGGGCGACCCCATAGAAATAGCTCTAATTCATTTAACCGATGCTTCGGGTGACTCTGCCGATAAGATAAAGAAACAATACAAGCGCCTGGCCGAAATTCCGTTTAGTTCTGAGACTAAAGTTATGGGCACCTTGCATAAAGGTCCCCATGGTCATTTCGCAGCGGCCAAAGGCTCAGTAGAACATTTGCTCGAAAGCTGCAGCAAAATACAAGCTGGAGCATCAATTAAGAAAATGAGCACAAAGGACAGTAAAACCATTCTGGCAGAATCCGAAAAAATGGCTGCTGAGGGGCTTAGGGTTTTGGCATTTGCTTACAGAGAGGGCTCCGGAATTACAAAAGAGAATTTATTGGATGACCTGGTATATGTGGGCATGATCGGTTTTCTGGACCCGCCCCGTCTAGACATTAAAGACACTATTTCTATGTGTCGCAAGGCCGGTATTAAGATTGTGATGATCACTGGCGACCATCCTATGACGGCGCTTAATATAGCTAAAAAGGTAGGTTTGGTTGACCCCGAGGAACAAAACGTAATCACCGGAAAGGATTTGCCATCGATGAAATCGCTTACAGCTAAATGGAAGAAGAAAATTCTTGAAACTGCTGTATTTGCACGTACTACACCCAAACAAAAACTTGACATTGCAGATATATATCAAAAGGCAGGAAACATAGTAGCTATGACGGGTGATGGTGTAAACGATGCTCCTGCCCTGAAGAAAGCTGATGTAGGCATTGCCATGGGATTGAGAGGTACACAAGTAGCTAAAGAAACGGCAAGCATTATATTGAAAGACGATTCGTTTAAGTCTATCGCAGAAGCGATAGCTCACGGCCGAACGATTTTTCAGAACATCCAAAAGTTTGTGATCTATCTTGTTTCATGTAATTTGAGCGAGATATTTATCGTAACCATTTTAGGTTTCATGGCTCCTGCGTCGACGTTGCTTCCACTGCAGATATTGTTCCTGAACATGGTAACCGATGTGTTCCCGGCGTTGGCTTTGGGGGTTGGCAGCGGCGACGAAACTGTAATGGAAAAAGCACCCCGCGACCCTAAGAAGGACATTGTTACGAACAAAAGCTGGATCGCTATTACCTTATATGCATTAGCTATGACTTTGTCAGTGATTTCGGTAGTTATTTATTGCAAGCAAGTTTTCTCCGTCAGCGACCAAGTGGCCAACAACATTGCATTTATCACTTTGGCCTTTGCCCAACTATTTCATGTGTTTAATATGTCGTCAACCCATTCACGATTTCTTGTAAATGATATTACCAGCAACAAGTTTGTTTGGTTAGCCTTAGTAATTTGTTCAGTACTTTTGATGACTGTTTATTTTGTACCTCAATTACGTTTGGCTTTGAATCTTACAGTACTTCCTATTAATTTATGGATTGCATCTCTCGTGGCTAGTTTCATACCGCTTGTGATCGTTCAGCTTTACAAATTTATATCGGGGAAACTGCATCCTAATAAATTGCAGGAATCTAATAAAAGAATTTAAATGGGCTATCAGTTTCCTTTTTCTAACTGTGGGGGGCTCAAATTATTAACACTATTGTGGGTACTCTGTAGCCTCCACTGGCCTTAATTCTATCCTGGCTTATTTCCGTTAACTACCATTTAAATCCGGATATACACCTCTCCTTCATGATCTATACCATCATCTATTAATTGCAGTGTGTCTCCTTTACCCTGTATATTATCCATCTTCCAATATGAACCGCCATTTTCAGTAACCTGAAATACAGTAATCTTGTATGCAGACTTTCCAAATTGATATTGTATGGATACAGAAGGCCAATCCAGCGGAAAACATGGTTTAAACCTTAATTGGTCTTTTTGCAGTTCCATCCCTAACATAGAACCCATTATAAACTGGTACATCCAACCTGCCGAGCCTGTGTACCAGGTCCAGCCTCCCCGGCCTCTATGAGATTCGTTTGCATATACATCAGCTGCCATGACATAGGGCTCAACTTTATAAATTTTCGAAGATTCCGGATCTGAAGAATGGCTCAAAGGCTGGATCATGCTAAATAATTCATAAACTTTATCACGATCGCCTAAAGCAGCAAAGGCCATTAAAGCCCAGATAGCAGCATGCGAATACTGGCCGCCATTTTCCCGAACTCCGGGTACATAACCTCTGATATAACCGGGGTTGGGACCATTTTTATCAAATGGCGGATCGAGCAACTGAATAAGCTTCAGGTCTCTTCTTACCAAGAATTTATCGAGGGATACCATTGCCTGTTTCCTTCTTCCCACATTGCCTGCGCCCGATAATACTGACCAGCTTTGGGCAATGGCATCAATGCGGCATTCTTCGTTTTCTTTTGAACCCAGTGGACTGCCATCATCAAAATAAGCACGGCGATACCACTCTCCATCCCAACCGGATGCTTCAATATTTAATTGCAATTCGGATGCTTCCTTTATACAAGTTTCCGCAAACGGATCATCACCATAACTTTTTGCTACACCCTGGAAGCGGATCATCACATCGTATAGGAAGAAGGCTAGCCAAACACTTTCGCCAACACCTTTGTGTCCAACCTGATCCATACCATCGTTCCAATCTCCGGCACCGATAAGTGGTAAACCATGCTGGCCATATTTTAAGCTATACGTAATGGCCCGAACACAATGTTCGTACAATGTTCCGCTTAATAGTCCGCTGATAGGCAGATCGTACAGTGTTTCTTCCCCCTCAAGTAAAATCCTGCTTTCCAGGAAGCCAATCGGTACAGTTAGAATATCAGTATCTCCTGTAGCAGTCACATATCTGGACACTACAAAAGGCAACCACAGCATGTCATCTGAGCAACGAGTACGAACGCCTCTTCCCTCTGGCGGATGCCACCAGTGCTGAACATCGCCTTCGGCAAACTGCCTGGAAGCACTCAAAAGGATTTGCTCGCGTGCCAAATTTGGTTGGGTATGTAACAGAGCCAGAACATCTTGCAGTTGATCCCTGAAACCAAAAGCACCACCAGACTGGTAAAACCCACTTCGAGCGAACATTCTGCAGGCCAGGGTTTGATAAGTGAGCCAACCATTAGCCAATAAATTAAGAGCCTTATCGGGTGTGCTTATTTGAACGGAAGTTAAAATTTCATTCCAATATTCTTTTACATCCTGCAAAGACTGGCTCACCACTACCGGATCAGTAAATTTACGGATCAAAGCATCTGCTGCATGGGTATTCTCCTCGTTGCCCAGCATGAAAACAATTTTCTTTTCTGCTCCATCCATTAAATCGAACTTTACCTGGAGCGCAGCACATGGGTCTATTCCTGCACCAGTTCTGCCTGATAGCCTTTTCCTGTGCATAGATTGCGGGTTTTCTAAACTCCGGTTTCGGCCAATAAATTCGGAACGATCTGCAGTAAAGCTAAAATCTACACCTCCATCAACTTTGAAAAAAGCAACGCGTTCAGAAAAAGCGGAATTATACCTGTTTCTTAATAGCATTGCCCCGGTGTTCGGGTCTTGTTCAGATACCACATGCATGTTGGTTTTTGAGCGTACATCACCGAGTATGATCTCGACAAAGCCTGTGGAAGATAATTTACGTTCGCGGCCGGAATTATTTCTTATTTTCAGTACAATCAATTTTACCGGCGACACTTTGTCTACATATATACTCATTTCGGTTGAAATGCCTAGTTCTGCATGTTCAAATGTAGTATAGCCAAATCCATGGGTAATAATATACGGGGAGATGCCACTTCTTGGAAATGGCGACGGAGACCAAAAATGTCCAGTTTCTTCATCGCGTAAATAAAACGCTTCGCCTCCGATATCGCTTACCGGATCGTTGCTCCATGGCGTAATACGGTATTCATGCGCATTGATGGCCCAGGTATAGGCCGATCCGCTTTCGGATATTACGGTTCCAAAATTGGGATTTGCGATAACATTAACCCATGGTGCGGGAGTAGTTTCTTTTTTGTCTGTTATCAGTTTATACTCCTTGCCATCAGGTGTAAAACCTCCTGTTCCATTATAAAACAACAGGTCATTTGGCAAGGTAATAGGAGGTTCAATTTTATTTTCAATAATTGATTTTGTTTCCAGCAATTGAGGCAATACCCGCTCTATATTATGCCGGTTTACCTGTTCTGATAAAGTACCCTTATTATCAAAGATTATCACCCGAGCCACACTTTCGAAAAGTATCCGGTCTTCTGACGATAATTGATCTACGGATTTAACATAGATATTGCCGGGTGTGTTGTAGATCATACCACTGTTAACTTCTGCGGTTATCAGCCCCAGGATTTGCTCTTGTAATTCCTGCCGGTACGAACCATGGTCTTCGTTCCATATAACGAGGTCGACCGCAAGCCCCTTTAAACGCCAGTAAGCATGAGCCTGAACCATTTGCTTTACAAGGTCCATACTCTCCCGGTCGTAAATATGAAGCAATATGATCGGCAAATCGCCCGAAATTGAATGACTCCATAACCAGGATTGTCCCCTGAAGTTATTCTGGATCAACGCAGAGTCTGCACGTAAATTAGGATTGGCATAAATGACAGATCCTGCAAGACGTCCGAACAATTGGGCATCACCTTCTGTTGCGTTGATTTGTCGAAGTGTAACCTGACTATGCGTCCAGGATAGCTCAACCGCGCGATTTTTATAGTGCTGATCCTGATATTTATGCATCAGTGCTATACAAGATTCCCTGGTTTCAGTTATTCCATAAATCAGGTCGGTGGTTGCAATCTGGTTAGGTTTTAGACTAAAGCGATAACGCACAGAGAGGATAGGATCCAAAACAGATCCCTGATTACCCGAAAGCGCATCAGTATGCATGGCTTGAGGATTAACCAGTGACTTGCCCCGGCCAATAAACTGCATCCGGTCTGTTTCATATGATATAGCTTCCACATCAGCACCCCGAATATCCATCCGATGAAACATCCATGGCGGAACTTCTTCTTCAGATCGGGGCCGTCGGGTACACAAGACAGCATTTTGTTCAGGCAAAATTTCAGTTTGAACAAAAAGATTACTAAAAGCGGGGTGAGCTTCATCAGAAGCCTGGCTTGCCATTACTATTTCGGCATAGCTGGTAACCTCCAGTACCCGTACAGCGTTGGTTCTGTTAGTTATCTTTACCCTTCTCATTTCGGTATCATCCTCGGGAGAAATTACTACTTCTGTTTTGGTCTCGATACCGTAATCTTGCCGGCGAAATTCAACATGTCCCAACGAAAATATGGTCTCGTAACTATTTGCCGGTTTCAGAGTTGGTTGATGAGTGTTTGACCAGAACTCTCCGGTTTCTACATCCTTAATGTAACAATAAATACCCCGATCGTCCTTGGTTGCATCTTCACGCCAGCGTGTTACGGCGATATTTTTCCACCTACTGTATCCACCCCCCGAATTGGTAATCATTACCTGGTAACGACCATTGCTCAAAAGCTGAAGTTCTGGCATGGCGGTATTCGGTGTGGTAATTAATCTCACCGGCACATTTGTTTCTGTAGTGTGAGTTTGAAGCAGGTCGGCAGTGTGAGCATAAAATAAGGTGGTTCTTGGAATCCGTTCCTGAAGCAACAATAGGGTAGCCTGAAAACGAATTTCTGATAAAAACCTGTTTTGCATTGGCTTATCAAGTAAAACATAGGCCAGTGAAAGTAGCCCCATACCCTGATGGTGAACCATATAAGACTTTACAATAGTGCTGGTTTTTCCTCGTGGCAGCCTGCTGTTAGTGTAATCTATTGCTTCATAAAAGCCATACTGTCCCTCGAATCCTTCTTTCGATAATGCCTGCAAATTGGCACATGCCTTTACGGGGGATATCATAAGGGCCATCATAGAAGCGTAGGGTGCAATGACAAGATCTTCTTCTAATCCACGTTTCAAACCCAGCCCCGGTACTCCAAATGCACGGTATTGGTAATTTAGATTAGCATCTACCATATTATATCCCGATTCTGATATACCCCATGGCACTCCGCGCTGTTTTCCGTAGTCTATCTGGCGCTTGACCGTAGCTTTATTTGTTTGATGAAGCAAAGTATTCTCATAACTGGGCATTATCAATTGAGGCATTAGGTACTCGAACATAGAACCACTCCACGACAATAATATGGGGTCACCCCCAGAATTTGTAAGTAAGCGTCCTAAGGCAAACCAACTTTCCTGAGACAATTTACCCTGAGCAATGGCAACAAAGATTCCCAGCCGTGCTTCTGATGCAAGCAAATCATAAAAGCTGTCATCCTTTCGCTGGTCGTCCACATTAAATCCAATCCTTAAAAGGCTGGTCGATTTCTCATAAAGGAAATCATATTCTACATCACTTAACTGTTCACACCGTTCTGCAAGATCCTCCAGAAGAGTAATTCTTTCAATTGCCAAACTGCTTCCAACAATAAGAAATTGATGCATTCTGCTTAGCCATTCCTTTTCGTCAGAAGTACTTGCCTCCTGCTCGTAAGCATGAATTATTTCAAAAAGCTGATCGGGCATATTCCTGATAGAAAGCAGTGAGGGAATACGATCTATAACGATAAGATTCTGGAAACGAGCCGGTATAGGCAACAATTCAACCCAGGGTACATATCTGATCAGATCTTCACGGATTTGTTTTAATTGAAATCTTAAACGGCTTTCCCAATTATATAAATTGGTTTGAATAATTGTATCATGTGCAGAAAATTCTTCAGCAAGAGAGATCAGTTCATCTAACCCTTTTTTGATTAGGCTTAAAGAACTAGTATCACCATTTCGCAGGACGGATAACAGGGACTTTATTTTATTTATAACTTCTCCGTCATCACTTTTCGAAAAATCTTCAATGATGCTGAGGGTCGTTGCTATTCCTTGATATATACTTTCGCTAACTATCGGTTGACTATTAAGGGCCAGAAGTCCCTGTCTTAAGGTTAGTAAATGCCCGATCAGGTTACCACTGTCCACGGTAGAAACATATCTGGGCTGCAATGGCAATAACGAGAGCGTGTTATACCAATTATAAAAATGCCCCTTGTACCGTTCAAGCATTAGCATGGACTGTAATGTATTGTTAGTCCGGTCTATAAGTTCGGCACTGCCTATGTATCCAAAATCATAAGCACTAAGATTGGCGAGCAGAGCCAGTCCCATGTTTGTAGGTGAAGTTCTGTGCGCGATGATAGCCGCTGGTTGCTCCTGGAAATTATCAGGCGGCATCCAGTTTTCTTCGGCAGATACAAATTTTTCAAAAAAGCCCCAGGTTTTACGAGCCGTTTTATGGAGGAACAACAGCTCTTCCTCGACAAACTCCGGACTGTCGTCTTTCAGTGGAGAATTCAGCCGCCATGAAATTACCGGCGCCGTCAACCACAATATAAGGATGGGCCATGCAACTAAGAGCCCTCCCGGATTGATATATAAGAGCGTTACGATGAAGATCAATGCCAATAGCGGGGCCATCCACATAGATGTATATGCGGACCAAATATCATTGCCCGAATTTCGGGATGCCGATCCAGATGGGGTCCATTGCAATAGTTTTTTACCCGTAACAATCATACGCCAGTTAGTACGTAGTACTGCATCTGTATATTTAAAGGCCTCATGCGGCAGAACCGCCATTCCGAATACGAAACGGATCAATACATCCCTTAATGAAGTAAATACTTCTAGAAAATGCACTTTAACAGTGATTTCCTGCGGCTTATTAAGCAACTGCCAGCCTGTCGCCGCCATCACCGGCAATAAAACGATCACGGTGACCGTTAGGGTCCAGAACCATGGGAAAGGCAGTACTGACCATCCTAATATCAAGATTAATATTAGCGAGAGTGGCAAAACGCTCCGGCGAAGGTTATCCAGAATTTTCCAGCGTGATAAAGCAGAAAGTGGATTTAATGTTAAACGGCCATTACCTCCGCTAACAAAAGGAAGCATCCATGCACCAATCTGCCAATCTCCCCGGATCCATCTATGGTGGCGTTTTACATCTGCAAGGTATTCTGAGGGATTATCTTCATATAAAATAACATCGCTCATCATCCCCGAACGGGTATAGCATCCCTCGAGCAAATCGTGACTCAGTATACGATTCTCGGGGAATATCCCATCTATTGTTTTTTCGAAAATATCAACGTCATATATTCCTTTGCCGATGAATGATCCTTCAGCAAAAAGGTCCTGGTATACATCTGAGGAGACTTTGGTGTAAGGATCAATTCCGGAAACACTTCCCTGCATCCGTAAATAGAGGGAAACGGCTGTTTTTGGGATACTGGCTGCCACCCTTGGCTGAAGGATTCCGTAACCATCGATAACCCGTTTCCTTTTTGAACTGTAAACGGCCTGGTTAAGTGGATGTGCCATGGTAGCTATAAATTTCCAGGCAGTCTCCCTCGGGAGTTGTGTATCTGAATCTAAAGTGATAACATATTTTACCTGATTTAATAGCGCATGATTCCCGACAATTAGCGAAAATTCATCCTTGCTTCTTCCGCGTATGAACGCATTTAATGCGGATAATTTCCCTCTTTTCCGTTCATAACCCATCCATTTTCCTTCTTGGGAATTCCATTTTCGGGGGCGGTGGAATAGGAAGAACGTATCATGACCTGTTGGATTATACTTTTCATTCAATGCGTTGATATGATGGCTAGCCAGCTCAAGTAGAGACTTATCTTCCGGCATGCTCTCAGCATCGGCGTCAATAAAATCCGTCAGTAAAGCAAGATGGAGGTTAGATTCTCTATTGGCCAGGAAACGGATCTCCAATGCATCGATAAGCTCCCCAATGTAAGCACTGCTAGTAAGCATAGTAGGAATTGCCACCAGTGTGCGGCATTCGGCAGGAATGCCTGTGGAAAAGTCCATTCGGGGAAGAAAGTTGGGTTTCACCCAAAGTGTGCAAAGCCAGTTAACCAACGAAACTGCTAGCTGGGCCGAACCCGAGATAGACAATAAGGCTACCACAGTCAACGTAAGCCAACTATGTGCACCGTATACATATGCCAGTCGCCACATGGCTGCAGCAACGGTAAATGTTAAAAAAGTTATGGAAAACAAGTATAGAAATACTGGTATTTTCCTGGCACTGCGAATTAACTTTTGCCTAACGGAATAGCGCATTCCGGCGGCCTGTTCAGCCTGTTCAAGACCTTTATCGATTAGATAATATCCAATGTGCTCTTTTCGTTTAGTTATTGGATCAGTGGCGTTATGCTTTTCTGTCAGTTCGAGCACTCTTTGTGCTACTTCGGTTTCTGATAAAGGGGAGAACTTAGAAATAGATTCGACTACATGCCGGTACCTGTCTCTAGTAGAGAAGTCCATGTGTGGGTAAATCCCGGTAATATCATTTCTTAGTACCTTTTCAACGCTGCTCAGCGATTCTACAAAGTCCCGCCAGTCGGTAGCTCCAATGAAACGAAGTGTTCCGATACTATTCCTAACCGACACCTGATCAGCCGCCTGTTTTTGCGATTCCAGTCTTACTAAGTCATTGCTGCTGAGTCCAATGCCCGACAACTGTTGTTCCATCCAGCTTAGTGGTAATGCCAAGGCGGGTCCCTTACCCTGTAGCTCGCGAATAAAAGTAGCTACAAAAGAACTGGTTAATATAGGTTTCAACCGTGCCATGTCCGCAATAGTGAGAATTAGGTCCCCCGGCTCATCCTTAACAGTCGTCAACATTCTCTCGGCCCAATGGTTGGCGAGATTGTTATCTATCATGTCCAATGAGATGATCGTCCCTACTCGTCTTAAATTTTCAAGTACGGCCAGACGAAGCATGATCGGTATTGCCCATAATTCGCCCAGAGTAAGGACGGTATTGGTTTGGTAGGAAGCGATGAAACTCGTGAGACTTTTAATATCTACACGACCGTCACTATGCGAAATAATTTCTAAAACTATATCGTAAATACGAGGCATTCCTGTCGAAACACCGTTTGCAAGGCCTGGAAGCCCTTCGCTGTAGCCTTTAGGTAAATGCTTTCGGGCCAGCACAACCTGTTCTTCTATCAGGTAGAAATTATCCAGTAACCATTCGGCACCCGGAGTAATGTCTTTCCCCTCCCTGATACTTTCCACAAGTATGTTTCGAACTTCAAGTAAGCTTACTTCATTATCTTCCAGCCTCTTCAGCAACTGGTCAGAAGACTGGTGTACAATAACTTTATGAGATTTAGCAACAGCTTTTGCGTGTTCATCCAACTGGGTGGAACTAAACAGCTCAGAAAGAAAAGGCTCCTCCTTATTAAACTTCACAAGAGCGCTATCACCCTGGAAATAAGCCCGCAGGCCTGATAATAAATCAAAAACTGAATTGGAATTAACCTTCATAACAACACGAGGACTTTTAAAGGTTAATAAATGTCAGCTGTTATAAATATAACAGCATTTTCATATCTCTAAATATTATAAAGATAGAAGTATTTATTGCAGTAAGAAACTCGACATAGAGTTACACCAGTTCGATTTGTATCCAGATAATGAGTGCAAAAGCCAGGAAGATGCAATATGTCCACCCCCAATACATATCCTTGTATATATTCAATAGTTCCGCGCATGCCAAATAGTTTTCCTTAAGGAGAGACTACCAAAACAGTTCCACCGAAAATTGCTCCAGACCCTAGAAACGCCAGTAGTAAAATGGGAATGTTCTTCATTTATTCCATTTTAAGCCCCCTTAACCGTTTTGAAAAAATTAGCAAGGGGACTTTTGCCTTAAACGCATAGGAGACTGTGGCCCCAGGCAAAAATAGTCTTTCAAAAAAGTCTCTATTTTGCTGAGTGAACATAACTACCATAGAAGGTTTGGACTTATTAATTGCCAAATCCAGATTCCTGGACATGCTTTCCAAAAAATTAAATTTAGAGACCTGCAATTGTATTTTAAAACCGGCAAACTTTTTGGTGGCTTTTTCAATAAGATCCAGGTTTCTGTAAGAATCAAATGGCAGCTCGAAATGCAGCAATTCAAGTCCCGCCTTTAAGGTGCGGGCAAATTCAATGACGCTGCCTGATTCTTTTTCGAGATTTGATAAATCAGAAGCATAAAGTATCCTGGTTATTTTTGCTGGCCGGTAATTCGGAGGCACAGCTATTACAGGGATTGCTGAATTATTGATTAAACTTGAAGAAGTTGTTCCAAAAATATTCTTATGAATACCACATCCCCTTCTGCTGATACAGATAAAATCAAACATATTTTTTTCGGCATAGTCCATTATAGTTTTCTCTGTGAACGAAGATGTCAATATAACACATCTATAATCCCCGGGCTTTATACCTGTCTTTGCATAAGCTGCACTTACCATGCGCTCCAACTTTCTCTCCATCAATTCAGTCTCACTTTTTTCGAATGATTCGAAAACTTTGTCGCTCCATGATGTCGGCCTCATAAGCTGATGCGAATAAAAAAAGGTTAGATTATACTTATCCTGCGAAGCCAGTTGGATGGCGAAATATAATGCCGCTTTCGAGTTTGACGAGAGATCCGTAGTTACTAGTATGTTTTTCATCTGTTTATTTATTGTTTTTTAACGGTGATGAAGCGACCATGATTTGATAATCATACCCCTGCGGGTTTTTGCAAAATCATGATGGTTTCATGGTTTCATTTACTAAAGCTCTTTTAAGGCAGATTCCTGTTCAGTCCGGGAGTGAAATAGCATGGAATAACAAAGGCGGTCTTTGGGATTGGTTTTATTAGTATATAGTTCCCATTCTGTGTTTCTTCTTCGTAAAGATATTGAGTGATGAAACCCGGGCAAATGACTCACATCAGTTTGGTATGTGATGATGATCATTTATTAAAAACATTATCAGGTATTCTACAGCCGATTATAAGACTAAACTACAAATTTTGTTTTTACTTTCTCTGAGGGCATCAATTATAACCGGCTTTCGGACAAGTGTCGACTTGGTAATTTGAAACTTGATTCCTTCCCTTTGCACAAGAATTATACATAAAGTTAATGCCCCTCCATTGGCGTAGCGCCGTTTTTAAAGATATATTCGCTATTAATTAAATATGCACCTGTGATCACTACCAAATCACCAGGCAGCAAACCGCTTTTTATTTCTATTTTGTTATTGGCCTCTGCACCTAGTTCTACCATTTTACTTTTAAACCTATTTTTACCGGATTGCACCCATACTGTAGCTCCGTTTGAATCACGTATGACGGCATCAACCGGTAATGTGAAAGATGACCGCTTCGCGTTGCTGAGATAGACATAAGCAGGCATACCTGGCTTCAATCTTTTATTTCGATTCGGAATGGAAATCCTTACCAGGTTAATTCCCGATCCGGATGCAATTTCCGGATTTACAAAACTTACTCTGCCAGGAATTTCTTCATCTCCCATATCGGGGATACGAACAATAGCAGGAGCATCCTGACGTAATGCTGAGAATTGCGAAGCGTACACCTGCGCTTCAGCCCATAAAGTTGAAAGATCAGCCAGTTCGACAATGGTGCCGCCTTCAACAGTATAATCGCCCTGGAGTATATTCAAAGAAGTGATATAGCCACTGCCCGTAGTATAGAAAGTGGTAGTGGGATCAGCCTTTCCGGTCTGTGCAAGTTGCCTGATCTGACTGCTGGTCATTCCCCATAACCGGAGTTTATTTTCTGCACTTTGTTCAAGAGCAGCAAAATCAATGAGCTCATTGCCGACAAGTATTTTTCGCCTTTCCCTTGTCTGTAGATATTCTTGTTTCGCGTTATTTAATTCTTCGCTATAAATGTCATATAGCCTATCTCCCTTTCGCACATAATCCCCTTTATTTTTGAAGTACAAACGTTCTATTCGTCCCATAACCCTTGAACTGATCGCTGAAGTTTTTGTCTGGTCATAATTCAGGACCGCTGCTAAAACAGTTTGACTGCCAATATCTCCAGAGCGAATGGTATCCACACTAATATTCCCCAATTGAATTTGCTGATCACTTAATTGCAGCTCATCTTTATCAGGCATAGTTGAGTTTTTTACCTGAATTAATGTCATTTGACAGATAGGGCATTTCCCTGGCTTACTTACCATTACCTGGGGGTGCATGGAGCAGGTATAGTAAACCTCGTCGTTTACGGTATGGGCATCATGCTTTTTCTCTGAACAGGCCCATAAAAAACAAACGAAAAATATTAGCAGATAACGCATATTACTCCTTTACTTTAATGAAGCTTTCACTGTCAATTAGAAATTGTGCATTTAAAGCCAAAGAATCTGATTCCGATAGTCCTTTAATGATTTGAATGCTTTTACCAGCTGTGACGCCAGTAGTTACCTTTTTAGGTTTGAAGCCATTTGGCACTTTTAAAAAAACAATCTTATTTATGCCTAGTGATGTTACAGATTCTTTTGGCAGCCAGTAAGCCATGTCAGTATTAGCCCTGATACGGCCCCGGACCTGACTTCCTATGGGTAAGCGCAGATTTGAATTATCAAAGTAAACTCTAATAGAGGTGGTGCGGCTTTTATCCCTGTAAAAGGGTTCAATAAAATCAACACGACCCTGAAAAGATGTAGAGGCTGATGATTCTGGATAAATGTTCACCAGCTGACCTTTTTTGAGTAATGCTTGTCTGTCGGTGTAGATATTCAATAGAGCCCATGCTTTTGAAGGATTATAAATACTAAAAAGTGTCTGTCCCTTTTGTATGTACATCCCTTCTTTTAAGGTCAGTAATTCAGTACCTGGCTCAGTACTTTCCATTGATGTCGGAGGCTTTTGTTGCTTCATAGGGTTCGAAACCTCGCTTGTATTATGTAAATGTCCTGTGTATCTGCTATAGATACGCACTGCCAATAATGAATTTCCTGTTTGCAGTACTTTTTTTATCTGCTCTGCACTCATCCCCAACAAGAGTAATTTTTGCGTGGCAGCTCCGATCAAAGAGCTGTTAGAGGGGTCATTTCTTGTAACAAAAAGGAGGTTCTGTTGTGCAGTAAGTAATTCCGGACTGTAAACGTCCATGATTTTTTGCCCTTTCTGGATGTGCTGGTATTTATACCGCACATATAATTTTTCTATTCGTCCGCTTACTCTCGCCGAGATGGAACCGATCATACGGGTATCGTACTCTACACGGCCCATGGCGTCAATCTCAACCGTTATTCTGTCCTTTTTAATTGCAATAACCGGAATCGTAGAAATGACAAGCTCGTTTCCAGATTTCAGTGATGATTCTAAGCTCAACTCTGAACGTACCAACTCCTTCTTACCAGCTTCATTATGAAGGGTATGATCCTCTTTTTTACCATTATTACACGCTAATATGAGGAGCAATACAAAAAATGCCGGAAATCGTGTAGAAACTGTCATTTTACTTAATTTCTAAAATCCGTTCTAATTCAACCTGTAATGTTAAAAGTTGCTGTAATTGATCCAGATATTCGAGTTGTATCATGTTTAAGCTCTCCCATGCATCATATAATTCAAACAGTTCTTCAGTATTTTGCCCGTAACCAAGCTGCATTATTTTGTAATTGTTCTTGAGCGCGGGGATTATGTTCTCTTCGTATAATTTTAATTGCCGGCGCTTAGTATCAGCCTCTGTTTGCATGCCGGATGCCATACCAGACAGCTCGTTGATCCGCATCTGGCGCTCAAACCCAAGGCTCTCCCGGCGCAAGCGCAGGCTTTCAATGTTTGCTTTATTCATGCGGCTTGCCCAGCTTGTAAAAGGGATACGTACCATCGCCATGGCAGTATATTGCAGGGGTTGACCGCCAAAGCCGAACATGTGCTCATATCTGAAGCCAACTTCTGGCTTTAGTCGTGCACGTTCCAACTCTTGCTGTAAGACGGTTAGTTGAATATCCCTGTCAATGGCTTTCAAGTCACTTCTGGCATTAACAAGCGCCAGGCTCACGGCTCCCACGTTAAAGAGATCTTTTATCAGGGAAGTAGTATCGACATCGAAATAGGTCTCCTTTTCCCTATTCATCAATGTATTTAAATTAATTCGGCGAAGGCGCATATCATTTTCAAACATCAGCCGCATACTTTGGATATTGCCAAAAGCAGCTTTTGCTTTATAATAGGCACCTAATTTCCCCAGACCGTTTTTGTATCGTATTTCTGCGTCCTTTACCATAAATTCAAGGAGCTTCTCATTCTGTATTATTACCTCAAGCTTCTTTTTAATTACCACCCATTCATAATAATTTTTCTTGGCATCGGCAATCAACTCATTTAAAACGGCTTGCTTTTTTTCTTTTACCACTGTAGACATGGTACTCATGTAACCGTATTCAGCTGCCTGCTTTTTTTTATTGGGAAGCATCTGCTGTACAGCAATAGAGTATTGTCCCATACCTTCACCCATGTCCGTTTTGCGCGCATATTTGGGATTATAAGGCATCATAAAAAAGCCTGTTCCCAGTTCTGGTGGCATCCAGCTCCAGGCTCCTTTTGCTGCTGCATCCATAGATTCCGCTTCAGAATCGTACATCCGCAACGAAGGGTGGTTCTGAAGTATGCTTTCTTTCACCTGACTAATACTCAGTTGCTGAGCTTCGGATGAAATTACCAACAAAAGAAAAATGACCAGCGCCAGAATGGATTTTGATATTTTCATTGTTTAATCCTTTAATTCTTCCATCACAAGTCTGCCTTTTTTCTTTAGTTCATATTCACGAACCAGGGCATACATAGCGGGCAGGACAATCAACACAAAAAAGGTAGATGTTACGAGCCCAAACACGAAAGGAATAGCGATAGGTTTCATCACGTCGCTGCCTGTACCTGTAGCGAGCAAAAGGGGTGATAAGCCAATTATATCTACAAAAACTGTCATTAATTTCGGGCGGAGTCTTAATGCAGCTCCTTCGTAAACTGCCTCCTCAATGTCAATATCGGTTAGTGGCTCGCCAGAGGCATTTTTTTCCAGCACTTTGTTATTTAAGGAGTTATTCAAGTATACCAGCATAAGAACACCAGTTTCTACTGCTATGCCAAACAGTGCGATAAAGCCTACGGCAACAGCTACAGAAAAGTTTACATCAAAAAAGAAAAGGGAATAAGCACCTCCTACCAGGGCTACAGGAATGCTGGACAATACAATCAGCACTTCACGGAATGTATGGAATGTGAAATAAAGTATGATTGTTATGATTAGCAGTACAATCGGTATCAGGACCATTAATCTTTTTTCTGCACGTACCTGATTTTCATATTGCCCGCTCCATTCTATAAAATATCCTTTGGGCAACTTTTGTACGAGGTCTTCGAGCTTCTTTTTTGCATCATTCACTGTACTGCCCAGATCCCTTTCGCGGACATTAAATAGCAATGTTCCACGTAACATGGCATTTTCTGAGTTGATCATGGGCGGTCCCTCTGCTATAGATATATCCGCAACAGCAGAAAGTGGCAGAGGGCCACTCGGACTGGTAACCAAAACATTTTTTAATTGCTCAATATTGCTCCGAAAATCCTGGGCAAAACGGGCATTTACTGAAAAACGCTGGCGACCTTCAATCGTGGTAGTCACATTCATTCCTCCAATAGATGCCTCGATTACCATGTTGACATCGTCGACACTTAAGCCATAGCGGCCAATTTCATCTTTCTTAACTTTTATCTCTACGTACTTTCCTCCCACGATAGGTTCTACATAGAGATCCTTAACCCCATCCAGGCCCGTCAGAGCTACCTTGAATTTTTGGGCCAGCTTATTAATGGAGTCAAGGCTCTGGCCATAAATTTTCACTCCTACATCGGTACGTATTCCCGTGGAAAGCATATTGATGCGGTTGATAATGGGCTGTGTCCAGCCATTTATGACACCGGGTATTTGCAGTTTGCTGTTTAATTCGTCGATGATCTTATTTTTTGTCATCCCCTCGCGCCATTCGGATTTGGGTTTTAAGAGTACAATGGTTTCGATCATACTCATTGGAGAATTGTCGGTTGCTGTATTTGCCCTCCCTGCCTTTCCCAATACATTAAGCACTTCAGGTACAGTTTTAATCAGTTTATCCTGTACCTGCATGATGCGTTTAATCTCACTATTTGAAACGTCGGGAAGCGTCACAGGCATGAATAATAGAGAGCCCTCATCTAAGGGTGGCATAAACTCTGACCCCAAGCGCATTACAAGCGGAATACTTCCGGCAACCAGCACAAAGGCAATTGCAATAGTGACTTTTTTCCAGCGAAGGCACCACCTGATAACGGGGTCATAAATCCATAGAAAAAACCTGGAGACCGGATGCTTTTTCTCGGGTCTGATTTTACCTTTAAGCATAACCGCCATAAGTACCGGCACAAGAAAAACAGCCGCGAAAGCAGAGCCTATCATGGCGAAGGTTTTGGTAAGAACCAGGGGAGTAAACAGTTTATTTTCCTGACCTTCCAGCAGCAGTATCGGGGCAAATGATACCAGAGTTATCAAAATTGAATTAAAAACTGCTTTTCCAACCAGAATAGAGGAGCTTTCAATTCTTTTTAACCTTTCTTCTTCTGATATCATGGCAAATACATTAGGACTCTTCAGTTATAGATTTCAGAGCATTCTCTACCATCACTATTCCCGCATCTACCAGATCTCCTACAGCTAATGCTACGCCGGCCAGCGACATAATGTTGGAGCTTACATTAAACCAATCCATCATAATGAATGAAATCAATACACTCATTGGGATCGTTATTATCACGATTAAAGCACTGCGTACATGTAAAAGGAAAATGAAAAGCACCACCGCAACAACCAGTATTTCTTCGATTACGGCTTCTTTTAAAGTAGCTATTGTGGCTTCGATCAGGTCCGAGCGATCATAGGCTACATGAAACTTTACACCGGGAGGTAAACCTTTTTCTACATCTTTGAGCTTCTCTTTGAGCTGATCAATTACTTCTTTTGCATTTTCTCCGTATCGCATTACCACTATGCCACCCACTTTTTCTCCTTGACCATTTTCCTCTATAATCCCTAAACGTAGCTCGCCACCCATCTGCACAGTAGCTACATCTTTAACCCGGATGGGAATTGATTCCTGGGTCATTAAGGGTATTTCCTCGATGTCTTTAATTTGTGTGATATAGCCAATCCCTCTGACGATATAACCCATATCTGCCATCTCAAACTTCCTTCCGCCAACATCATTATTATTCGCCCTCACTTTTGATAGAACGTCCATTAGAGAGATTCCGTAATAATTTAACTTATGCGGATCAATTACAATCTGGTACTGCTTTTGAAAACCACCAAAGGACGCAACTTCACTTACTCCAGGCACGGTTTGTAAAGCAAATTTTATATACCAGTCCTGCAAAGCACGAAGTTCACCCAAATCATGGGATGGCGCATCTAACGTATACCAGAAAATATGTCCTAATCCAGTGCCATCGGGACCTAAGGTGGGAACTATTCCCTGTGGTAATAGACGCTGAGCATAGTTTAGGCGTTCGAGCACACGTGTGCGGGCCCAGTATATATCCACATTATCTTCAAAAATTATAAATACGAAGCTCATTCCGAACATGGAGTTGGCTCGGATGCTCTTGATTTTGGGGATACCCTGGAGATTACTCACTAATGGGTAGGTTACCTGGTCTTCGATAATCTGCGGACTTCTGCCCATCCATTCTGTAAAAATGATTACCTGATTTTCAGATAAGTCGGGTATGGCATCAACTTTGGTATTCTTAACCGAATAAATGCCGTATATTATAACTGCGGCAGCTATCAGCAGGACAACCATGCGATTCTTTAAGGCCCACTTAATAGAATAGCTTATCATATTTTTCTAGGACTGAACAACCGAAAAACCCTTTCATCCTCCACGATGAATTTTTAATTGAATAGTTATCCTTCGAAAATCGCGAGAAAACTATTTTTATCACCTGATTGCAGTCATGAAAAAAAATGATTGTGATCATTTAAAACTGCAGAATCCCAGAAAAAGCTGTATGCAGGTGGTTCTCTTATCTGGAAGTTATAAGGAATGCTTTTGCTGTTTCATTTGACATACTTTAGCCAATTGTATTATAACTTTCTTCCTCCAATGATTAAAAATTTTATACTCATCCTGAAAAAGCATAAACGATCGGAAGCATTTTATAAAAACTCAGGACATCCTGAATTTTATCAGAAAGGCAGATAAGGCCGTAAGAACACCAATATTTATTACGGCAGCCTCCAGACCAAAAGCGTCAGCTAAGGCACCTGATAGAAGCGCTCCAAAAACATACCCAGAATCCCGCCATAGCCGGAAAACACCTATACTTTCCGCTCTTTGTCCAGGATTGGTATAATCTGCAATAGCTGCTAAAAATGCAGGGTAAACAATTGCTGTTCCTATGCCGAGTATGATGGAGATCAATATATAGTGATACATTGCAGCAGCATATCCCATAAATATAATTGCGATACCCTGGATCAACATCCCCCAAAATAGCAAGGTCTTTTTGGGGAAGTTATCGGCTAGTTTGCCTGTAAATAGTTGCCCTAGGCCCCAAATTGCCGGATAAACAGAAACAACTATACCAATATCCTTAAGTCCATAGCCTTTGGCAGCCAACAAAACCGGTAATAAGCCCCAAACCATTCCGTCGTTTAAATTATTTACTAAACCTGCCTGGGTAATTGAAGAAAGATTTTTATGCCGGAATGTGGTATCAAGAAAAATATGATTCAGGGGTTTTACTAATGAAAACTTCTTTTCCTGAAGAGCAAATTTCCTCGTATCTTTTATCAGAAATATACTGGTTAATAAGCCCAATAGTGATAAGCCGATTCCAATATAAAAAGGATAAGGTCTTAATCCATATACACTGGCAATGTACCCGGTAAGCAGAGCCACTAATGCCACTGCCAGGTAACCGGCGAATTCATTAAGTCCCATTGCAAAGCCGCGATCCTTCTCTCCCACAAGGTCGATTTTCATGACAACGGTAGAAGACCAGGTTAAGCCCTGACTAATCCCTAAAAATACATTAGCTATGATGATCCAGTTCCAATGGGCGGCTAAAATTAGCAAGAAAGGGACAGGCAGAGCAAAGATCCATCCTATGACCAGTAAATTTTTTCTGCCAACTTTGTTAGATAATGCACCGGCAAAATAATTGCTAGCTGCTTTGGTAAGGCCAAATACTACAATAAAGGAAAGTACAGCTGATTTGGTTGCGAGCGAGAATTCCTGCAAGGCCAGTTCAGGAATAATAGCGCGTTCCATGCCAACCATTCCCCCAACAAAGGCGTTAACAATAACCAGAAGAGAAAACTGTCTCCAATTTTCCCGGAGTCCAAGTTTGACTTGTTCAACCACTATTTGGCGAGAGGATAACCCTTATTGATCCAGTCTACTTTAATGTTTGTAGGAAGGTTTAATAAGTGTGCTTTTGTAAACCCACCGCTCTGTAATGCTTTAAAAGCCGGGCGAATATTTGGACACTTCTCAAACGGACAACACCCACAATACACCACAACTGGTGTGGTTTTCGGCAATTTGGTCAGCGCTTTTTTGAAGCGTTCGAGATTTTCTTTTTCGCTGGCAGCGCCCATGTTTTTGGCCCCCTTAATATCTTCAACCACGCCGATATTGAAAATCAAAGGCTTTGCAGCTTTAGGATTATTTATTAAACCAGCTAATTGACTGGGCTGAATTAACTGGTTTTTTGACCAGGGATCGTTTGTTCCAGCCAGTCCCTTGTTAGGGAACTGCTGTGCAAATGTGCTAAACGTTATAAATACTGCGATTATACTTAAGATCATTCTCATTTTTTTTAAATTATATATCCTTTTAATTCCTTCAAATTTAATGCGGGAGCCTGTCTTTAATTAAACCGTAGATGTATGTTCCTACTAAAGATCCGAGAACCACAATGATCATTGCCCAGTATCCATAACCTATATTAACAAACATTGGTCCCGGACAGGCCCCTGTTAAACCCCACCCTAAGCCAAAAATCGACCCCCCGATTATATACCTGGGCCAGCTTCTATCCTTATCTTGAAAAACGATGGGGTTCCCGTGAAAGTCTCTTATTTCAAACTTTTTTATTGAATATACGGCTAAAACTCCCAGAACTACAGCAGTTCCGATGATCCCATACATATGAAACGACTGAAAACGGAACCAAAAAATCTATGTTTGTAGAACCGAGAATGGTTCCGCTCTTATATTCTTCAGGGGTTCTCATGTCGACCAGTATGGCATTGCCGGTATTTTGAAAATTCTTTCTAAAATGATATCCATCCAGATCGTTTTCGTTATTCTTGAAAAAGCTATTAAACATCGTCTCCTATCTTAATTAAGGTTACATTACAAGTAATTCTTTATTACTATATATACAGCGTACAAAATTGAGCATTTAGAGTTGATTGCTTGGTGACTTTTGTCACAATGGCTTTTTTAATGGGTAATTTAATTAGGAATTTCAAAACCGGAATCAGCAAGAAGCCGCCACCTGCGCCCAGCAGCCCGGTAACCACCCCAATGCCGGACCTTCACGGTAAAGCTTAATTCTTCCCTCTACAACAAGTATCGTGGAGCGAAAATATTGTCCGGTAGTCATCAGCATTTCGCCCGGTTCAAACTCTTTTATCGAAGCATTGTGGCCGATTTTTTCCATAAGAGCCGGTTCGAAGTTTTTAAAGTTGTGTTTTAAATATTCTTTGATCATTTGCAAATAGTGAATTATGGATGGAGAATTAAAGCTTGTGCTGGGAATTACAGTTTAAAAATTACCATCTACCTCGATCTGTACTTTAAGACATTCAATGCGGTAGTGAAACGGATGATCACCTGTTACTTTCTTAAATTGTTTGTTAAAGTTAGAAATGTTGTGGAAGCCACATTCATACCCGATCTGGTTGATGTTCATATCTTCTTCGCTAAGTAATTTACGTGCATAATCAATTCTGATCTCCTTTAAGAAATCGGAAAAGGACTTGTTTACCCGGGATTTAAAATACCGGCTAAAGGAGGTAGGCGTCATATTGGCAATAGCAGCAACTTCTTCCAGTCTTATCTTTTGTTTGAAATTTTTCATTACATATTCGTAAACTTTATTCATTCGGTTTGTTTCTGCTTCTGTATTTATAGGAACGTAATGCTTGTGGGTAATAAAATGACACTCCGGCGAATTTGCTGTAATATCTAATATTTTCAATAACTGAATAATACTTTTTATTCCCTTCAGCTCAAGTAGTTCAACCATCATTTTACTGACCTTGCGATTCGTATCTCCGTTTATTTCCAGACCCCGTACAGACTTTTGAAGCAAATGACGAATATTTTCAAACTCTTCTTCATGATGAATGGGTTCTCCCAGGAAATGATCATGGAAATAGATAACAATTCCTGTAGTTTTTAAATTATTGGTTTTATCAAAATAGCAGTTGTCACTACGCCACACATGTGGAAGATTTGGCCCTGTAAAAACTAAATCACCTTTTTTGAAAGGTTTCATATTATCGCCTATAAAACGGGTCCCTTCCCCTTGCAAAACTAAAAATAGCTGGTATTCCTGATGGAAATGGAAAATAGGGTCGAAATATGGCGCCTCCAGTTGCTTAATCACGAAGACTTTCGAGTCTGGAATAGCCACTTTTGGAATACTATTTTTCATTAGCTTGTATATTTTATCTTAAAAATAACCAAAATCACGTGTTTCGAGATATAAAAACATCAACATTGGATAGAATAAGGTTTTTTTTAAAAAGAAACAAAGAATAAAATTGTTATTGAGTTTTGAAACCATTGCATAACAAAAACAAATAAAACCTTAAGTAAAATGAGTAAATTCAGACTAACACTATTAGGGGAGTATCGCACTGCTTTCATTCTCCTTTTTATTATTTTCTCGTCTGTTAATCCCATTTACGCACAAAACTTTCCACGTCCGGTAAAGGGAAAAGTGACAGATAATAAAGGGAATGCGTTGATTGGGGTAACCGTTAAACTAAAAGGAACTGCAAGCGGTGCCAGTACCGATATACAGGGTGAATACTTAATCCAGGTTCCGGATGATAAGAGAATTTTGGTATTTACTTATCTGGGGTATAGGTCCGAGGAAATTGCCGTTAACAGTCAATCAACTATCAACGCTGTACTGGAAGAGGATAATCAGCAGTTGGAAGAAATAGTTGTTGTTGCTTACGGTACTCAGAAAAAGGCCAGCGTAACCGGCGCAGTAGCCTCTATTGGATCAGAAGATTTGAATGCCGTAGCTGTGGGAGATGCGGCATCCCGGCTACAGGGTCGCATAGCGGGTGTTACCGTTACCACCAGTAATATTCCTGGCGGAACTGCTACAGTGCGGGTACGAGGTTATGGTTCATTGGGTAACAATAACCCTCTTTATGTCATTGACGGCATCCCCCGAACCGATATGGATAATATTAACCCCAATGATATCGAATCAATGACCGTACTAAAAGATGCTTCTTCTTCAGCCATTTATGGTTCCCGTGCCGCTAATGGAGTTATCGTGGTAACCACAAAAGGCGGTAAAGAGGGCAAGACCACTATGAACTTTGATGCACGAATTGGAATGCAGGATAAAACGAATAGCCCTGAACTGATGAATTCGGAAGAAATTGGATTGAACTTATGGCAAAAATATAAAAATATGGGACTGGTCCAAGGCGGCACTGGATGGGGAAATGTTCAGTACGGTAATGGCGCTGCGCCGGTTGTTCCGGATTATATTTTCCCGGCAGGTAAAATGGCAGGGCAAGTGGACGAAAGCACCTATACCTGGCCTACCCCGTACAACGCCATAACTAAAGCAAATAAAGGTGAAACAGACTGGTATGAGACCATTTTTTCTCCTGCTCCGCTGGAAGACTATAACCTCTCATTGAGTGGCGGAAATGCAGGAAGTGTATACAATGTATCTGCTGGTTATATGAATCAAAAGGGCATCATAAATTATGGAGGCGACGCGTTAAATGCTGCTACGAATAGCGGATTTAAGCGTTATTCATTGCGCTCGAATACCGATATTAAAGTCAACGACTGGCTAAAAATAGGTCCCAGGCTCAGTGCCACCTATCTCGACAGAGCAGGCCTTCTAAGCGGCGCGCCTGCGGGCGATGTACTTACCCTGCATCCTATACTTCCTATTTATGACATCAAAGGCAATTTTGCAGGTTCAAAAACTCCTGCAACAGGCAATGGTACAAACCAGGTAGCTAACCTTGTCAGGAATAATGACGACTATGACCGTGGAATAATTCTCCAGGGAAGTACGTATGCGCAAGCCGGAATAACAAAAGATCTGCTCTTTAGAACGATGCTTGGCGTTAGTTATAACACGAGAAATAGCCACGACCGGAGCCTGGCTGATCCGGAATGGAACCAAACTGCTCTTGTTAGCAGGCTGAATACAGGTTCGGATATTAGCCTTCAATATAACTGGATCAATACGCTGAATTATATGAAGACCATCAGGGCCAATCACAATATCAATGTATTGCTGGGCTCAGAGGCGCTGGATAATCGTAACGAATCAGTAGCTGGTGGACGATCAACTTTTGCATTTACAGATCTGGACTATATGGTATTGAACGCAGGTGAAAAGGATATAACTAATGCAGGAACTTATAACCAATCGAGACTGTTTTCCTATTTCGGACGTCTAAATTATGATTATAAGGGAAAATACCTATTGGAAGGAGTTATCCGCCGCGACGCTTCTTCACGTTTCGTCGGCAAATACCGCTGGGGAACTTTTCCTGCATTTTCAGCAGGTTGGAGAATTTCGGAAGAACCTTTTATGGATAATGTAAGCTGGCTTGATGATCTCAAGCTGCGTGTGGGATGGGGAACAAATGGTAATGATAACGTAGGTAATTACAATGCCTACAGTACCTACATCGCAAACGGGAACGAATCCTATTATAATATCAGCGGTTCAAGCAGAAGCTCATCAGCCGCAGGTTTTCATCAATCATCTGTAGGAAACGAGCAAGGTCGGTGGGAGACCAATGTTGCAAAAAATATCGGGCTGGATATATCCCTTTTGAAATCTAAGCTGGAAGTCACCCTTGATGTTTATGAACGTGTTACATCTGACATGCTCTATAACGATTCAAGGCCGGCTACCTGGGGCCAGGTGAACTTACCTAATATAAATATCGGTGAAATGAAAAACACAGGGGTTGATCTGATCTTAACCTACCGTGGCCAGGCAGGCAGAGACTTCAGTTACTCCTTAAATACAAATCTTTCTCATTTTAGAAATGAGGTGGTTAAGTTGAACAATAACCCCAATGAGCAACGTTTTGGGAACGCAGTCGAAGCGAGTTTTAGTACTGTGACTCAAGCTGGGAAGCCCCTTAATACATTCTACGGGTATGTAGTTGAAGGAATTTTTAATACGCCTGCAGAAGTTGCTGCCTGGCCTAAATTCAATCCTAACCTTGCCGGGGTGGATGTTTATAGTATGCCGGGGGTTTTCAAGTATAAAGATGTGAACCAGGACGGAAAAATCACTCCATTGGATCGTACATTTCTTGGAGATGGTTATCCTGATTTGTCTTACGGGTTTAATCTGGATCTGAAATATAAGGCATGGGACATGACTACGTTTGTTCAGGGCGTAAGCGGGCGTAACATTGTTAATAATGCAAAACGGGGTGTCTTGTTCGTGCGCTCTGATGGTAACTACTTAAGGTCACGTCTTTATGAGTCATGGACTCCGGAACGTTACGCAAGTGGTTCAAAAATCACCTTGCCCATTACTATAAACAATGATGCGAATATGTCATTGCCCAATTCCTTTTTTGTGGAGGATGGGGATTACCTGCGTTTGAAAAATGCCCAACTCGGTTATACTGTTCCTGCAACGGCTTTGTCAAGAATTAAAATGCAGGGGCTTCGGGTTTACCTGCAGGCCACAAACCTGTTTACTTCAACAAAATATAGCGGAATGGATGTGGAGGTAAATGAGACCGGCATTGACGGAAGCGTTTACCCAACCCCCCGAATCATTGTATTTGGTTTTAATATGAAGCTTTAAGTTAAAATATAAATTGTCTATAATTTAGTATGTTATGAAAAAGATATTCATTTTTTCTGCTGCCATTTTAACCTTGGTCCTGGGTTCATGTAAAGACGATTGGTTTACAATTCAACCAAAAGGCGAAGCAAACTTCGAAACTTTACTAAATAAAAGTGGCGTAAATTTCCTGCTGATCGGCGCGTATTCTAACGTTGATGGAGCTAACAATAGAAGTGCACAAACCCAGGCCTGGTCTACAACGGTATCTAATTGGGTATGGGGAAGCGTTCGTGCTGATGATGCTTATAAGGGGTCTAATTCTGGCGATCAGGCTCTGATCAACGACATTGCAGGACATTTTTTAACTGCCGATAATACATATGTTAACAGTAACTGGCAGCAAAAATATGATGGCGTGCTGCGCTGCAATGATGTATTGAAAGCTGTTGCCAAGGCTACAGATATGAGCGCTCTTGAAACGACACAAGCTATAGCCCAGGCCAGATTTCTACGGGCTCATTTTTACACCGAGCTTACCAATTTATATGGTAAAATTCCGTACATCAGTGAAACAACAGAAAACCCGTCGACAGTACCTAATGACCGGCTTTTATGGCCCGAAATAGAGGCAGATCTGAAGTTTGCGCAGGACAATCTTCCTCACCGCTGGAGCGACAAGGGCCGCGCAACTAAATGGGCTGCTAAAACTTATCTGGCACGAGTATACCTTGCTCAGCGAAAATACGCAGACGCAAAACCTTTACTGGAAGATGTTTACACTAATGGTGGATTTACCTTAGCTCCTCAGTTTATAAATAATTTTCTGATAGCAACAGTAAACAATTCCGAATCGATTTTCGAGGTTCAATACTCGGTGAATGATGGATTCGGAGCTAATAACGCCAATATTGGGGATGCCCTTAATTCACCTTCATTTAAATCATCGAGTAACTTCTTTCAACCTTCTCACTCATTAGTCAGTGCTTATAGAACAGGCAATGATGGCCTCCCGGTAAACCTGGATCCAACCACTTATATCGCAGCCGAGCAACTCCCGTACAGCACGGCTACTTCCAATGCTACTGTACTTTATACCCAGCCGGTTGACATGCGTCTAGACTGGACGCTATCCCGTCCGGGTGTTCCTGACTTTGATTGGGGCATTCCTAACATCACATGGATTCGGGACCTCAACAATGGCGGGCCATATATGAGCAAGAAGTCGACCTATTTACAGTCTGAAAAGAACATTTATTCCAGCACTACGGTACGGCCGGGTGCTAATGCAAATAATTACCGTAAGTTTAAATTGAGCCATGTAATACTTTGGCTTGCCGAATGTGAGGCGGAAGTAGGTTCATTAGCTACTGCTACCAAACTGGTAAATGAAATACGTAACCGGGCTAAAAATTCTACTGTTGTTAAATTCTCAAATGGAACACCTGCAGCAAATTACAAGACAGAGCCCTACCCCGTAAATTTTGCGTCGAAAGCATTTGCGCTTTTGGCTATCCGGCATGAAGAACGACTTGAATTTGCATTGGAGGGCGTTCGCTTTTTCGACTTGGTAAGATGGGGTATAGCCGGGCCGGTATTAAATCAATATCTGGCTGTCGATGGCTTAAGAATGCCATCCATTTCAGGTAAAAAATTCCAGATTGGGCAGAATGAGATTGTACCTATTCCATTAACCCAGATTGATTTATCTAAAGACAAAAATGGAAAATCAGCCCTTACACAGAATCCAGGTTATTAATTATCTTAGCAATAATGAAGCTGTTAAATCCAGGCAGCTTCATTTGCCAGGGAAAATAAATTAGACTGGAACTCTGCGGCTTGCTTCCGTATCGGCTACAATTGACAATTATTGAAAAGTGCTGATAAGAATAAGCTCTATTACTAATTAATAAAATAGAGCTTCATATATACTATTTATGAGAATTAATTATGTTTCCGGGCGTCACCTGCTATTTTTAAGTGTATTGCTGTTTTTTATAGCCTGTACTGCAAGAATGGATAGTTTGCAAAACCCTTCGGGCACTAATAAGAGTAGTGGAGCACAGGAGGGCCAGTGGAAAAACAGGCTCAATAATCATAAAGAGTGGGGAATTTACAGGGGACACTCCAGCGGGATTCAATATTCTGAACTGGATCAGATCAACACTGGAAATGTTCAAAAGCTGGAAAAAGCATGGGAGTACCATCATGGCAATCCTGTCGGGCCAGGAATGTATGCCAACCCAATCATTATTGATGGCCTATTATATTTTACTACACCAGAGGTTAATGCGGTAGCTTTAGATGCGGCCACGGGCAAGGAAGTGTGGGTATTTAAGCCCGGTAAGCACGTCAATGCCGCACGTACTTTTCGGGGCCGTAACCGGGGCCTTGTATATTGGGAAGATGTGAATGGCAAAAATAAGCGGATCCTGAATTTTGTAAAAGACAGGGTTTATGCCGTAGATGCAAAAACCGGAGCCCTTATCCAGTCGTTCGGGGAAAATGGATATATAGATCTGCGAAAAAATATGCCGATAGCGCCGGAACTGGTCGACATTGAGACTACGACCCAGGGTATAGTATATAAAAATATCCTGATAGTGGGTGGACGTACGCCTGAAGAGAGCCCTTCGACCCCTGGCGATGTTCGCGGCTATGATGTACTGACCGGAGAGTTTAAATGGATATTTCATACCATACCGCAGCCGGGAGAGTTTGGATACAACACCTGGAAATTTGAAAAAGATGAGAGATACGGGGGAACGAATCCCTGGGGAGGACTAACGCTGGATGAAGAAAGAGGATGGGTATTTTTTGCAACAGGATCGGCGGCCCCTGATTTTATTTACGGTGGGATGAGAAAAGGAGCGAATTTATTCGCCAATACCGTACTGGCATTGGACGCCACAACTGGTAAGCGCATTTGGCATTACCAGACAGTACATCATGATATCTGGGACTACGATGCTCCTCCTGCCCCCATTTTAGCCACGGTCACTTCCAACGGGAAATCCCGTGATATTGTCGTTCAGCTTACAAAGCAGGGCCTAACCTTCGTGCTGGACCGAAAAACCGGGGAGCCGGTATTTCCAGTAGTAGAACTTCCTGTACCGCCATCAAAGGTTCCCGGGGAGGAAGCCTGGCCAACGCAGCCCTTTCCTTTAAGGCCCCCGCCTCTTAATCGTACCACCCTACGGGAGTCCGATTTAAGTAACATTACCCCGGAAACCCACGCCTATGTTTTGAATAAATTCAGGCAACATGAAACAGGGCCGTTATATACGCCGGCTTCCATGGCTGGAGTAATTACCATGCCCGGCCATCAGGGTGGCGTAGAATGGGGAGGTGCTGCTTTCGATCCCCGTACAAACGTAATGTTTGTCAATGTTAATGAAGCGCCCACAATACATAGTCTCAAGCCTTTAGCTGCCAATGTCGACATGGCGTCGGCAACACCTCTTCAGCGTGGCGCGATGATCTATAATACAAACTGTACCGCATGCCACGGGGTAAACAAAGTGGGTAATCCGCCATTATTCCCCCCGCTTACCAACTTAAAACTAAGCAGCGATTCCATTAAATCTATACTTACTCACGGTCGCGGCATGATGCCAACCTTTAAACAAATTATGGGCGGACAGTTAAACGACCTGGTTGCCTATTTGAAGAGCAGCGATATTGAAGCCGAGCCGGTCAAGACTGCTACGACGGACCCTGCCTCTGACCGGGCACCGCGATACGCCAATATGACCCCGTTTTTTGTTGATCAAAATGGCTACCCAGCTATATCCCCACCCTGGGGAACCCTAAATGCTATAGACCTGGATAAGGGCGAAATTCTTTGGAAGGTTCCCTTGGGTGAATACCCCGAATTGGTTGCCAAAGGAATTCGTAATACAGGAACAAAGAGCTTCGGCGGGCCGGTAGTAACAGCGGGGAACCTGGTGTTCATAGCTGCCACAGCCGACGAGAAGATCCGGGCATTTGATAAGCGCTCCGGTATCGTACTATGGGAATACCAACTGCCTGCCGGAGGTTACGCTACGCCAAGTGTATACATGATCAATGGTAAACAATATATTGTAATTGCTGCTGGGGGCGGTGGGAAGAACGGTACCAAGCACGGCGACTCTGTCATCGCTTTTGCATTGCCCAATTAAGAGACTTTAAAGCTTTTTTGCGCAAAATAAATTTACAGGAAATAGGAATTAGAATGATCCGCATGAAAAAAATAGAATTTCCCGGCATATGGATAATGTTAATTTCTGTGCTATTATCTGTGCCATGCAAGGCTCAGGAAAATAATTGGCAGACCATTTTCAATGGCAAAGATCTTGACGGCTGGCAACAGCTCAACGGGAAGCATATATGGGAAGTTAACAATGGAATGATCGTTGGAACAACGGTTCCGGGCGAGCCAAACGGTTTTCTTTGCACGAATAAAGAATACGGGGATTTCGTACTGGAGTTGGACGTGTCAATAGATACTTTAATGAATAATTCGGGTATTCAATTTCGCACACTTAGTTATCCTGATTATAATAACGGCCGTGTACACGGTTACCAGATGGAAGTGGATCCAAAACCACAGCAATGGAGTGGTGCAATTTATGAAGAGGGAGGGAACAGGGGTTGGATATATCCTGGGGAGCAGCTCAGTCCCGCCGCTAAAAAAGCTTTTAAAAGAGACCAAAAAAGTGGGTTTCAGTGGAATAAATATAGGATTGAATGTATAGGCACCACGATCAGGACCTGGATAAATGGAATTCCGGCTGCGCACCTTATTGATGGAAGATTTCTAAGAGGATATATTGGACTCCAGCTACATGCTAATCAGGCAAACGATCCGGCCGGGAGCTATAAAGTGCGTTTTCGTAATATTCGCTTACAAACCGGCGATTTGAAAATTTCACCTTTGGATAATGCATTTGTAGTTAACCTTCTTCCTAATAATCTGTCATCCCAGGAGGAAAAGAATGACTACTCTTTATTGTGGGATGGCAAATCTACCAGGGGTTGGAGCGGTCCCAATAAATCTGAATTTCCTAAAAATGTCTGGTCGATTAAAGACGGAGAAATGAGTGTGTTAAAACCTGATGGTACAGAATCAGCCGGTGGTTCCTATATAATAACTGAAAAACAATATGGTCCCTTTGAGTTGAAATTTGATTTTAAACTTTCAGAAGGAGCTAATAGCGGGGTTAAGTATTTTGTAAACGAATCTGAAGGAAACAGAAGTACAGCCCTATCCTCATTGGAATATCAGATAGTGGATGATTCCGCTTCCGGCGTAACGGGTAATCGAACACTCGGATCACTAGCTGATATATTGGCATCAAAAAAGACATCTGCCATAGCTAAAAGAATAGGTGAATGGAATCAGGCTTTTATAAAAATGCTCCCAGATAAGCAGGTGGAATATTGGCTGAACGGGAACAAAATTCTAGAATACAAGCTTGGATCTGCTGAATACAAGGATTTGATGTCAAAAAGTAAATATAAAGACTTGCCAAACTTTGGTATGTCGTTTAAAGGCCATATACTTCTTGAAAATAATGGAAGCTCAGTATCTTATCGTAGCATGAAAATAAAGGAAAATTAATATGGGAATAATAAGCATTACGAAATAACAGTTATTATGAGATTAATTGCCTTATTTATAGTTTTTGTTTTTATAGGTTACCCGGGCAACGCTCAGATCCTCAAAAATAGGAAACAACAGTCGAAAACAATATTACGTATTCAGCAAGACCAGGCTGCTGAGACTATCTCTGTCTTTTCCCGCAGTGCTAAGGAACCAATACTTACACAAATTGCCAAGAGGGATGAGCGCCCCTACATTCATCCCATTATTGCTCCTGATGGTAAGGGAATACTTACCGAATACCGCCCGGAGCACCATTTACATCAAACTGGAATTTACTGGGGATTAAAATTGGTCAATGGCCGTGATTACTTTATGAAGTGGCAAGGTGATTATTGGCGTGGCATTTCAGCGAGTGTAATAAAGGAAAAAGGGAAGCAGGTCAAATGGCAGACCGTTTATGATATGCTTGACGAAAAGGGCAATACTATAATGGTCGAAACGCAAAACTGGACAATGCAGAAATATGATGGAAAATATCTGCTGGACCTGGAATGGAGAGGAGAAGCAAAAACAAACGTCACAATGGGAAAATTCTACGTGGGAGGCTTATTTGTTCGTATGCCCTGGGTTAAAGGAACTATTGGTGCGATTATTAATTCTGCCGGGCAACGTAATATGGAGATGGAAGCCCAGCGAGCTATTTGGAGCGATGTAGGGATAAAGATTGATGGGCGTGATGATTTTGCTCATATCGCGATCTTTGATCACCCGGATAACAAAGCCTTTCCTACCCCTTGGCGGGTTGATACTCAATTGGGACTTGGCCCTTCACGACAAATTTTGGGAGACTGGAAACTTGCCAAAGGTGAAACTGAGGTTATCCGTTATAGATTGTTTGTCTATACTGGAGAGCTGAACAATGCAGAGTTAACACATTCATGGAAAGAATTTATTCTTGATCATTGAAACCTTAGACATTTCTTTTTATAAGAGATGGCAAGATATCTTAATTTTAAGACAGTTTCTGAGCGATTTTATAATTATCAAGCCTAAATTAAAGAACAATAAACTTATGATCCGTTCATTCATTCTATTTATTTCTTTTATCATTTTCAATTTCTGGGTTGGGTTTAAATACATCTCTCATAATGGGTTTCCATTTTTAAAAGATAAAGAAGTTGAACTTAATATTAAAGAAGACAAAGCTGCAGGTACAATTTCGGTGTATAGTGCAGACATGAAAGAACCCATATTGACTCAAAATGCAAAAGCTGATTTCCGGCCATATATACATCCAATTGCAGCGCCAGACGGAAAGGGCATTTTAACTGAATACAGCCCGGGGCACCATAAACATCAAACCGGACTTTACTGGGGTTTTACACGTGTAAATGGACGGGATTATTTTCATAATCCTTCAGGTGATTACTGGAAAAGAGTTTCAGCTCGTGTACTGGAAGCGGTAGGAAAAGAAGTAAAGTGGCAAACGGTGTATGATCTGCTTGACGAAAAGGGAAATAAGGTTTTAACCGAAACCCAAAACTGGTCAATGAAAGCGCAGGACAGTAAGTTTTTTTTGGAATTGGAATGGAAAGGTGAAGCAAAAACAGATATAACTATCGGCAAATACGATTACGGAGGTTTATTTCTCCGTATGCCATGGCGTGAAGGTATTAAAGGCGAAGTGGTTAATGCCGCCCGTCAGCGTAATGAAAAAGCAGAAGGACAGCCCGCAATGTGGGTTGATGCCGGTATGCAGGTTGAAGGTAGGGACGATTTAGCACATATTGCGATTTTTGATCATCCTCAAAATAAAGGTTATCCTCAAACATGGCGTGTGGACAATCAATTTGGAATTGGCCCTGCAAGATCCCGTAATGGCGATTGGAAAATAAATAAAGGAGAAACAGAAGTTATCAAGCATCAACTTGTTGTTTATACCGGTGCCTTAAATGATTTGGAGCTTACGGATATGTGGGGCGATTATACCGGAGAAAAATCCATGTATTCGACAGTGGCTTTATGGGCGATTGCTCAAAAGGAAGGTCTTGAGGCCAAGTTTTTAACGCCACAACAAGCTGTGGAAGCCATTACCGTTAAGGACGGCTTTAAAGTGAATGTTTGGGCAGCAGAACCAATGATGACGCAGCCTATGGCATTTTGCTGGGATGATAAAGGCCGCCTATGGATTGCTGAAAACAAAGATTATGAATCACGGGGGTATGGTTTTTCAAATGCTGGTAATAGCCGGATTTTAATTCTGGAAGATACCAATGATGATGGCGTTGCCGATTCGAAGAAAGTATTTTTAGAAGGGATTCCGTTTCCTTCGGCCATAGCGGTTGGTTTTGACGGCGTTTTTATTGGCGCCCCGCCAAATTTGCTGTTTGTTCCTGATCGCAATCATGATGATAAAGCAGAGATGGAAGATATTGAAGTTCGTTTAACCGGCTGGGGCATTCGCGACCGGCATGAAACCCTGAACAGTTTACATTGGGGCCCGGATGGCTGGTTGTATGGTTTACAGGGTTTTGCAACGCCTTCCAAAGTGCGGAAACCTGCTGGCAAGGGACGGATCTATAAACATAAAGAAGCATTTCCGGAAGATATACTGGAAGGGGAAGGGGTGGACATTAACGGTGGTGTTTGGCGCTATCATCCAACAAAAGACCGCTTTGAAGTTGTGGCACATGGCTTCAGTAATCCATGGGGGATAGATTATGATGCTAAAGGGCAGCTTTTCATCAGCGCATGTGTAATTCCGCATTTATGGCATGTAATTCCGGGTGGGATTTATCACCGGCAGGGAGGGCAGCATTTTAATCCTTTTGTTTATGATGATATTAAAACCATAGCTGATCATAGCCACCGTTCTGCCCATGGAGGGGCAAGGATTTACCAGTCGGACGCTTTTCCGCAGGAGCATCAGGGCAGGATATTTATGGCTAATATTCATGAACATGCTGTACTGTCAGATATCTTAGAGCGAAAAGGTTCTGGATTTTCAGGCTATCACGGGGACGATTTTATGATGGCAAACAATGCCCAATGGGTAGGTTTTAGTATGGAGATAGGCCCTGATGGGGGTATGTATGCTCTGGATTGGCATGATGCGGATATTTGTGGGAAAGAGGTTTTGAACTCAGAAACCGGGCGTATCTTCAGAATTACACCTAAAGAATCTAAAGCACAAAACTTTAATGGCCGTTATGATGATTTAAGTGAGATGAGTGATAAACAGCTGGTTGAATTTCAAACAAGTAAGAGCGACTGG